>JABMNT010000074.1 GCA_013203595.1 Rhodospirillales bacterium
GCTCCCTCCTCTTCTAAGGTTTTTCCAAAATTGTCATACAGTTGCCGGTTGCTTTTTACTTTAAAAGAAAACCACCCCCTTTCTGGAAATAAGGATTTGCTGCAAGGAACCCATGTTTTTATTTGACAATAGCATGCGGCACAGCGTTTTCTCCCTTTGGACCTTCTTGACATTGTGCGGTGGTGTTGAATGCTCAGCCTATCAAGGATTTTAAAGCGGCTCCTTAAAAGTAAATCTGAAAACCATTGTACCCAGACAGGCGAGGGCCGGGTTATTCACTTATGAATTACCACGGCTCTTGGCTTCGTATTCTGGAGAAAATTCCCGCTGCTCAAACCCGAGCAGGAATATATGCTCGCCAAGCGTTTCCAGGAGCATGGCGACACCGACGCGGCGGCGCAGCTCGTCACCTCGCATCTCCGCCTCGTCGCCAAGATCGCGATGGGCTATCGCGGCTATGGCCTGCCCGTTGCCGAGCTGATTTCCGAGGGCAACGTCGGCATGATGCAGGCGGTGAAGCGGTTCGATCCGGACCGCGGGTTCCGGCTGGCGACTTATGCCATGTGGTGGATACGCGCCTCAATTCAGGAGTATATCCTGCATTCCTGGTCGTTGGTGAAAATGGGAACGACGGCGGCCCAGAAGAAACTGTTTTTCAATCTGCGGAAGATGAAGAGCCATATTGATGCCATGGAGGAGGGCGATCTGCTGCCTGAGAACGTCTCCCTGATTGCGACGCGCCTGAAAGTCACGGAAGCTGAAGTGGTTGCCATGAACCGCCGTCTGTCTATTCCTGATCAGTCTTTGAACGCGCCAATGCGCGAGGTCGGAGAGGGTGAATGGATGGATTGGCTGGTTGAAGAGTCCGATAACCAGGAAGTGGTTCTGGGTCGTTCGGAAGAATTTTCCAATCGCCATCATTTGCTGACCGGGGCGATGGATCACTTAACGGACCGCGAGCGGCACATTATCGTCGAGCGTCGTCTTAAGGAATCACCGACCACGTTGCAGCATCTCAGCCTTCAGTATGGAATTTCCCGCGAACGGGTCCGGCAAATCGAAGTGCGGGCCTTTGAAAAGCTGAAGAAATCTGTAAAAAACGCTTCCAGTCAGCGTCATTTATCCAGTTAATCCAGGTCTGCCGCGATGCCTGCTAATCGGTTTCTTCATCCGTCAAGGGAACCTTGGCAGCTGTTTCGCTATTGCCCTTTGCAATGGAAGCCCCCCATTCATCGACGATTTTCTTTTGGATCGATTTCAGGGATTTTACCCGCGCTTCAGCCAGAACCGTCAGAAAGGACGAGACGACCGGTGGAATAGAAAGAAACATAAGCCAGCCGAACCCGGCGGCGGTAAATATGATCGCCAGCGAAAACACATTACTCATAATTTCCATCGCGGCAGTGAAGGAGTGATCATCGGTCAGTTTAAGCAGAAATGGAAATACGCCGCAGAAATTCATTCCACCAACACAATATAAGGCAAATTTTTGCTCGGTCCGGTCGCAAAAATAGGCGACAAGGGTCGGCAGCATGCCCAGCGAAAGAATGAGCATGGACGACGGGGAGATGATTCCCCACACCGTAACAATGCCTGCACCCCACAATATGAGTGTGAAGCTCGGCGCTTTAGCGGTATTTTGTGTCGCAGCTTTCGCCATTGTTTAACGCGTCCGAACCTTTTTTTTCACCATGTTTGAAGTATCAGCAAAACCGGAACCATTGTTAAAGTGATAACGATTGAGATTACGGCGGCGGCCTGTTGACCCGCCCGCTCCGCCCTGGTGATCCGTTCGTCACCGGCACCTTCGATATCATTAACCTCTTCTTCCGCCGCCAGCCACTCGGCCCGGGCTTCTGTGTAACCATCCCGGTCATCCTTTCGACGTTCCGCATTGTCGACCAGATCAAAGAGTTCGGGCAAACTGCCTTTCCGGACAAGCCGTGGGATTTCCTTTTCGATGTCGCCGCGGGTGATCCGGTTGTGGTAGCTGTTAATAACCGGCCCCAATAGCCCGCCGACCCAACTGGACAGCCCCAGCAGCTGTTGTTCGCGCAGTTTCCACTGCAGGAAGGCGTATAGGCTCAACAGGCCGACGATGGAGGTGTCGCGGGCATCACTGGCCAGGGCCTTTAAATGGGGGTGGATATCCTGATCGAACCGGGTGGCAATAAAAGCCGCAATATGGCGGTCGATGGGACGCTGGTTGGTGTCCGCATTGCTGGCGGCCTTGTTAAGGGCGGGCAGCATATGTTCGATCTGCATAACATAATCCTGTGCAATCAGGGGGCTATGGCAGGGAAGACTGGGGTTGATCTCGTATAAAACCCGCTCAAGGCCATAGCCTATTTCTTTGATCGAAATAAATCCTTTCAGGGATATGAAGTTTGCGCGCAGTTCAGAAGTCCCCGGGTACGGCGGCGACTGGTTGTTTAACCAGGCTGAAATCATGTCATAGGATAGAATTTCGCCAATGAGCTGGCCGTTGTCGTTGTGCAGCATCTGACTGGCGGCCATTGGCCCAAACCCGTCCGGCATAAACGAGACCGACTTGTATCGGATCGGCCCCATGGGGTCTAAAAGCATGCACAACTGGCAGGTCACATATTCATCGCTGCCTTGATAGCCGTCTTTGTGAAACTTGGCCGCTTGAATCAGTCCTTTGACGGATTCTGCCATGCCGGCATCACCGAGTGATCTTTTTAGCCAGGTTTCAAAGGTTTCCTCGCCGGCGGTCTTGGCCGCATCCTGGATTTTCTGGGAAAACTGCTGGGCGAGGGAGCGCGCATTGAGGTACTCCTTGCCGCGAAACGGATAAGGGTTTTCGGCCTTTCGAATCGGTCTCTTTTTCGCGGGTGCTGTTCGCTGCCCGGTTAACCAGTTGGAAATTTCATTGAAATCCCAGCGCGCAACCGGATCGTCATTGAGCATGCCGCGCAAAGGCTCGAGCAGCGGCAGCGGAACCCTTGAGTTGCCGAAGATGACGGCATAGGACCCCTGTTCAAGGCGAGCCTTGATTAAATCTTCATCCTTGGTTTTTGCCACCGGATTGTGGCCCAGCACCAATATACCAATGGTCACACCCAGTGCAAAAATATCATCACGTGTTGAGCCGATGCCGCGACCGGCCGGATCTGCCATCGCCCGCTCAACGGGTTCAAAAATTGTCGGCTGGTCGAAGCCAGGCGGTGATGAGACGTTTTCTCCAATGATGATTTCTGTCATGTCCTCGTCACGGAAAAAGATATTTTCCGGACGAATTGCCCGATGCGGGCCCTCCTGGACGGCAATTTTCTGAAGAATGTTGGCAAGGGGTTCTGCCAGTTTCCGCGGCACATCGTATTCGGTTATCCGAATTTCCTTGCGCGCGAGCCGATGCAGGACACGCCCGCCTCGCGGTTGGACAAAGATAATTACCATCGTCCGTTGCCCGAGCGGTGGCCAGTAAATGACATCCCAGTCGATCAGATCAAGGCGTCCCGCAGAATCCGAATCCTTCTGTAGGCGAATGGCGGCGATCCGGGTGGAAATCTCCGGCGAACAAATGAGTGCAAACAGTTTCAGGCCGAGGTCACGGCGATCCTCGGCCAGATAGGCTTTCGCAGACGGCGAATCAAATCCGGGCAAGGGCGTGGCTGTGTCGAGCATATAGCGGTCCTTAAGAACCACAGGCCCACCAGCGCCACTATGTTGCGTCGGAGAGTTATCTATCGGAGCATCCGCAGGCTCAAACATCTCCGCCATATCTGGCGGCAGCTCTTCTGCGACTTCATCCGTTTCCAAAGGCTGTTCTGCCATGGTCACAAATCCTAGTCTCTGAATGCAAGCCGAAACGTTCCTGTCAGGCTTGCACCAGCATTTCCCGTAGGATTTTAGCCATTATTTACCAAAAATACAACGTTGTATTGCTTTTGGGCCGGAAGAGAAGGTTAATTTACCGTTAATCAGCAAACGGATCCTGAACTAAAATTGTATCGTCACGCTCTGGCGACGTCGATAACAGGGTTACGGGGGCTTCAATGAGTTCTTCAATCCGGCGGATGTATTTGATGCATGTGGCCGGCAGTTCTGCCCAGGAGCGGGCACCCATGGTGCTTTCGGTCCAGCCTTCCATGGTTTCGTAGATGGGTTCCACTTTTGCCTGGCGCACGGTCGATGCCGGGAGGTGGTCATACAAGGTGCCGTCGATGCGGTATCCCGTGCAGACGTTCAAATCACCAACCCCATCCAGCACATCCAGTTTGGTCAACGCAATACCCGTGATTCCATTGACTTTAACGGCCTGGCGTACGAGCACGGCGTCGAACCAGCCGCAACGACGCGGCCGCCCGGTAACCGTCCCGAATTCATGCCCGCGTTCGCCCAGAAGCTGGCCGGTGCTATCGAAGAGTTCCGTCGGAAACGGACCGCTGCCGACGCGGGTTGTATAGGCTTTGGTTATGCCCAGAACAAAGTCGATGGCATTGGGACCGAGCCCGGAGCCGGTGGCAGCCTGACCGGCGACAACGTTTGAAGAGGTGACGAACGGGTAGGTGCCATGATCGATATCGAGCATGGTTCCCTGGGCGCCTTCGAACAGGATGCGGTCTCCGCGTTTGCGTGCAACGTCCAGTTCTTTCCAGACGGCGCCTGCATAAGGTAAAACTTTCGGGGTAATTTCAACCAGTTTTGCCTTCAGTTCCGCACCGGACACTTCTTCCATCCCCATGCCGCGCAGCAGGGCATTGTGGTGGAACAGAAGGCGATCGATTTTATTGTCGAGGGCGTCGAGGTCCGCCAAATCGCCGAGGCGAATGGCACGTCGCGCCGTCTTGTCTTCGTAGGCGGGACCGATGCCGCGACCGGTGGTGCCGATTTTCTCTTTGCCTGCGGCCTTCTCGCGGGCCAGATCCAGGTTGCGGTGCAGCGGCAGGGTCAGTATAACCTGTTCCGATATTTTGAGGTTTTCCGGGCTGACCGCGACTCCCTGGGTATGAATGGACTCGATTTCCGTCATCAAAGCCCAGGGGTCAAGAACAACCCCGTTGCCGATCACCGAGGCTTTGCCTGGACGCACAATACCCGATGGCAGCAGGCTCAGTTTGTAGACGACACCATCAATGACCAGCGTATGTCCGGCATTATGCCCGCCCTGAAAGCGGACCACCACATCCGCCCGTTCGGAAAGCCAGTCGACAATCTTGCCTTTTCCTTCGTCGCCCCATTGGGAACCAACCACAACCACATTGGCCATCTTAAACTAACCTTCCAATTCGCGTTTCAGTTTCTTGATCTTGTCGTCAATGAATATATGTGTACAGCGTAACCGTTGCGCCTCAGCTTCCGGATCTTCGCTTTGTTCCAGCCCGCTGATGGTGATCCAGCCGTCCCCACGAAGCGTGTCGGCCGCGCTTTCGGAAATCCCGAAACAGAGATAAATGCGTTCCTGTGCCTGCGGGCGTGGCAGGGCGCGTAAAATGGTATCCATGAACAGGGTCAGACCGGTGGCGGGCTCGCCATGTTCGGTCCCGTTTTCGGCCAGATAGCGGCCGCCGTTGCCCAGTTCGCCGCGGACGCCACGGGCAAAAAATGTGAAGGTAACACCGCTGTGGTATTCAAATCCCCGGTTTTCAACAGGATCAATGGTCAGCTGAATGTCGGGAGCGGCGGCTCGGACCCGGTTTGCCACATCGGTCAGGATGGCTCTTTCCCTTGCTGCATCCGGACCAAAGGTCATTTTATGCAAGGCGGTGAGGGTGCGTTCGGCAGGACCTGCCGCGTTCAGCAGGGCGCTCAGCATGGCGGCGTTGTTTGTCCCGATGTTTTTGGCCAACTCGGTGATGGAGGCCGCATCCTTGCGATCCAGGGCCAGCCGCATTTTGATTTCGGCATCACCGGTGATCTTGAATTCCTTGCAGAGAGCCGGAACCAGGGTCGGTATGGCCAGGTCAACGGACAAACCGTCAACACCCAGGTCACGCAGGGACTGGATGGCCATGAGGATGACCTCTGCGTCTGCCTGGGCCCGGTCGGTGCCGATAATCTCGACGCCAACCTGGGTGAATTGGCGCTCCGGGCGGAGTTGAGTGCCTTTGACCCGCAAAACATCACCCGAATAGCTCAGGCGCAAGGGGCGAGCGACATTTTTGAGCCGCGTTGATGCGATGCGCGCGACCTGGGGTGTCATGTCGGCCCGTACACCCATCATGCGCTGCGATACCGGATCCATTAACCGAAAGGTCTGCGAGGCCATGGCGGTGCCGAGGCCAGCCAGCAAGCCATCCTCAAACTCGATCAAGGGCGGTTTAATGCGCTCGTAGCCATAGCCGGCAAAGGCTGCCATTAGCTGCGCCAATGTCGCCGCTTCAAAAGTCGCATCTGGCGGCAAAACATCAGCCAGGCCAGTTGGCAGCAGGGCCATCATTTGTGTTTCGGTCATCAGGACCTTCCTCAGCTAATCTGACGGTGGCTTGAAGGGAGCAGAAACTTAAATCAGATGCTTCCTAACCATAATCGCCTGATTCATCAAGCATCACCGGTCTTTTTACACAGGAAATTTGAATTGCCCCCCGATCCCCTCTTTCGCCGCAGATGATATTCTGTTTGAGTGAGCTCAGCTTTCCATTGAACTGGAGTGTCCGGCATGTTCCTTCATTTATTAGACCGCAAGCAGAAAGATGCCTTTCTGGTGCTTGCCCAGCGCATAAGCATGATCGACGGCGAAGATGATCTGAGCGAACGGGATGCCTTGATCGACCTGAAGAGCCGCCTCGGTGCTACCGCCAACCCCGACATGACGGCTGTTCTGGCAGAACCCGACCTATCGGCGTTCACCACCCGCAAGGTCCGGGTCATTGCCATGCTCGAACTATTGACCATGGCCTATGCCGATGGCTATTTGCACGATGCCGAATCCGGTATGATCAGCGATCTGTCAGCGGCGTTTGGTTTCGACCAAAGTGATCTCAATAGCCTGGCGGCCTGGGCGATGGAGGCCATCGCGTTGTCGAGAAAAGGCGAAAGCCTGATGGGGCGGTAGAGCGGGTTTCCTAAAAGAAGCCGGCTACCGCCTGGTAGGAAATACCAGAAATCAGGGCGCCGGTCAGCGACAGCAGGATGTACCAGAGAAACAGCGGCTTGCGGGCCAGGGCGAACACAGCCAGGGCGGCTGGAAGACTGGTGACCCCGCCGGCAATCATGAAGGCCATGGCGGCGCCTGGCATCATCCCCATGTCGATCAGGCTGGCGATCAGCGGGACGGCTGCAAAACCGTTCAGGTAGGCGGGCACGCCGACCCCGACGGCCAGAGGAATCGTCCACCAGGCGCCACTGCCCAGCCAATCTGAAATCAGGGAGGCGGGGATATAGGCAACCATCAGGCTTTCAATGGCGAACGCCAAGGTCAGCCAACGCCCCAGGAACCAGCCGTTATCGCTGGCGGAGCGGATAAATGCAGACCGCCGGTCGGAATCCTGCCACGGCTTCCAGTTGACCACCGGGGCTGTTGATTTCTGGCCACAGGAAGATGTTCCGCATGAGGCGACGCGCGCGACCCGCAAGGGGTCCGTAAACCCACCGGATTTGATCACCATATGGGTCAGGAACCCGCCCATCAGTCCGACGCCAATCGCGGCCACGGTTTTCGCGATGGTAAAGGGCAAACCGATGGCTGCGGCACTGATGATAAACATCTCCGGGTCCATCAGGGGCGAACTCAACCAGAACGCCATGACTGGCGCCAGAGGAACTCCGGCAATCAATAATCCGGCAACAAGCGGTATGACACCACAGGAACAGAACGGCGATATGGCACCGAACAGAGCCGCAAGGACGATCATCCGGACCGGATTGCCGGCAAATATATTGGCAATAAGATGTTCGGCTCCGCTGGCTTTGGCATAGGCGGCGACAGCTACGGACAACAGAAAAAACGGGGAAATCGACAGCAACGCCATGGCTGTGGATTTCAGACTGACAGGCAACTGGCCTAAATCAATGACCGCAAGGGCGGCAAAGAGGATGGCAATGGATACCACAACCGGATCGATACGGGACCAGGTGACAAGCCGTGGTTTGGGCAAGGAGGAGATGTTTTCAGTCTGTAACATAGATCACCTGTCCGGTTAAATAATTCGATTATTGTCGAACTGTTTGGCCAAAAAAAACGCGGGTCAGCCGGCACGGCTGGCGTCGGAATCCGCGTCAAATCCCTTGCAGCATTCATCCATCAAAAACCCCACCAGATCGTCCATCACGCCCGGCTGTGTGTGGCAATGCAACGTTCGTCCGTCACGCTCCTGAACAATCAGACCGGCCCAAACCAGATGCGAAATATGGTGCGACAGGGTGGAGGCAGGCACATTCAGACGCTTTTGAATGCCACCAACTGTAAGCCCGGTGGCACCGGCCCGAACCAGCAGGCGGAAAATCGCCAGGCGCGTCGGATTGCCCAATTCACTTAAACATTTTGCAGCGTGATCAATATCCATAACCGACTTATGGCATATCGTGAGTTATATTTCAACTATATTTCTAGAATTATCGAAATGGAATATAGCGCCGCGCCTAGGATCGAAGTTTTCGCTGATTAATCGGTTGGGAACGGTTGGCTGCGTACGGTTTGGCCAATACTTTGGACAAGTGGCAGGATCATTTTTTTAGTAAGCGTTAATCCCTCGCCCGAGGTCAGGTCAGCCACCGACCAGCCACGCCAGTAGGTTTTGCCATCCGATCGGCCTTCGACGGTCACCTCCAGGCGATACTTGCTGGCTGTTGAGGAAGTGCCGGTGCCACTACTGCCCTTGTTTAACAGGCCACCTCTATTGGAATCAAACACGTTTACCCGTGCCTTGCGGTTATCGGCGTCACCGATTCCTCCTTTTGCTTCAAGCTCTAAGAGGTGGCGGCTGGAACCGGAGTCCCAATCGCCAATCTGATCGCGGGATTCGAAATTTAAAATCATTTCGGCCGTTTTCGAGATGGTAAAACCATTTTCCTCAAGCTGTTTAACGAATTCCGCGACCAGCAATATATTTTCATCGGAATCATCAAGGGTTTGCACATGAATCAATTTAGTCTGTGGCATTTCCCGAATGGACAAGGCGTTCAACACGCCCTCCTCGGCGATGGCACCAGAAACTGTTGAAAGACTGGCAAGCAGGCAAACACTAAAAATGGAAATAAACTTCATAATATACCTCTACGCGAAAGAAGGCTGCCATCATAGAGCGTTGGCCGTGCCCGGGAAACACCAGTAAGTGAAAATAGGAACATACAGGGTGCATTGCAAACCCCTGAATGATTAACCACTATCATCACGTTTGATTACGGGATGCGGGGGTTGATAAAATTGTGAGGGTTTCAAAGCGCCCAAAGGGTGCGATTGCGGCGGGTCATCCGGAAACCGTGCGTGCCGCACAGATTACCCTGGAGGAAGGGGGCAATGCCTTTGACGCCGTGATGGCGGCAATGGTTGCGTCGACGGTCTGCGAGCCGGTCCTGTCATCCATGGGCGGCGGTGGATTCCTGATGGCCTGTCCGGTCGGGAAAGCGCCTGTGGTCTATGATTTTTTTGCCCAGACCCCGGGCACACATGCGCCTGAAGAGGGTTGCGACTTTTCCCCGGTGGTCTGCGATTTTGGTCCGACCCAACAGGAATTCCACATCGGCCGCGCCGCGATCGCTGTACCGGGTGCCATAAAGGGTCTGTTTGAAGTGGTTGGGGATTTGGGGCGCATGCCCGTTTCCCGGGTGGTTGAACCGGCCGTTGCCCTGGCCCGGGCCGGGTTGCCGGTCAATGCCATGCAGGCGCGCATTTTTCAGGTCGTTGGGCCGATTTATATGGCAACGCCCGAAAGCCGGGCGCTTTTTGCCTCGAAAAAAGATCCGGCGCGGCTGATCGGCGAAGGGGAGCATTTTGCCAATATCGGTTTTGCCGACGCCATGGAAGCGATTGCCCGGGAAGGCCAGGCGCTTTTTTACAAGGGAGAGATTTCTGCAGCCATTGACACGGATTGCCGGAATGGCGGCGCGCTGCGCCGCCGCGATCTCGAAGCCTACCGCATATTCCGCCGCGATCCCCTGCGTGTCGCCTATCGGGGGGCCAGCTTTATAACCAACCCGCCACCGTCCAGCGGTGGCATTCTGGTGGCCTTCGCACTGGCTTTGCTTGATGAAGCGACCCTGACGAAGACCGGATTTGGCAGCAGCGCCCATCTGGAACTCCTGGCCAAAGTCATGAAACTGACCAACCAGGCACGCCTCGAAGCCGGATTTAGTGACAAGGGGGCGGAAGATGCCGGGCAGGCTCTGCTCGACAGCGAATTGCTGCACAAATACCGAACTTCGATTTTAGGTGTGCCCGCTTCGCGGCGCGGTACAACCCAAATCAGTGTCGTCGACGGCGACGGAAATGCTGCGGCTCTGACCATTTCAAACGGCGAGGGCTCGGGATACATCGTTCCCGAAACCGGCATCATGCTGAATAACATGCTGGGCGAAGAGGATATAAACCCACGCGGTTTCCATCAGTGGCTGGCGGATACACGCATGAGCTCAATGATGGCACCCAGTTTGCTGATGCAGTCTGATAAGCGGATAACGGCACTCGGGTCGGGCGGCTCCAACCGGATTCGAACAGCCATTTTGCAGGTTCTGATCAATATGGTCGATTTTAAAATGCCTTTGCAGGCCGCGGTATCGGCACCGCGTATTCATCTTGAAGGCGGGCGTCTGGATATCGAGTTTGGATTTGAACCGGCAATCGGTGATGGCTTGGCGCGCAGCTTTGAAGACGTAAAAATATGGGATGAGCAAAACCTGTTTTTCGGTGGCGTTCACGGGGTCGGTTATGAGCCTGACACGCATAACCTGTGGGCGGCCGGCGACGAACGGCGCAACGGCTGCACGGCTATCTTGTCCTAATTCCCTATCAACAGGAAAGACGCTAGTCTGCGGAGGCAAGCGGACTGGGATCGGACTGCAGTGGTTTCGTCGGGGCATTTCGGGTGTCGTGATTGAGAAATGAAATCAAAAACTGTGAACCGAGAATAACGGGCAAGGCGGCAACAATTACGGTTCCTGCCGTTGCCGGGATGCCCGAGGTGGAACTGTGATACCATTCAATGAGACCAAAGATGACGCCGAACCCGAACATCAGGCCACCCAATATCAACTGCAGGCCCGGTAACCCGAAATCACGCAGAAAATAAGTGAAATAAAGCCGCTTACAGGTACTGATGAAATGTTTGACGATAAATTCCGGGATGATTTTGGGGATTCGGATGCCGCTTTTTTCATTTCCGTATATGGCATTCATGGGAACATCTTCGATAACCGCCCGGATCATCGCCAGCCGGAACAACATGTCTGATTCGAAAAAGTAACCCTTGGACAGCTGTTCCAGCGGCAGGCGCCGGGCGGCGGTCCGGTGCAGGGCCGTAAAACCGTTGGTCGGATCAAACACGGACCAGTAGCCGCTCGACATTTTTGACAGGAATGACAGGCAAATATTACCGAAGATCCGCGAAACCGGCATTTTCGATACGGCTTCAATCTTGTGGAACCGGTTTCCTTTTGCGTAATCGGCCCGATTTTCCACCAGCGGCGCGATGATCGTCGGGATCAGACTGGCATCCATTTGCCCGTCGCCATCCATTTTCACGAATATATCATGGTTGTCCTGCAAAGCCGCCTGATAGCCAGCGACCATGGCGCCGCCGACCCCGGTATTTGATTTTTGGAAAATCACCCGGACTCGCCTGTCTTTGCAGTTTTTCTCGACATAGGCTCCGGTCTGGTCGGGGCAATCGTCATCAACCACATAAATGGCCGAAACGCAGGGGCCGATGCCCTTGATGACATCAAGGATATGAGCGGTTTCCTTGTAACAGGGCAGGATCACGGCAATCGACAGGGCGGCGGGCTTTTTCGACCCGACCGTTGCCTTTGTTTTTGGTGCTCTGGCCATTGTCCGCGGTAAGCTTTCTCAAATCAGGGGCAGGATTAGAACCATAATAACAGCCGTATGGCCATGCAAGGATGGCTTTCGGGGAATTGCCTATGGCGATGCCTGGTTGACGCAAACCTTTAGTCTCTATAAAAGACGGCTCACCTGATTTGTTCCGTTGCGCAAATGATGTTAGCGACGTGCGCCCCATAAACTAATGATCCGTAACCTGGCGCAAGATAATAGCAATCCGGCAGATAAAAAACATGACAGATTTTGATGGCATTGTTCCGTCGCTTAGCCAGGCATTGACTAAGCGAGGATACAGCGTTTTGACACCGGTTCAGATCGCTGTTCTGGCGCCCGAACTGAAAGACGCAGACACCCTGGTTTCGGCGCAAACGGGATCGGGCAAAACCGTCGCCTTTGGCATTGCCATCGCACCGACTTTGTTGGCAAGCGCCGACAAATTCTCCCGCGCTGGCCTGCCGATGGCCCTGGTCGTCGCACCGACCCGCGAACTGGCGCTGCAGGTGAAGCGGGAGCTGGACTGGCTCTATGAAATGACCGGTGCAACAATTGCTTCGTGTGTCGGTGGCATGGATATGCGCACCGAGCGGCGAACGCTCGAGCGCGGCGCCCATATTGTCGTCGGCACACCGGGCCGCCTGCGCGATCATATCGAACGGGGATCACTGGAGCTTACCAAAATACGGGCTGTGGTTCTGGATGAAGCCGATGAAATGCTGGATCTCGGGTTTCGCGACGACCTGGAATATATTCTGGATGCGGCGCCCGGAGAGCGACGGACCCTGATGTTCTCGGCAACCGTCCCCCGCAGCATCGCAAATCTAGCAACCCGATATCAGCGCGATGCCGTGCGGGTATCGACAACTGCGGAACGCGAGCAGCATCTGGATATCGAGTATCAGGGACTGGTGGTCGCACCCAATGATCGTGAAAATGCCATTATCAATGTATTGCGGTTTTACGATCCAACCAATGCGCTGGTATTTTGCGGTACCCGGGCAACGGTCAATCATATGACCAGCCGCCTCAATAACCGGGGCTTTTCGGTGGTCGCGCTTTCCGGTGAATTAAGTCAGAACGAACGAACCCACGCCTTGCAGGCCATGCGTGACGGGCGGGCACGGGTCTGTGTCGCCACCGATGTGGCCGCCCGCGGTATTGATCTGCCAAATCTGGATTTGGTTATCCATGCCGATATTCCGCGCAATAGCGAAGCCTTGCTGCACAGAAGTGGCCGGACCGGACGCGCCGGACGAAAGGGGACAAGTGCCCTGATTGTGCCGCATAATGCGCGCCGCCGCACCGAGCGGCTGTTGAGTAATGCCAATATCGAGGCCACCTGGGGCAAGCCACCATCGCTGGATGACATCACCAAGCGTGACAGAGAACGCATCCTTGATGATGTGATGCTGACCGGGCCGCTGGACAGTGACGAACAGGCTTTTGCCAAGGACCTGCTGGCCCGCCACGGCGCGGACCAGGTTGCGGCGGCGTTTTTGCGTCTGCACCGGGCCGGACAACCGGCGCCGGAGGAATTACTGGATGCCGCACCCCTGGAAGCTCCGAAACCGCGTCGCGATGATTTTAAAAACGGGGTCTGGTTTTCGCTTTCCGTTGGCCGCAATGACCAGGCGGAAACGCGTTGGTTATTGCCTATGTTATGCCGCGCCGGTCACATAACCAAAAATGAAATTGGTGCCATCCGTATCCAGCAGACAGAAACCCACTTCGAACTGGTGCCTCATATAGTCGATAAATTCCTTGAAGCCGTCGGGCCGACACGAAAAGTGGAAAAGAATATAGAAATCATCCGCCTGGAGGGCATCCCGGAAGCGCCCAAAGACCGCCCGCAGAAATTCAGCCACAAAAAGAAACCCTACCGGGGCGCGGATTCGGACGACAAACCGGCGGCCAGGCCCAAGCGTACATTTGCCAACAAACCCGATGATCGAGGCGACGGCAAAAAGCCCTGGGTCAACTCCGATAACAAGCCAAAGCGCGATTATGCAGAAAAGTCAGATAATCCGCCAACCGGCAAAAAGGCCTGGTCCAGGGACGCCGAGCCCGAGCGCAAGGGATCAAACGTAACTGCAGCGGCAACAGATCACAAAAAGCCCTGGGTGAAGTCCGAATATAAGCCAAAGCGTGATTACGCCGACAGGGCCGATAAGCCCGCAACCGGCAAAAAGGCCTGGTCCAAAGGGGCCGCGCAGCCAGAGCGCAAGGGAGCAAGCGGGGCGGAGACAACCAGCGAGCGCAAAAAGCCCTGGGTCAAATCCGATAAAAAGCCGGCGCGGCCGTTTGCAGGCCGAACGGATGCGGCGGCAGGTAGCGCAAAACCCCGGCCCAAACCGGCCGGATCGGCCGGGGCTTACGCAAGGAAAGCGTCAGAAGGGAAAGCTGACGCCAAAAAGCCATGGGATAAACGTGCCAAAGAGAGCAAGGCGAAGCCCACTGCAAAACCCAGGCCGGCCTACCCGTCGCCAAAGTTCAAGGGGGCCGATAAATCAGGCTCCAGTCCGCTGCAGCGTAAAAAGCCGAACAGGAATCAGGACTAACCGGGTCGGCCCGCATTGCTTTCCGCCCGGATTCAGCAGCATGTACATGCCTTTAAAAAATCGGTGCCGGCTCTCGTCTTTTATGGATAGCCTTGATAGACTTGAAAGCAAATTAAGTGCTGCGTATCAGCTTTTGAGGGGTGGAAACAGTGTCTGACCATGATGCCGACGATGTTACCGGGGTCCTGCTGTTGGTGTAGCGCGACAATCTGGATGAGAAGA
>JABMNT010000075.1 GCA_013203595.1 Rhodospirillales bacterium
ACATTGGCGGTAATCATGAACTCTTCGATCAGTTTGTGGCTGTCGAAACGCGGCCGTGGCGAAATGCTGGCGATTTTGCCGTCTTCACCGATCTCGACTTTCTTTTCCGGCAGGTCCAGTTCGAGGGCGCCGCGTTCTTCCCGGTATTTTTGCAGCACCCCATAGGCCCCGTAAAGTGGAGCGATGATACTGTCGACGATCTCGGAAGTTGCCGGATCGGCTTGTCCGTCGCGGGCCATCTGCACCTGGTCATAGGTCAGACGGGCATGCGAGCGCATCAGGGCGCGAACGAATTTGTGGCGCAGAAGATGGCCATTTTTATCGATCCACAGATGGGCCGCCAGACAGGGGCGATCCTCGTTGGGGACCAGCGAGCACCAGCCGTTGGACAGGGCTTCGGGCAACATGGGGACTACGCGATCGGGAAAATAGACGGAATTGCCCCGTTTGCGGGCTTCGCGGTCAAGGGCATCGCCGGGGGTGACGTAGGCGGCAACATCGGCAATGGCGACGATCAGGTGCCAGCCGCCCTGGTTTTTGCCGTCGGTGTCGGGTTCGGCCCAGACGGCATCGTCAAAATCGCGGGCGTCGGCGCCGTCGATGGTTATCAGGGGAATGGCACGCAGATCACTGCGTGTCTGAAGTTCGCGTGCCCCGGATTTTTCGGCCAGTTTTATGGCAGCGGCGGGAAATTCATTGGGGATATCATAGGAATGGATGGCGATAAGACTGATCGCACCCGGCGCGTCCATACTTTCCAGCCGTTCCGTGACTTTGGCGTTGCGCAGTCCCAGGCGCGAGCCCGGCAGAACTTCCGCACGCACCAGTTCGCCGGCCTTGGCACCCAGGCTGTCACTTGGGCGAACGATCATTTCTCCCTTGTTGCGCCGGTCTGTCGGCTGGATCCGCATTTCGCCTTCGCTGATCCGGATAACGCCCAGAATATGAGCCGGAGCGGCAGAGATCTGGCGTATGACCTGGGCCGAATAGATACCGGGCTCAACCTCTGTCAGGCGGGCCAGAACCCGGTCTCCCTTGCCAGGCGCGGGCATTCCCCGCCGCCCGGATTCCATTGTAATAAGTGGTATCTCTGCACCGTCGTAGTTGACAGGTTTGGCGGTGACATCACCGTCCTTGTCGGGACCGATAATCTCGAGCACGGTTATGGTCGGCAGCTTGCCCGGTTCCGAATATTTACGGCCCCGGTTTTTTTCGAGAACGCCGCTCTGCTGCATTTCCCGCAGCAGTTTTTTTAATTCCCGTTTCTGTTCGGCGTCCAGTTTAAATGCGCGTGCAATTTCGCGCTTTCCGGAACGTGTCGGATTGTCCTGAACATAGCTCAGGAGTTCGTCCTGAGTGGGGAACGGAGCGGGTGTTTTGGGGGCACGGGCCACAAATTTGCCTTGTTGGTTGCGGAGCGCCGGCAGCGTTAGTCTGCTGCCGCCTCG
Source organism: Rhodospirillales bacterium (assembly GCA_013203595.1). GTDB lineage: Bacteria > Pseudomonadota > Alphaproteobacteria > Rhodospirillales > Casp-alpha2 > JABMNT01. Next base: position 1,449 of record JABMNT010000075.1, read on the forward strand.
GTATCGGATTTGGTCTTGCCGGGTGTTTTTTTAGCGGCAGCCTTTTTCTTCGGTGCGGCTTTCTTCTTTGCCGCGGCTTTCTTTTTCGGTGCCGGTGTTTTCTTTACCGACTCCTTTTTTGCCGCTGCGGCCTTGCTGGTTTTGCCCGATTTGGCATCCAGCAATTCGATCGCTTTGGCCAGATCAACGGTTTCCGGCTCCATGCCTTTCGGCAGGGTTGCCATTGCCCGGCCATGCATGACGTAGGGTCCCCAACGGCCCTTGCGCAGGGTTACCGGCTTTTTATTTTTTGGATGCATTCCCAGTTCGACCGGCGGATCTTTTTTCGGGGCATTGGCCATTAAATGGGCTGCCCTGTTCAAGCCGATGGACAATACATCATCATCGCCTTTCAGCGATACATAGGTTGCATCGAGCTTGATGTAGGGGCCAAACCGGCCAATCGCCGCGGTAATCATTTTATCCGTTTCCGGATCCATACCAACGTCCCTGGGCAGGGACAAAAGCGCCAGTCCCATATCCAGATCGACCAAACCCGGGTCCATGGCCTTGGTCAGGGACGACCGCTTGGGTTTGATTTTTTTCGGTGCTTTCGGCTTTTTGCCTTCCTTCACCGGTTCCGCCGGCACTTCTTCCTCTTCACCCAGTTGCACGTAATGGCCATAGGGGCCTTTGCGCAGGGTAACCATCTTGCCAGTGACCGGATCCAGACCCAGTTCCTTGGGGCCGGCGGCAGCGGCGTCGTCATCGCTGCCATCGGTAACCGCCAGCGGCCGCGTGAAGCGGCATTCGGGATAATTGTTGCAGCCGATAAAGGCGCCAAACTTTCCAAGCTTCAGGTTGAGCCGGCCGGTGTCGCAGGTCGGGCATTGACGCGGGTCCTTGCCGTCTGGTCCCTCGCGGAAAAAATGCGGGCCGAGAATTTCATCGAGGCGGTCAAGAACTTCAGAAACGCGCAGATCCTTGGTTTCGCCGACGGCCGAATTAAAGGCGCCCCAGAAATCGCGGAGAACGGTTTTCCATTCGATGCGGCCACCGGAAATATCGTCAAGCTTGTTTTCCAGTTCGGCGGTAAAATCATAAGCCACGTAGCGTGTGAAATAACTTTCCAGGAAGGTTGTCACAACCCGGCCCCGATCCTCCGGGGTAAACCGCCGGCTTTCAAGCCTTACGTAATTGCGTTCCTGCAACACGGATATAATGCTGGCATAGGTCGAGGGACGGCCGATGCCCAGTTCCTCAAGGGATTTAACCAGGCTGGCTTCGGAAAAACGCGGTGGCGGCTGGGTGAAATGCTGCTCCGGATTGATATCGTTGGTCGCCATGGCCTGACCCTGCTTCATGGGCGGCAGTATTTTGTCTTCGCCGTCATCGGGGGTGTCGCTGTCGTCCTTGCCTTCCTGATACAGGCGAAAGAAGCCGTCGAAGGCAACCACGGAACCGGTGGCGCGCAACGTTACCTGTTTGTCAGGCGACGCGATATTGACGCCAACCTGATCGAGGATGGCGGATTCCATCTGGCTGGCGACGGTGCGTTGCCATATCAGGGTGTAGAGTTTGAGCTGGTCCGGGTCCAGAAATCCGGCAATGTCCTTGGGCCGGCGGGAAACGTCCGTGGGGCGAATGGCTTCGTGGGCTTCTTGGGCATTTTTCGCCTTTGACTTATAGACGCGGGGTTCGGCGGGCACATAGGATGCACCGTAGTCATTGCCGATCAGTGTGCGGCAGCCGTTGATGGCTTCGCCAGCCATGGTCACCCCATCGGTTCTCATATAGGTGATCAGGCCGACGGTTTCGCCGCCAAGGCTGACACCTTCATAGAGGCGCTGGGCGATCTGCATGGTGCGTTTGGTGGCAAAACCCAGCTTGCGAGACGCTTCCTGTTGCAACGTTGAAGTGGTAAATGGGGCGGCCGGATTGCGGCGCGACTTTTTCTGCTCGATGTCGGCGACGCTGTAAGCGCGTGCGGAGATTGTGGCCACGGCTTCCTTGGCGGCGGCTTCGGTGCCGATTGACAGTTTATCCAGTTTATTGCCGTTCAGATGCGTCAGATTGGCGACAACGGGTTTTCCTTCTTCGGTCTGGAAAACCACTTTTATGGTCCAGAACTCATCGGCGTTGAAATTCTCGATTGCCGTTTCACGCTCGCAAATCAGGCGCAGCGCGACGGACTGCACGCGACCGGCAGAGCGGCTGCCGGGAAGCTTGCGCCACAACACCGGCGATAAAGTGAAGCCGACCAGATAATCCAGTGCGCGGCGCGCCAGATAGGCATCAACCAGTTCTGTATCCAGTTCACGGGGGTGATTAAAGGCTTCGATAATGGCGTCTTTGGTTATTTCGTTGAAGACAACCCGTTTGACGTCAACACCTTTGAGAAGGTTTTTGGCGCCTAATACTTCCTGTACGTGCCAGGAAATCGCTTCGCCCTCGCGGTCCGGGTCGGTTGCCAGAAATAATTTGGTTGCGCCCTTGAGAGCCATGGAAATGTCTTTGACGTGTTTCGCCGCTTTTGCATCGATTTCCCAATCCATGGTGAAATCCTCGTCCGGGCGAACGGATCCATCCTTGGCTGGCAGGTCACGGATATGCCCATAACTGGCGAAAACCTTGTAGTCACTGCCTAAATATTTATTTATGGTTTTGGCCTTGGCGGGCGATTCGACGACGACTACATTTGTCATAAGGTTACGGTTTCCGTTACTTTCACGCCCCGAATTTGGGGGATTTTGGCTCATTTCAAGCGGCAGGCAAGTCAACCACGAAACGGAGACTTGGCGGTTCTTTTCCCTTTCGTCAACAGCGGAGCGTGATTTTTTTGCGTTTTTTTATTTACCCTGATCCTCATTGAGAGGGGTTTAAGGGCAAAATAAATCGAGGATTTGATCTATTTGTGGGGAGACTGCTGGGCCGTTAATTCTGACACTGGACACCATGAATGAACCGGGGCGGAAATAAGATTTCCGGGCAGGGACAGCCTGCACGGCCAGCGTCCAAATTCACGTCAGCAACAATGATTTTCAGCGCAATTGCCTGAATTTCATCCAACCCAGGCGGTCACAGGCATGTATCGAAACAATGGCTTGTAACCTTATTATGACTTGTTTTGAAATATTTGGTTACAAATGGACACATATATCAGATGGCGTAAGAATTATTTTCAATATACTTTGGAACCAACGTCATTGGTGAGCCTGCTGTCTGTTCAGCAAGCACATCTGTTAACTCTTTAGTGTTCGAGGATACTTTCCATGAAATCTCTGAATCTGAATATGAGCACCAAAGTGCTGATTCTGTTCGTCTCGATTATTACACTTGTTGTGGTGAGCGTCGGCGGATGGGCCGCCTGGACATTCAAATCGGATCTGGCACACACCGTTATCGAGCAGCAAAATGCAAGCCTGCGTGCGGCGGCGGTGCTCCTGCAGAAAAAATTTCCGGAAACGACATTTTCCGTTAATGAGGCCGGTAAAGTTGAAAAACTGGTGATGAGTGGCATTCCCGCCTTTGAGTCCCACGAAATGATTGACGAGATTGGCAAGGTGACCAAGGAGACGGTTACACTTTTCAAGTGGCAGGACGCCAGCAAAGATTTCTGGCGGGTGACAACCAATATCATCAAGAATGACGGGAAACGGGCAGTCGGTACGCAACTGGGTCAAAAAGGCCGTGTCTATCCGGTGATTATGAGCGGCAAGACCTTCAACGGCGAGGCGACCATTCTGGGTAACGACTATTACACAATTTATGAGCCGGTGCTGTCGCCGGACGGAAAGAAGATCGGCATTCTTTATGCGGGTGTCCTCAAGGAAAAGATCAATGCCGGGCTAAACAATGTTATCAACGCCCTGGTTGTGGCCGCGATCATCGCCATCCTGGTTGGCGCCGGGATCACCATTTTTGTCATTCGAAAGCTGATGCGTCCGGTTCCGTTGATGGCTGCTGTCATGGAAAAGATAGCTAATGGTGATCTGACAACCGAAAACGCATTTATCAATCGCGCCGACGAAGTCGGTGAAATGGCGAAGGCACTGGAAGTCTTCAGAGAAAATGCCTTAAATGTCGATCGACTGCGCAAGGAACGCGAAGAAACCGAGCAGAAAACCAAGGAAGAGGCCGTCGAAAAACTGCGCGAGATGGCAGACTCGTTTGAGCGCACCGTCGGTGGGATTATGAACTCCGTTCACGATGCGGCGCAGGGCCTGACGCGCAGTGCGAGCATCCTGACCGACACCGCAAAACAAACCAGCCAGGAATCTGCTGTTGCTGCCAGTGCCGCAAATGCGGCGTCTGAAGGCGTGCAGACCGTTGCCGCAACAACCGAGGAACTATCCGCTTCCATTACGGAAATTTCGCGACAGGTCTCTGAGTCCAATACATTGATTCAAAGTACAGTCAGTGAAGCCCAGGACACCAATACGACGGTTTCGACGCTGGCCAGTGAGGCCCAGAAGATTGGTGAGGTGGTTAATCTGATTCGTGATATATCCGAGCAAACCAACCTGCTGGCCCTGAATGCAACCATTGAGGCGGCGCGCGCCGGCGACGCGGGCAAGGGATTTGCGGTTGTCGCCAGTGAGGTTAAAAACCTGGCGAACCAAACGGGCAGGGCGACAGAAGATATTTCGGATCAGGTCTCGTCAATTCAAAAAATCGCCTCTGACGCGACTTTGGCAATCCGCTCAATTGTCGACCGGATCGAGCAGATTAACGGGATTTCGTCGAATATTTCGGCGGCTGTCGAAGAGCAGTCAGCAGCGACACAGGAAATTTCCAGAAGTGTCGGGCATACGTCGCAGTCGATCATCGAGGTCAATGGCAACATTGAGGCCGTTTCAACGGCGGCGCAAAAATCTGACAGCGCCTCGATTGACGTCTTGTCGTCGGCTGAAAATCTGTCGCAGCAGTCGGATTCCCTCGATAAGGAAATCAAGTCGTTTCTTGCATCCATTCGGTGATTTTGCGAAATCAAACCCGGATAATGCCCTGAGGGCAGCCCCGCGAAGCTTTGGGGCGTCAATCAGCAACCGATAATGTGGCCGACGCCCGGTGCGTCGGCCATTTGTCGGTCTCTCTCTATATATGGATGACAGCAGATATCATATTGCCGGGATGCCGTTCAACCCGGCCTGCCAATTCCAGTTCCATGAGTGCTTCCGTCAAAACCGAGGCTGGCGCCTGAAATTCGCGGGCCAGATCATCGACTTCGACCGGTGCCGGGCCAACCCGGTTTTCCAGCCATTGACGAATTTCCCTTGATTCACTGTCGTTGCTGATTTCGGATGCAGGGATATCCGGTGCTGGGTGAAAGCTGGCGGCACCGGGTTCAAGGCGCGGACCTGGATTGATGACCTCGAGGACATCGACCGCCGATTCTGTTAAAATGGCGCCCTGCCTGATCAGATCATTGGTCCCCCGGGCGCGGGGGTCGACGGCGGATCCGGGCACCGCAAAGACGTCGCGGCCCTGTTCCAGTGCCAGCCGGGCGGTAATGAGGGAGCCGGACCGCGGCGCCGCTTCAACCACCACGATGCCGCGGGAAATACCCGATATGATTCGATTGCGGCGGGGGAAATGGCTGGCTTTCGGCAGGGTGCCGACGGGCATCTCGGAAATAATAACGCCGCGTTCGTTGATGTCTTCGTAGACAGCGGTATTTTCAAGGGGGTAGATAATATCAACGCCGCCACCCATTACCGCCACTGTCCCTGTGCCGACCGCGCCCCGGTGGGCGGCTGCGTCAATTCCCCGTGCCAGTCCGGAAACGACCAGCAGGCCATTGCGCCCCAGATCAGCTGCAATTCTTTCGGCGAACCGCAGCCCATTGGTCGAGGCATTGCGCGCACCAATAACGGCAACAGCCTTTTTACGGAGCAGTTCGCTCCGGCCGCGGACAAACAATATGGGCGGTGAATCTTCAATGTGTTTCAGGCGCGGCGGATAATTATCATCGGCCTGGGACAGGATCTGGACCTTGGCGGAGATACATTTTTCGATCTCCTTTTCTGCTTCTGGCACGCTGCAGATGGCGACAGGGTTTTTTGCGCCGCCCCGCCTGGCAAGGTCCGGCAAGGCATCCAGTGCCGCCGTTGCCGTATGGAAGCGGGCGATTAACCGATGGTAGGTAATCGGCCCGACCTGCGCCGAGCGTATAAGCCGCAGACAATCGCGTTTTTCATTATCTGTAACGGGATCCATTATTTCCCTCAATACGATAGTGAATTACAATATCAATCACTTATAAAGGGTATGTTAGTCGGTTTGTAATCGCGCCGTCAAGTCTCCATTGCAAGCAGGTCCAGGGTGACATGGAGACCGGCGCCGCCTGTGCCGAGACCGATTCGCAGCCGGTCAGGCCCCGTGGCCATGGCTGTATCACCTGGCTGCAGCCGAAGCCGACGGGACCCGGTCACTTCCAGGGGGCCACAAAGGCAGTAAAGGGCGCGCCGCCCGCCGGTCGGTACGGCTTCATCAATTGCCCGGTCGATCAGGTGGACGCAGGCGCTTACCCGCAGTGGATCATAGATGACGTTGAAATTTTGAACGGGCCCGTTGATCAATTCACCCCGGATCGCCTGATCGCCGTCGAAAGACGCCGGCCGCAATGGCAGGGCGGTCTGGCTGTTGCCACTGCGGGTATCCATGAGCCGGGTTCCGGCGCCGGTGGTTACCGTGAGAATTCGCCGCATCCCGGGAAACCGGGAGTAGGGACCATCGGCGGTGACGTCGGCAAGACTGAGCCGCCACAGCAGGCCCGCAGAATCTGAACAAGTGGCGATTTCACGGGTGTGGCCGCCGCCGTTTTTCCAGGCCATGGCTGTGTAGGTCGATGCTCTGAGATGACGCATGCGAAGCCCGTACAGATGTCAGCTTCTGACATCTATTTTGAGGATTTCCCGATCTTGCTTTCTTCGCCGCGCATCAGCCGGCCTATGTTCTGGCGGTGGCGGATGATTGCGAGGAGGGCCAGTCCGCCAGCCATCAAACTGACATCCGCACGGCCAAGCCACCAGGCGAACCCCGGAGCTGCAGATAGGGCCAGAAGCGCAGCCAGTGACGAATAGCGGAACAGGCCCGCCACCAGAGCCCAGGTCGCGCAGGCCGCGACACCGACCATCCAGGAACTGACAAGCAGCACGCCGAGGGTTGTTGCCACCCCCTTGCCGCCCTTGAACTTTAACCAGATCGGAAAATTGTGGCCGAGCACGGCCATGAAACCGGCGACCAGCCCGGCTTCAGTTCCCATCAGATAGGCGGCGGCAAAACCGGCAGCTGCGCCCTTGCCGCTGTCAAACAGCAATGTCAGGAAGGCCAGGAACTTGTTGCCGGTCCTGAGCACATTGGTGGCACCAATATTGCCGGAGCCGATTTCGCGGATATCGCCAAGACCTGCCAAGCGTGTAAATACCAGTCCGAACGGCACTGATCCTAACAGGTAGCCAAGTCCGGCCGCTGCGGCGTTGATTGCGGATAAATGGAGGGTGACGGCTTCCATGAATTAGTCCTCTGCCTGGAAAACGACGCGGCCGTCGATGACGGTCATTAACACACGGCCCTGCACAGGGCGGCCGTCAAAGGGCGAGTTTTTGGATTTGGATCTGAGGGTTTTATCTTCCACTTTCCAGCCGCGTTCAGTATCGACGACCGCGAAATCAGCAGGCCGTCCGATTTCCAGGCGGCCGCCTTCAAGACCGAGCAGATCAGCCGGCCGCCGGGTCACCAGATCAAACGCCTGCAGCAGGCTTAAGTGCCCGTTGTGATATAGCTCCAGGGTAATGGGCAGCAGGGTTTCCAGACCAACCCCGCCGGCCGCCGCTTCACTGAAGGGCAGGCGTTTCGATTCTTCATCCTGCGGACAATGGTCCGACGCAATGGCATCGATGGTGCCGTCTTTAAGGCCTTCGATAACGGCCTGGCGGTCAAATTCCATGCGCAGGGGCGGCGACAGCTTTGCGAAAGTCCGGTAATCGCCAACAGCCAGCTCATTGAGGGCAAAATAGGGCGGTGAGGTGTCGCAGGTGATGGCCAGTCCCCGCGCCTTGGCCTTACGCACGGCATCGATTGAATCGGCGGTCGACAAATGGGCGAAATGCAGCCGGCCGTTGGTCATTTCCACCAGCCGTATATCGCGCTCCACAATAATGATTTCGGCTTCTCTGGGGATACCGGTTAAACCCAGGCGGGTTGCCGTTTCGCCGGTATTCATAACACCGCTCCCGGCCAGCCCGGGTTCTTCCGGATGCTGGACGATCAGCAGTCCGAAGGTGCTTGCATAGCTGAGCGCGCGTTGCATCAACTGAATGTCGGCAATGGTATGAAAACCATCTGTAAAGGCGACGGCGCCGGCTTCCTTCAGCATTCCCAGTTCGGCAATTTCCCTGCCTTCCAGATTTTTGCTGACCGCGCCGTAGGGATAGACCTTGCTGAGTCCCAGTTTGCGGGCGCGCCGGGCAACAAACTCGACACCGGACATATCATCGATGACCGGTTGGGTATTGGGCAGGCAAACGATGCTGGTAATGCCGCCGGCAACGGCTGAGCGGCCTGCCGTTTCCAGCGTTTCCTTATGCTCTTCACCTGGTTCACCCAGATAGGCACGCATGTCGATAAGGCCCGGAACCAGGCATTGTCCCTTGCAATCGATAAGAACCGAATTGGCCCTCGGTTTACCGTTATTGAGATGCGGGCCGATATCGGCAATGGTTTCTCCGTTGCAAAGGATACCGCCCATTTCATCGCGACCGCTTGCCGGATCAATAATCCGGGCATTTGCATAAAGCCGCAATGTGGAGGGGGTATTCGGACCTGCCATTACAAATTCCTGAATTCCTCGGAATCGAGATTTTCCGTTAAAATCTCGAGACAGGCCATGCGCACGGCGACGCCCATCTCCACCTGTTCACTGATCACGCTGCGGCCAAAATCATCAGCCAGATCGGAGTCAATTTCGACGCCCCGGTTCATCGGGCCCGGATGCATGATCAGGGCGTTTTCCTTGGCGTTTGAAAGTTTCGCCTCGTCGAGCCCGAAGAAGTTGAAATATTCGCGAATGGACGGGAAGAAATTGCCCTGCATGCGTTCGCGCTGCAAACGCAGCATCATCACGATATCCACGTCCTTCAGGCCTTCCGACATATTCTGGAAAACTTCAACGCCCAGCCGTTCAACCTGTGCCGGCAGCAATGTGTTTGGCGCAATCAGGCGAACCCGGGCCCCCATGGTATTCAACAGATGTATATTTGAACGCGCCACCCGGGAATGCAGAATATCGCCGCAAATGGCGATGACCAGTCCGTCGAGGTGGCCCAGTCGACGGCGTATGGTCAAGGCATCAAGCAGGGCCTGGGTTGGATGTTCATGGGAGCCGTCGCCGCCATTGATAACGGCGCAGTTGACCTTATCCGACAACAAAGAGACGGCACCGGACTGCGGATGGCGGACGACCAGCACATCCGGGTGCATGGCATTCAGGGTCATTGCCGTATCAATCAGGGTTTCGCCTTTTTTAACGGAACTGGTGGCCACCGACATATTGATGACATCACCGCCCAGGCGCTTGCCTGCCAACTCAAAGGAGGTGCGGGTTCGGGTAGAATCCTCAAAGAATAAATTGATGATTGTGCGACCGCTCAGCACTGACTTTTTTTTGTTGGCCTGGCGGTTCTGCAGAACGTAGGTTTCGGATCGATCCAGAAGAATAGTAATTTCCTGCGGCGATAACCCTTCTATTCCCAGAAGGTGACGACGCAGATAGCGCGGGCGGGTCGGATCATCTGCATTCATAAGGCAGGACTATAGAAAGCCGGGCGGTGCTAGGCAAGGCGGAAGCGTGGTCGATAATGAAGTTGGCTGCAGGCATGTCCTTGCGCTCGACTTGTTGGTTGCGTAACCTCCCCGACAAGCCGAATGACAGACATTTATGGGTTGAAACCCAGGATTGGGCGGAGTGACGCGTGCATGAAACGACGGGTTTGAAAAAGAGAAGATCAGCTTGCCCATGACCACTTTTGCCGCCAGTCAGGACCGCCTGCGCAACCTGTTCAGTAAACGCCTGGTTCTGATCGTGGGGGCCACGCGCTGGGGAACCGCATGGGTTCAGCATGCCATGGATGCGCATCCTGATATCTGTGCCAAGGGCGAAGGCCACTTCACCGATGTTTTGTTCCCGAAGATCGCCAAGGCCTTTGACGACTACAACACCGAGAGCGAAAAAATTGGCAATCGCCTGCAGTTGGCGGGTCTTCCCGGCAATGCCGCCGGATATACATTTGACGATGTTGACCATATGCTGAAAACAGCCATCGGGCTGGCCCTGGATCGCTGGCTGGATGGCCGCAATCCTTTGTGTGTAGTCGAGAAAACCCCGGAGCATGTGCTCAGCCTCGAATTGCTGGACCGGGTTTTGCCGGAAGCGCATATCCTCCATGTGGTTCGTGATGGGCGTGACGAAGCGGTTTCGGCCTGGGAGTTTAATTTAGGGATCAGCCGTGGTGATTTCCCCAGGCAATACCCGTCATTTGCGAGCTTTGTTGAAACCTTTGCCCAGGCCTGGGGCCGGAGTATCGGCAATGCCCGCCGGTTTGGCCGTCGCAATCCCGGGCGCTATCTGGAAATCCGCTGTGAAGACATTACGACGAGTACCTCACGTGTGGTATCCGAGGTTCTGAATTTCGCCACGGTTTCAACTTCTGCGGAAATTGTCCGAACATGCGCCGACGCCGCCTGGGATGTCTCACCATTGGATCTGGAGCATGGGATTTGGAAGAGTACCTTTGATGACGAGGCTCACCGTCTGTTCAAGCGCCACGGCGGTGAACTGCTGAAACTGCTGAATTATGAAAATTAATTCGATATCATACAATAATATGCATGACATTCGGCTATATAAGTTTTTAAGTATAGTTGAATACAATGCCAAATGGTGTACAATCAGTAATTCACATATAAGGAGCTAACATGCGCGTTACAAATCATCTCGATGCCGAAATCGGTCGTCGTCTTCGCCAAGCCCGTCTTGTCGAAAACCTGACACAGGATGGACTCGCCCAGAAACTGGGTATCAGTTTCCAGCAGGTGCAAAAGTATGAAAATGGAACAAACCGGGTTAGTTCTTCCCGGTTGTGGGCGGTCTCCCGCGTCTTGGGTCTGCCGATCACCTATTTTTATGAAGGTTTAGACGACAGTCATATAACCGAGGCCGTTGAAGGTGCTGATGACGGTGCACTGCCGGATCGCGCGATCCGCGTGGCGCGAATGCTCAACGAAATGCCTGATGGCGAGGTCAAAGATAAGGTCTACGGTTTGATTAAGGCCTTCTCCAAGGCCAGTTAACTGATTGGTCGATAAAGCGAATACATATGCTGGAGTTTGCGGGTGAATTTGGAAGGGTCCGCCTTGGCGGCGGACCCAGGGGGAGCGGCTGTGAGCTACTCAGGACCGTGCGCCACGGAATGCGGGAAAAACTCATATCCGCATTGCCCGTTTGTACAGACCTGTCCGCGGCCCAGCGCAGATGGGCAATGACCGCCAGGAAATTGACCAGCGGTATGATGGCAACAATGCAGACGGCGATCAGGGCAATGCCGGCCTCGCCGTAGAGGGCGGCGGCAATCGAAAGGCCGAGATAGGTATTAGGGCGCATCAGGCCCTGAAATATCGAGACGAAGACGTCTCCCGACAGGGGGAGTTTCGGTTTAATGGCAAGCGCTGCTGCACTGACAATCAACGTTGCACCGATCAGTGCGCCGGCCATCGGGATCATTTCAAGCCCGCTCAGATCGGCTGAAGCAATACTCGACAGGAGGAGTGCCGGGAACAGAAAATAAAAAACCAGACGTTCCAGGTCCTGCCAGAACGAAACGGTAAAAAGTCCCCTGATACGCAGCAGAAGTCCGAGCGCAATCAGCAGAAAAATGGGTGCCAGGCCGCCGACGACAGGGCTCATCGGCCCGGCAGTCCGATGGCATCGAGGGCGCCTTGCAAAATATAGGCGGCGGCCATCTTATCAACCACCTGTCCACGCCGTTTACGGGTCATGTCGGCTTCGCTGACCAGGAACCGGTTGACGGCAGAGGAGCTTAATCGCTCATCCCAATAGGCGATGGGGATATTGGAAATTGCCATGAAATTCTGTGCAAACTGGCGCGTGGATTGGCATCTGGGCCCCTCCTGGCCATCCATTTCCAGAGGTAACCCCAATACCCAGCCGCCGATCTGTTGCTGTTTGTGGAGGTCGGTAAGACAGCGGGCATCGGCTGTAAACTTGGTCCGCCTGATGGTTTCCAGAGGGCTGGCGATGATCAGGGACGGATCTGAAACGGCCAGGCCAATGGTTTTGCTGCCCAGATCAAGCCCCAGCAGACGCTGCTTCGGACCGAGATGGGATTTAAGTGATGAAAGTTCAACAATTGGCATCGACAAGTTTATCCATGGTGGCAATGGTTTGAAAAGTTTTTTGCGTTATAGTAGCTCACCGGTAAACGTTTTGGCGATTTTAGACGATGGGTGCAATGACAAGAACTGGGATCGGCCAAGGGCTTGCTGCGATTTTCCTGGGCCTGACGATGACTGCACCGTCGCTTGTGGTCAAGGCTGCAGATGGCGAGCAGCCAGACGCTTTGATCTCGTTTTTGGGAATAGAAATCAAAGCGTCAAACAGGTTTTATATGGTCCGCAAAGCGGTCAACGTACGGGTCAAACCGGACCAGTATTCAAAAAAGATAGGCGGGCTGGCGCAAGGCGAACGTATTTTTGCTGTTGGCCGGACAGATAGTGGCTGGGTCGCCTTTCGCGAGCAGGACAAGGATATCGGTTTTGTTTCCGAATCCATGCTGTTTCCAGTTGTCGACAGCGCCCTGACCGAAGAGATTGCCGGCACCGTTTTCAGCGACGGCCAGCCAAAGTGTGACTATATCATCACATTTGTTGGCAAATCCGAAGCGGAGGGCCAGATGTTCCTGATTGGCGATTATGAAGTGGACTGGAATTGTCAACGTGATGGCGTTCGGGCAACCTTTTCAACCCCCATGTTCCTCACGGAGGGACCCTATATCAGCAAGGAACCGTCGATCCATCAGATTACTATCGATATTCTGGATCTGGCCATTAATCTTGAGGAAGTGCTTTCAACCAACCTGTTTTATGACCATGAGTTAATGCGTGTTGTTTATGACGGTACGAGCAGTGCCAAATTGAGCCGTTCCCCGGCCCCTGACGAAGCCCAGGTTGCGAGCCTCGCCGATGCTCTTCATGCTTCTGTCCGCCTCACCTATGAAGCCTGGAATGAAACGCTGTGGGGAGAGTTGATGAAACGCCGCGGTTAAGTCTTTGATCACTTGAAAACCGCCCCTCTGCGGTGATAACTTCCGCCCGATAGGCTGACCGCTGTCGGCCTTTGCTAATTTTGAAAACCCTCCACCTACGAGGCTTCCCTATGTCATTGGACACGACCACCGTTCGTAAAATTGCTGTTTTGGCGCGGATCAGAATTGAAGACGAAAAACTGCCGGCCCTGGCGGACGATCTGAACAACATTATTGGTTGGGTCGAGCAGCTTTCCGAAGTTGATACCGATGGCATTGCGCCCATGACCAGTGTCGCTGAAATGACCATGCCATTCCGCGAAGACCGGGTTACCGATGGCGACGACGCGGAGCGGGTGCTGGCTAACGCACCGGACAAATCGCCGCCCTATTTTACGGTTCCCAAGGTGGTTGAATAAAATGACACATGCCAACGAATTGACCATTACCCAGGCGCGCGACGCACTCAGTGCCGGTGATTTGAGTGCCACCGAACTGACCCAGGCCTGTCTTGATGCCATGGCTGCAGCCCGCGATCTGAATGCCTTCATCACCGAAACGCCGGAACTGGCCCTGCAACGGGCGGCGCAATCGGACGCGCGGATCGCCAGGGGTGAGAGCCTGGGGGGGCTTGAGGGAATTCCCGTTGCCGTCAAGGATCTGTTTGGCACACAGGGGGTTCTGACCACGGCGGCCTCCCATATCCTCGATGGCTTTATTCCCCGCTACGAATCAACCGTGACCGAAAATCTGCTGAATGCCGGATCGGTTATGACCGGCAAAACCAATCTTGATGAATTCGCCATGGGTTCAGCCAATGTCACTTCCTATTATGGTCCGGTAAAAAACCCGTGGAAACGGGATGATGGAAAAGACCGGGTGCCGGGCGGCTCGTCCGGTGGGTCGGCCGCCGCCGTTGCTGCGCATTTAAGCCTGGCCGCTATCGGCACCGATACCGGTGGCTCAATTCGCCAACCGGCGTCGTTCTGCGGCATTGTCGGCATGAAGCCGACCTATGGCCGCTGTTCACGCTGGGGTGTCGTCGCCTTTGCCTCAAGCCTCGATCAGGCCGGGCCATTGACCAAGACGGTCCGCGATGCGGCGATTTTGTTGCAGGGCATGGCCGGCCACGATGTGAAGGATTCAACGTCGGCACCAATGGCCGTGCCGGACTTCGAAGCCGCCATCACAGGTGATGTCCGTGGCCTCAGGGTCGGCATTCCCAGGGAGTATCAGATCGATGGGTCGCCGGCTGAAATTGATGCGATCTGGCAAAAGGGGGCCGACATGTTCCGCGATGCCGGGGCGGAAATTGTTGATATCAGTCTGCCGCACACAAAATATGCGTTGCCGACCTATTATATTGTCGCGCCGGCTGAAGCCTCATCCAATCTGTCGCGCTATGACGGGGTCCGCTACGGCCTGCGAATAGACGGCGACAGCCTGGATCAGATGTACGAAAACACCCGGGGAGAAGGCTTTGGTGACGAGGTCAAACGCCGGGTCCTGATCGGCGCCTATGTCCTTTCGGCCGGTTATTATGACGCCTATTACGTCAAGGCGCAGCAGGTGCGCTCACGCATTGCCGAGGACTTCAAAACGGCGTTCCAAAAGGTCGATGTGATCCTCACACCGACGGCTCCGTCGACGGCCTTTGCCATTGGTGAAAAAATGGATGATCCCATTGCCATGTATATGAACGATGTGTTCACCGTCCCGGCTTCGATGGCCGGACTTCCCTGCATGTCAGTGCCCGGTGGGCTTGGCGATGATGGATTGCCGCTGGGCTTGCATCTGATCACCAAACCGTTCGATGAAGAGACCCTGTTCAGGGCCGGTGATGTGTTGGAGAAACAGGCCAACTTCACGGCCCGGCCCAACAGCGGGGGAGCCGGTCGATGAGCTATTTGATAAAAGGCGAAACCGCCGACTGGGAGCTGGTCATCGGTCTTGAGATCCATGCCCAGGTGATTTCCAACTCGAAACTGTTTTCCGGCTCGGCAACCGCGTTCGGTGCCGCGCCCAACAGCCATGTCTCGCTGGTCGATGCGGCAATGCCGGGGATGCTTCCGGTCATCAACAAGCACTGTATTGAACAGGCTGTCAAAACCGGTCTGGGCCTGAACGCACAGATCAACCTGCATTCCGTGTTCGAGCGTAAAAACTATTTTTATGCGGACCTGCCCCAAGGCTATCAGATCTCGCAGTTTCTGCATCCGATTGTTGGTGAAGGCAAGCTGGTGCTCGATATGGAAGATGGCTCGGTCCGGGAAATCGGCATTGAGCGCCTGCATATGGAACAGGATGCCGGCAAATCGATTCACGACAAGGACCCGCGGCGCACTTTCATTGATTTGAACCGGGCTGGCGTCTGCCTGATGGAGATCGTCAGTCATCCGGAAATGCGCAGTCCGGAAGAAGCCGGTGCCTATGTGCGCAAGGTGCGCTCCATTGTCCGTTATCTGGAGACCTGCGACGGCAATATGGAAGAGGGTTCCATGCGCGCCGATGTCAATGTATCGGTGCGTAAAGTCGGCGAAACGGACCTGCGCACCCGAACCGAAACCAAAAACGTCAACTCCGTACGCTTCATGATGCAGGCCATTGAGTATGAAGCCCAGCGTCAGGTCGAGGTCTGGGAATCCGGTGGTGCGGTTGATCAGGAAACCCGCCTGTTTGATCCCGACAGCGGCGAAACCCGGGCCATGCGGTCGAAGGAATACGCCCACGACTATCGCTATTTTCCGGACCCGGATTTGCTGCCCATTGAACTGACCGAGGCCTTTATCGACGCGATCAGGGAACAGATGCCGGAATTGCCGGATCAGAAAAAAAAGCGCTTTATGCGCGATCTTGGCCTGTCGGCCTATGATGCGGATGTTCTGGTTGGCGAGCGCGAAACCGCAGATTATTTTGAAGTGGTGGCCCAGGGTCGCGAC
The DNA here is from genome assembly GCA_013203595.1 of Rhodospirillales bacterium. Classification (GTDB taxonomy): domain Bacteria; phylum Pseudomonadota; class Alphaproteobacteria; order Rhodospirillales; family Casp-alpha2; genus JABMNT01. Next base: position 17,689 of record JABMNT010000075.1, read on the forward strand.
GCCAAAGCCGCGGCAAACTGGGTTATCAGCAACCTGTTCGGGGCGCTCAAGGCGGCTGAAAAGGATATTACCAGCAGCCCGGTCAGCGCCGAACATTTGGGCCGGTTGCTGGATCTGATCGCCGACGATACGATCTCCGGGCGGATTGCCAAGGATGTGTTCGAGATCATGTTCGCGACGGGTCAGGACCCGGTCCTGATTGTCGAGGAAAAGGGACTCCGGCAAATCACCGACACCGGAGCCATCGAAGCCGCGGTCGATCAGGCGATAGCTGACAACCCGGATCAGGCTGAGGAAGTCCGCCAGGGCAACGCAAAAGCCATCGGCTGGTTCGTCGGCCAGGTCATGCAGAAAACCCAGGGCAAGGCCAACCCCCAGGCCGTGAACAAATTGTTGCGGGATAAATTGAGCAGCTAGTGCAGTTCATGTTCATATGGAATCACTGAGATTCCTTCACTGGGACCCTGGGCAGCATAGCTAACCGATTGCCGTACCCCTGTATCGCTGCGCGGATCGCTTCTCGCCAGCGAACCAGGGCATTTCCGGCGATCTGGAAATTGCCGGCACATTCCGTAGGCAGCCCGCCCGCCCTTCCGGCACGGCCGCCATTTCCGGCGGCATTTCCGTACCCTATCAATAGGCGAATAAACCCTATCCAAATACAACGAGATTCTGTATAGTATAAAAATATGTATGGTTGTATTGTTTCTCAAATTACGATTTGATTGCAGGGTCAGTTGCAAACGTCCAAAGAAAATCAGGTAGATCAGCTTCTTGAAACCCATCGTTTGAATATCGATGAACTGGAGCTTCCGGACCTTTCTTTTGTATGGGACCACTGGAACCAGGTCCGTGGCAGCGGGTTTGCGCCAACTCTCAGGAATTTCAGGCTTGAAAGTTTACCGGTGCATATCATCCCCCGGATGGTGATCGTTGATTTTTTAGGGCCACCCCTCGATTATTTCTATCGATTTTTCGGCTCGGAAATGGTCCGTCAGTCCGGTCTCGAACTTACCGGCAAGCGCTATTTTGCGGATGGCGTGAAAGGCTTCGGGTTTGTCAACGCGGAATGGTTCCCGGTCATGATCAAGCAGCGATATCCGTTACTTACGGAAACCCACTGGCGGACGATCCATGGTGTTGGCCGCGTAACCACGACGCTCCGGTTACCGATTTCCAATGATGGTGAGTCCATAGATCACGGCGTTACCGTCAACCATTTTCAGAATATCGATGGTTGAGAGCCACGCGGGGGAACCTGTTTTTGTGTGGCGAATAAAAGGGCGGGTTCATTTCTGATCAGGTGTAAAAGACCAAGCTATGTTGATACGAAGGGCAGATCCGGCGGATCGGGTTATCGTGCATGATCTGGTAAACGCGGCCTTCGGCCAGCAGGCGGAAGCCAGGCTAATCGATGATTTGAATGCCGCCGGCGATCTTGTGCTGGCACTGGTGGCAGAGGATGCCGGTCTGGTGGTTGGGCATGTTGCACTGTCGCGCCTGAAATCACCGGACCGGGCGGTCGCCCTGGCGCCGCTGTCCGTTGTCCCACAGGCCCAGGGACGGGGCATCGGATCGGCCCTGATCCGCGAAGCGCTGGCGCAGGCACGCGATATGGGTGAATTCATTGTTTTCGTGCTTGGTGATCCGGCCTACTATCAACGCTTCGGATTTACCCGAGCCGCAGCGACGGACTTCCCCTGTGTCTATGCAGGCCCATTTTTTATGGCCTGCCTGTTGGCGGACCGACCCGTCGCCGGGACCGAGGTCATTTATGCAGATGCGTTTGCAAACCTGTAAAGGCCAGCGAGATGCTACAGCTATCACCGGAAACCACGGCCGAAATCAGCAACCGCACAGCCGCCGATGACGCGGTTGTCTGTCTGCGGTGCCAGTCCCTGATCACTCGCAATCGCTGGCAGATATCGGTTGGCGGACATGCCCATCGGTTTTCCAACCCGTTGGGGCGGGTTTTCCATATCCGCTGTTTTGAACTGGCACCCGGCATTTTGTTGACGGGGGCGCCTACGGGAGATTTTACCTGGTTTGCCGATTATCTGTGGGCCATAGCCCTTTGCGGGGCATGTAAAACACATATGGGATGGCATTTTTCGGGCGGCATTAACCCCCCACAGTTTTTTGGGCTGATCAAAAACAGGCTCAGCCAGCAGGCACCGGCTACGGGCGGACAGGAAGGGAACTGAGGGCAGCCTGTGTGGCCTGGGGGGCCGGAGTTCCGACCAGACGGCATACAATCTTCGTCAGCTCCCAGATGGAGACGGGTTTTGGCAAATATTCATCAAAGCCACCTTCCAGACACTTTTTGCGATGTTCGGCCGCATAAAAGCCACTGACGGCGATCACCGGTATCTCGGCTAAATGCGGTTTCGTCTTTATCATCTGGGTTATTTCCAGGCCGCTTCTGTGGGGCAGGCGCATGTCCATGATGATGGCGTCCGGCCGATGGCGTTCGGCCAGCTCAACCGCATCAAGTCCATCTGCCGAGGAGACTGTCTCGAATCCGCTCAAATTCAGGACATCACAATAGAGTTTGCGGTTTAACGCATCATCTTCAACGATCAATACTTTCAACGTGGTTCTCCCCCTCGCCCACTTATAGGCTATCAGACAAATTATAGGCCCCTGATGTCGACAGCTTATTGTTGGTTTGTTAAATTTGAGTGAACAGGTGTGAACTGGCCTGTTCAGTGGAATTCCGGTGGGAATCCGGCGGGCTGTCAGGCGGCAGCCATCGCGTTGCCAGGCAGGTATTTTCCGACGGTCTGAAAGAATTCGGGAATGGTGAACGGTTTTTGCAGATAGGCGGCACAGTCATGTTCCCTGCACAGGTCGCGCGTATTACCGTCGGCAAATGCGGTCAGGATGACAACGGGAATTTGCGTCTTCGCCGGGCCTGCCTGCAGGGACCGGAAAATTTGCGGACCGCTGCGCACCGGTAACTGACAATCCATCAGGATAAGGTCGGGATTACAGGTTGCAACCAGTTCCGCGACATCGTCACCGGTTGTTGATTGAACCGTTTGATAACCACGCCACCGAAGCAGGTCGTTAACCAGCTTCATGTTCAGGATATCGTCTTCAATGATCAGGACTGTATTGTTCATGGGCATTAAATAGACAGCAAAGCTTGCAGAATGCTGACACGGGTATTTTTTATTGCCGGATCTGCTAAATCAGCGCGTGACGCGCTCGGTTTCATGGTGAAAACTGGCCGGTAAGTGGATGAATGGCCATTTGAGGAGCGACAATTGGATCTGATTATACGCAATGCACGGCTTTTTGACGGCTCCGGCGGACCTTCCACAATTGCGGATGTGGCCGTCCGTTCCGGCACAATTGCGGCAATCGGCAATTCCCTGGCGGAAACCGGGGTGCGGGAAGTGGATGCGGATGGATTGTGTCTGATGCCCGGCATTATCGACAGCCACACCCATTACGATGCCCAGATATCCTGGGATCCAACGCTGGCCCCGTCGTCGTCGCTTGGCGTCACCAGCGTTGTCATCGGCAATTGCGGGTTTACCATAGCCCCCTGTCGGGCAGACGACCGGGAATTGATCATGCGCAACCTGACCCAGGTTGAAGGCATGTCGATCGATGTCCTTCGCCAGGGAATCAACTGGAATTTCGAGAGTTTCCCCGATTACCTGGAGGCGCTGGCGGGTGGCGGCATGATGGTCAATGTGGCCGCATTCATGGGTCATTCGTCGATCCGCAGTTATGTGATGGGAGCCGATGCCGTCAGCCGTCCGGCCAACAGCAACGAATTGGCTCAGATGTGCCGGATTGTTGAACAGGGCATGGCGGCAGGGGCGATCGGCTTTGCTTCGTCGACAGCGCCCCAGCACAATGGTCACGGCGGCAGCCCGATGCCGTCGCGCCTCGCCGACGACCTGGAACTTGAGGAATTGGTGAGCGCCATGGGCAAGGGCGGGCAGGGCCTGTTCATGCTGACCAAGGGCGGACAAACCTCGATTGCGTTCCTCGAGAAACTGGCGGCCAAATCACAGCGTCCGGTGCTGATCGCCGCCTTGCTGCACAATTCAACCAAACCCGACGCGACCTTCAATGACCTGGCGGCCATCGGCGAGGCCCGTGCCCGGGGTCACGAACTGTGGGGACAGATTTCCTGTTGTCCGCTGACCAACGATTTCACCTTTAAATCGGCCTATCCCCTGGAAGGTCTGGATGCCTGGAAGCCGGCCATGCAGGTTGAAGGCGATGCCCTGAAAATATTGTTGATGGATGACGGTTTCAGGGCCCGGGTGAAGGACGAACTGGCAATGCCCGTCGGCGTGCGTCTGTTCAACAACGAATGGGATAAACTGGAACTGATCGAAGCCAGCCTGGCTGCGAACCGGGGGTTGGAGGGAAAAACCGTTGACCGGCTGGCGGCGGATGCGGGCCGCGAGCCGCTCGACTGGATCCTCGACTTCGCCGTTTCCGAGGATCTGGAAAGCCTGTTTACCGCGGTGCTGCTTAATTCCGATGAAACAGCCGTTGGCCGGATGATCAGGGATCCGAACGCCCTGGTTTCCCTCAGTGACGCCGGCGCCCATCTGACGTTTTTCTGCGATGCCGGCTTCGGCCTGCATCTCATGGGCCACTGGTCGCGTGATCTGGGGGTGCTTTCCCTGGAGCAGGCGGTCCATGAACTGACCGCTAAGCCGGCCGCCATCTACCGGATTCCGAACCGTGGCCGCATCGGCGTTGGATATCATGCGGATTTATTGCTGTTTGATGCCGCCACCGTTGCCCGCGGCCCGAAACGCCGGGTCCATGATTTGCCGGGCGGAGCGCCGCGCCTGACGACGGATGCCGTCGGCATCCATGGCACCTGGGTGAACGGGGTGCAGATTGCCGATCAGAACGGACTTACTGATGGTGCCGGGCTACCCGGTCAGCTACTGCGTGAATTCGAGAACTGACAGGCGGATAGGCCATGACCAACAGGGAAATTCAGATCGAGGTGGCCAGTCCGGCCGTGGGTTGTGAAATCAGCGGTGTCGATTTATCGGGACCCCTATCGGCGCCGATAATAGCGGCCATTCGTCAGGCCCTGCTCGATTACGGAGTTGTGTTTTTCAGAAACCAGGAACTGACGCCAGCCCAGCAACTGAGCTTTTGCGGGTGCTTCGGCGAACCCGACGAATACTCTCTCATAAAGGGCCTGCCCGGTTATCCGACGGTGACGCCCGTCATCAAGCTGGCCAATGAGACCATCAATTTTGGTGGCCTGTGGCATAGCGATACCACCTATCTCGAGCGACCGCCCATGGGCAGCGTGCTGCATGCCAGGGAACTGCCACCGATCGGCGGCGATACGCTTTTTGCAAATATGTACCTGGCTTTCGAGACTCTGTCCGACGGCCTCAAGGCGATGCTTGGCGGCCTGAATGCGGTTAACAGCGCGTATAAGGCGCGGGTTTCCGATACCCGTTCCCCTCGCTTACAGGACGCCGGCAAGGATGTGGGCGATAAAATCCTGGAGGCGGTTCACCCGGTTGTCCGCACCCATCCGGAAACCGGCCGGCGGGCGCTCTATGTGAACAGGGGCCATACGGTTCGCTTCGAAGGGATGACAGAAGATGAAAGTGCTGGTCTGCTGGAATATCTGTTTCGTCACCAGACCCGCGAGGAATTCACCTGCCGGTTCAAGTGGAGCCCCGGTGCCGTCGCCTTCTGGGACAACCGCTGCACCCAGCATTACCCGCTGAATGATTACACCGGCCACCGCCGGGTCATGAACCGGGTCACCCTGAAAGGCGATGTGCCGCGTTAGGGCCGGTGTTGACGGGCGCAGCCTGGCGCTATTTGCAGCTCATCAGGCTGCCCTTGCAGGCGCGCTGGCAGCTCTTGTCTGCTTTCGCGCAGCTCCGGTTGCAGGCTTTGTAAGTGGTCATGCAGTCCGGCTGATTGCCGCTGTTGAGCTGGGGAATGGCGACATTGGCACAGCGCGATTTGCAGGTTGATTTTGCCGCCGCGTCATTGCCTTCGCTTTTCACGCATTCAGCCATGCATTGCATCACAGTCTGGGCCGGGGCCGGTGTTGCCAGCACAAAGGCCGACATAAGCAGGGCGCTGACAAGACTGACAAGATAAAAACGACGGGCCATGGAAGTCTCCTCTTTAACCATTGGGGCCGATCAGTACCGGCAGGCAGGGTTCAGGAAAACGGATTAAACCGTGATTTCGGTTCCTTGACAACGGTTCGGTTCTCGAACACGGGAAGGGTGACGACAACCATTGTGCCGGCACCTTCCTCACTTGAAATTTCCAGTTTTCCCGACAACTCCTGAACCAGGCGACCGGCGATGGAAAGTCCGAGCCCGGTGCCTTCGTCGCCATGGGGTGAAGCGGTTGAACCACGTTCGAAGGGTTGGCGCACTTTCAGCAGATCGGCTTCGGAAATGCCGGTGCCATCATCCTGGACAATCAGGATCATGGCTCCGTTCTCGACATCAAAACGGCCGTGAATGCCGACCTTGCCGCCCTTTGGCGTATACTTGATGGCGTTGGAAACCAGATTGATCAGGATCTGATTGAGGCGGGTAGAATCGGTTCTCAGTTTGGGAAAATCCGCATCCATTTCCGCTTCCAGGGTAATGCCCCGTTCTTTGGCCATCCAGCTGAACAGATTAACCACGCCGCCGATGATTTCACCGGCGTCGACCTCACTGAAACTCGATTCCGACAGGGAGTCGTCTTCCAGAAATTCGCCGACAAGCGTATCACAGACCTGCATAAGATGCAGGCCCGCATGATGAATGGTCTTGGCATGATCCTTGTAGGCCGGGTTGCCGATTGTGCCCAGAACCTCTTCGCTTATCATCTGCGCATAACCGATAACCGCGTTCAGGGGGGTTCTGATTTCGTGCGCCAGTTCGGCGAGCCGCTGTTGCTGTTCACTGACCAGCTTTGTTTCCAGATCCAGTGCCTGCTGTAGGGCGGATTCGGCGCTGCGCAGGGCATTTTTGGCGTCTGTCAGATTATCTATGGAATGGCTCAAAAAAAATCGCCTTTAAATTCTAATAATAACTTTAGCGTAATTGGTTCAGATTATACGGATTTGGGTATGATGTAACGTTTTTTGGGCCAATAATGAAACTTTATTCACCATCGGATACGAATTGAGCTTCTTCGCAGCGGGGTTTTCGATATATTCAAAATCCACAGCAGGAGGCATCCATGGGCATACTCGAGAATGAACCGGTCAAACGCGTTCGCGCCGCCTTGCTCAAGGCCGGGCTGGCCGACAGCATTGTTGAGCTGGCGGCAACCGCGCGCAGTGCCGAGGATGCGGCGGCGGCGATTGGCTGCCCGCTGGGCGCCATCGTCAAGTCCCTGGTCTTTGCTATCGACCAGCGCATGGTCATGGCCCTGATCGCCGGCGATCATCTGTGCCATGAAGCGGCCCTTGGTCCGGCCCTCAATCTGACCGGCCCGGTGCGCCGGCCGCAGGCATCGGAGGTCAAGGGTGCCACCGGTTTCACCATCGGCGGAATTCCGCCGGTCGGGCTCAGCCATCGCCTGCCGGTGGTTATCGACCGTTCGCTCAAGCGTTTCGATGTGGTCTATGCGGCGGCCGGCCATCCGCACTGCGTGTTCGCCAGCGATGTGGCGAGCCTGGGACGGCTCACCGGGGGCGTCATATCGGCGGCTATCGGTGTGCCCATGGCACCGGAAACCGTCGACCCGATCAGCCTCAAACCGAGCCGCAGCTTTGCCGAAAACCGCCAGCAGCGGGCCCGCGGCGGGGCCTGAATTTGGCCTTGTTTTTGAGGGAAAACCGAGTAGTTTCCCTAAACGATTGAACAAACCAATCTGCGGAGAGTTGGCCGAGTGGCTGAAG
>JABMNT010000076.1 GCA_013203595.1 Rhodospirillales bacterium
AGCCGTTAAAACGGATTAATTTGGCTATTCGCTGAGTTATGCAAGTGGCTCATTTAAAAAAAATTTGAGGGATCAGTAACCATGGAACCCGGCATTTTCAGTTTCATTGCTAAATACAGCAAAAAGGAACAGATACTCCTGCTCGTCATAATCGGCGTTTCGTTTCCCTTTTTATATATGTCCATGGACCTGCCGAAGACCATAATCAACAAGGCCATCGGCAGCAGCGCCTTCCCGCAAACGCTTTTCTCCTATGAGTTGGAACAGATCCCCTATCTGCTGGTATTATGCGGGCTGTTCCTGGCCCTGGTCATGATCAACGGCCTGTTCAAGCTCTGGGTTAATATCTATCGCGGCGTGTTGGGCGAGCGGATGTTGCGGCGCATTCGCTATCAGCTGATTGCGTTGGTTATGCGGTTCCCGCTTCCCCATTTCAAGAATGTCTCACAGGGCGAGATCGTTTCCATCGTCACCACGGAAACCGAGCCGCTCGGCGGATTTGTCGGTGAGGCCTTTTCCCTGCCGGTTTTTCAGGGCGGCACCTTGCTCACCATCCTGGCCTTCATGTTTGTTCAGGACTGGACCCTGGGGCTGGCGGCAATCGCCCTCTATCCCCTGCAAATGTACCTGATTCCCAAATTGCAGATGAGCATCAATCAGTTGGGCAAGCAACGGGTAGCGGCGGTCCGCAAACTGTCGGAGCGGGTTGGCGAAGTGGTCTCCGGCGTTCATGAAATTCACGCCAACGACACCAGCCACTACGAACTGGCGGATTTCAGCGCGCACCTGGGCCGCATCTTCGAGCTGCGTTACACCATCTATCGGAAGAAATTTTTCATCAAATTTCTCAACAATTTTCTGGCTCAGGTCACGCCGTTTTTCTTCTTTTCCATAGGCGGCTATCTGGTCATCACCAATGATTTATCTTTCGGTGCGCTAGTCGCCACACTCGGCGCCTACAAGGATCTGTCGGCTCCCTGGAAAGAACTGCTCGCCTACTACCAGAAAATGGAAGATGCACGGATCAAATACCGGCAAATGGCAGAGCGGTTCGAACCCGAAGGGATGCTCGATGAGAATCTGCAAGAGCCCATGGAGTCCATCGCCACCGCCTTGCAGGGCCCCGTTGTCGTCAGTAATTTGTCGCTGGAAGAGGATGGCGTGAAAGTGGTGACCGCGGCCGCGTTCCGTTTCGACCTGTCCGATCACGTGGCGATCATCGGCGGCCCCGGCTCGGGCAAGAGTGAAATCGCCCGTCTGCTTGCCCGGCAACTGACACCGAGTGGCGGATCCATTGCCTTTGGCACGGCGAACCTGGCCGAAATTCCGGAAGCGGTTATCGGCCGCCAAATCAGCTATATCGACCCAGAAGTTTATCTGTCTTCGGGAACCATCATGGAAAACCTGTGTTATGTTCTCAAGAACTATCCACGCGCAACGGGTCCGGCGACAGAAAACACCAATCCGGAACGCGAATCCGGTCGCCGGGAGGCGGCCCTGTCGGGCAATTCGCTTTTCGATGTCGACGCCAACTGGATTGACTTCAATGGTCTGGAAATCGATAGCCAATCGGCCTTGATGGTTGAAGCCGTGAATGCCCTGCGCGCGGTCGGCCTGGAGGATGAAATTTTTGAACTGGGTCTGCGCCAGATCATCAACCCGGAAAAAAACACCGAATTAACGGCCGGCATCCTGCAGGTGCGGGAAACCTTCCGACAACGCCTTGAAGACCCAAAGATTGCCGATCTGGTCCAGGTGTTTGAATTGAACAGTTATAACGACAACGCTTCGGTGGCAGAAAACATCCTGTTTGGCACACCCACCGATGCAACCCTGAAAATCGAAAGCCTTGGTGAAAATGCCTACGTCAATGAGGTTCTCGAATCAACCCAGCTAACGGAAACATTTCTGGAAATGGGTTTGAAAATTGCCTCCCTGACGGTTGATTTGTTCAGGGACCTGCCGCCCGGTCACGAATTTTTTGAGCGGTTCAGCTTCATTGAAGAAGACGCACTGGCTGATTTCCGGCGGATCAAATCGCTGGCCGCCAGCAAAGGAACCGATGCCCTTGACGCGGCCGACCGCCGGCACCTGATCGATCTTCCCTTCAAACTGATCGTCACCCGCCACCGGCTTGATTTAATCGATGACAACATGAAGGAAAACCTGTTGAAGGCGCGCCGGGCCTTTGCTGCGGGTCTGCCGCAGGCACTGTCAGGGGCCATCGAATTCTTTGACGCCAGCACCTATAATTCGTCCGGGACCATTCTCGATAATGCCCTGTTTGGCAAAATCTCCAGTGACCGGGCAGATAGCCGCACCATCGTACTTGATATTCTAACCCAAATCATTTCTGATCTGGGATTGCGCAATGCCATCATTGAAGCCGGGCTGGGCTACCAGGTCGGTATCGGTGGCAAGCGCCTGACCCAATTGCAGCGGCAGAAAATCGGCATTGCCCGCGGCATCCTCAAGAAATCTCAGATCATGATTGTCAACGATGCAACGGCGTTGCTGGCAAAACCCCAGCAGACAGCAATCATGAAAGCGGTCAAACAGATGCGCGATCACGCAGGTCTGATCTGGGTCACCGACGATGAAGAGGCAGGACAGGACTTTGATATGGTCCTGAATGTTGTCGCCGATCGGGTCAGCGAAGGTAAGGGCAGATCCATCGGACAGGCAGATCCATCGCCGTCAGAAGAAATCGACCGGACAACTGAAATGGACGGGGAGGTTGGTCTGTTTGCCGGGATTCCGTTCTTTGCCAGCCTTGACCGAAGCAGTCTGAAACTGCTGGCCTTTACCAGCGAGCGGCAAAAACTGAAACCCGGTGAGATCCTGTTTAACCAGGGCGATGTCGGCGATGCAGCCTATGTGGTTTCCGAGGGCAACTGCAATATCCTGGTTGCCACGACGACAGGCCCCGTCCAGGTCGCCAGTTCGGAAGCCGGCGACGTCGTCGGCGAACTGGCCCTGCTTTGTGATGCACCACGAACAGCAACCGTACAGGCCGCCACAGATGTCGTCGTCCTGCGGGTCGCCAAGGAGGTGTTTCTGCAGTTAATTCAGGAAAATGCGGGGATCAGCGCCAATTTGACAAAAATTATTGCCGGCCGCCTGGAAAAGATGATGCGCGGTTTCACCGCCACCAACACCACGCCCATTTATTACGATGTGACCGGATTTCCGAACAAGAATCTGTTTTTCGACCGGGTCGAAATGGCGCGCAATATCGTCACCCGGGAAAAGATCAGTTTCAATGTGGTAATCATGGATTTTGGCCCGGTCCTGGAATCTGTCCTTGCCCCGGGCACCAGTCTGGAAAAGCCGGTTCTCCAGGAGATCGCCAACCGCCTGAAAGAAGTCATCCGAAAATCCGATTCCCTGGCCCGCCTGAGCAACGCCTCCTATGGCCTGGTGGCCCGCAACCAGGCCGCCGACATCGACGCCGGTGCCCTGATCAGGCATATACGGGAACGGCTGCAGGAAACCATTCCCGTCGGCGAGGTCCAGGTCAACCTGGCGGAGAAAGTCACCTTCGACAGCTATCCGCTGACTGCGGCAAATACCGAGCGGGCAATCGAGCAGATTCATGCAAGACTGAAGGCCTCCTAGGTCGCCAGCGCGGCCACCGCGCCCGAAAGGAGCGGTCGATGCATCCTGGATTCAGGTGACGCAGATGCAGTTGGCAAACCTATTGGTCTTTTTATCATATGCCCGTATGCTTGCACCATTGAACCGCAGGGCGGGCGGAGGATTTGAAACGCCTGATCCATCCGTTGAGTGAATTGCAGAATGAATGACCGAGCCAGTCAGGATGAATTTCTATTTTGATAAGCCAGCAGCAAATTGATGAAACCGTCACCTGGCAGGGCCTGAATGAGTTTGCCTCCTTCGTCCTGGCCCATGCGGTGCAGGGCGGTCTTGCCGACTATGAAACAATGAACCTGATGCGCATTCCCCGTCTTGTTCCCCATCTTTTTGTCTATGACCTGCGGACCAGAGACGGAAGAAGCCGGTTACTGATGAATTTCGCCGGCTCACAGATTAATGACCTGTGGGGCGAAAACAGCCTTGGCAAATACGACATTGACCGGTTTGCAGGCAACCCGGTTCTGGAAGCCGTTGGCCGCCATCGCCTTGCCTGTATTGACGCCAGACGCCCCGGCTATTCGCAACGGTTTATCCAGCTGGAAACCGAAACAAACGGTAAAAAATTCAAATATACCGAGAGCCTGTTTTTTCCCTGTTCATCGGACCGGAAGACCGTCAACTGGTCCATCGGCTGCGCCTATTATGATCTGAAACCCTTTGATGGGGCTGATATCTTTCGCCAGTTATAGCAGCGACCCGAAGCCCGCCGGCCTATGGCTCCCGACGCCGCCGGCTGGCCGCATTTCCGACCACGGGCGCCTTCACCGGCCCTGGCCCCGGCGTTTCAGGATTTTGGCAACGAAATCTGCGGGCGGGCCGTATGTGCCATAACAGGTTTCGATATTGCTGATCCGGCTGCTGATGCTGATCTCCGGAAACCCGATCTTTGCCATTTCCCGGCGCAGGGCAGCGGCAACCCGGTCAAACCCGGCACGGTCGTAGCCCTCTTCATCGCGCAGGCGAAGGATGGCAATGCAGTCGCTTATGCTTTCATTCATCAGATGGTCGGCGCTGTTGCGCGGCGGGTGCGGGCGGTCGACATCGCCGGTCTGATGATGGGCGCATTCATGGCGGTCGATAAAACGCTGAAAATCCGAGGTCACCGCCGCATAGTTGGAACGGAACACAACGGGACGGCCGTCGGCATCGCGAACCGCCATGCCAGCCGCCATGTCCGGGCTGCCCTGACTGCTTTCAATGAACAACACTGGCTCGCCCTTCGGCGTGGTGCAGGCAGGCGCCTCGACGATGGCGTGAAGGGCAGGGGGATCGGCGTCCTGCCCCTGGGCGGCGAAGGAAAAGGCCAGGCTCATAGCCAGACCGAATGCGGCGGCGGGGGCAAGCAGCGCGGCACCTGGCATCAACATGGCTTACAGTCTCCTTCATCGACCGCTCAGCAAACCCTGCCAGCCAATCTTATTTGCAGACCGCAAGCCTAGCACAGCAGGCCCGCTTGCGCGAAACCGAAATCACCGTCCAGTTCCATTTTGCGGGGGCAGGGCGCCAGGGGTCACATTCAGGCTGGCGAAAATGCACCCTTTTATTTTACCCTGAATAGGATAGATTCAGGGTCCATTTTCACAGGAAACGCATCATGTCTCAATCACAGGTTTGTATAGTGTTAAGCGCCATGCAGCGCTGGGCGCGCCACGTGTCATGCATTCTCTTTACGGCACTGCTGGGCCTGTCCCTGCAGGCGGCAACGGTCCATGCCGAACCGGTTATTGTTACGATTTCCGGTATGACGAGCAAAACCGCAACCGGGGATCTCAATCTCACGTTAAGTGAATTTGAAGCCATCGGCATGCAGGAGCTTGAAACCTCAACACCCTGGCACAAAGAAAAAACCCGTTTCAGCGGCGTCAGTGGCAGCAAACTAAGCGCGTATCTGAAGGTAACGGGGAAAAACGTGAAAGCCAGGGCCCTGAACGATTACGAAATTGTTATGCCGGCCTCTGATTTACTCATCGAGGGATTTATTTTTGCCACCCGTATTGACGGAAAACCGATGTCGGTTCGTGAAAAAGGACCGATATTTGTCCTCTACCCCTTTGATCAGAACCCCGAACTGACCAACGAAGTTATTTTCGGGCGCTCCATATGGCAATTGCGTGCCTTGCATTTTGGGCAGTGATTAACCGATCCGAATGAACATTAAAAATACGATGGCGCTCAAGCCGGTGCTGTTTTTTATTTCAGCACTGTTCCTGCTTATCGCGCTCGCATCCTTTCCCTATCTTTTTAGCCGACAAGTTTCGCTTTCAAACGATGTCAATGCGCTATCGGATACGGCGGTTGGAGATCCTTCCTGGGGGTTTTCACAAATCAATATTGAATGGCAGCGCATACAACTGGCCCTTCAGGATGTGAAGATAACGCCAACGGATGCAGCCTTTGAGAATTTATCCTTCCGCATGGACATTCTTTTCAGCACCGTTGACAACATGCGCCAGGTCATAAAAAGAATAGAAAACGATCAGGAATCAAACAGGAAACCATATACGGTTCCCGACCCTTTAAAGAGCGAGTTTAAAAAGACACTGGATATTTACGATCAATTGGATCGCGAGCTGGCGGGCTTGATTGAGACACGTGATCTGGGAAAAATTGATGGAATCATTGACACATTTAAAACCCAGTCGGCGGCCATCTCATCGCACGCATCGCGTTCCAATCAGTGGGTCCATTCCCTGGAAAACCGATTGCGGTCTTTAATTCGCGAGCACCTGGAAAACTACAAGTTCACCCTGTTTCTCCTGATTGGTTCCCTGTTGGTTTTCGTCAGCATGATCTCGTACCTGTTTTACCAGAACTATCGAACAAACCTGGTTCTGGTTACTGAAAAAGGACGGGCAGAGGCGGCAAACAGGGCCAAGTCCGAATTCCTCGCTTCCATGAACCACGAACTGCGCACCCCGCTGACCTCATCCCATGCAAGTTTGCGGCTGTTAAAGTACACCATGGCAGACGATCTGCCCGCGCAAGGCCAGGAGTTGATTGATATTGCTCTGCGAAACAGTGAAGTGCTGCTGACCCTGATCAATGAGTTGCTTGATTACGAACGCATTGAATCCGGCACCCTGGTCATTGAAACCGGAGCGCACGATATTTATCCGCTGGTGCTTGAAACCGTTGACGATATGAAGGGCTATGGCGACACCAGATCCGTTCGCTTTGTGATTACAAAAAACCAGCCGTCACTGGTTGCAAATGTTCACCAGCAACGGTTTCAGCAGGTCCTGCGCAACCTGCTGTCCAATGCGGCCAAGTTTTCCGCGCCCGACAGCGACGTCGAGGTTGCCCTCATCCAGGATGAAACAGGGACACGGGTCAGCATCAAAGATCATGGCCTGGGCATACCCGATGAATTCAGGCCGATCATCTTCAATCGCTTCACCCAGGTCGATGCCACCTCGACGCGCAAACACAGCGGCACAGGCCTTGGCCTGGCGATCAGTAAAGCCCTGACCGAAGGAATGGGGGGAACCCTGAGCTTTGAAACGGAGATCGGGGTCGGCAGCACGTTTACGATATTTTTGCCGGCATCCGAACCCGCGGCTGATGAAACATGATTGCTTACGGTCTCGGGAGGCGGGCTGACCGTAAGTGATCAGGACGGACTGTCCTGTGATAATTGGCACGGACTTTCAACTACGCCAAAAAAATAAAGCGCTGCACCCCGACGGGGCATCGGAAAACCAGGTTACGAGAGAGAAACACATGGCGGATCCATCGACCGGGCGTTCGCGCGACGCGGCACAGGCCTATGACTACATCATTGTCGGCGGCGGCTCGGCCGGCTGTGTGCTGGCCAACCGGCTGTCGGCGCGCAGTTCCAACCGCGTCCTGCTGGTGGAAGCGGGGCGCGACACGGCCCCCGGTGCAGAACCGACCGATGTGCTTGCCACCTATCCGTTTTCCTATTTCAACAAGGACTACACCTGGCCGGAGATGCGGGTGCACTGGCAACAGCACGACACCTCACCGGCCTCCCAGGTGCCCCAGGCCTGCATTCTCGGCGGCGGCTCCTCGATCATGGGCATGATCGCCTTGCGGGGCCTGCCAGAAGATTACGATGAATGGCAAGCGGCAGGAGCGGCCGGTTGGGGCTGGGAGGATGTGCTGCCGTTTTTCAGGACGCTGGAGACGGATCTGGATTTCGACGGCACGTTGCACGGCCAGCACGGACCGGTTCCGATCAGGCGCCCCGCGCCTGCAGATTTGCCGCCCATGGCCGCTGCCTTGCAGGACTATTGCCGCAACCGGGATATCCCTTTGATCGCCGATCTCAATGGTGATTTCAGAGAGGGCTTCGGCATTCTTCCGATCAGCCGGTTTGCCGACAAGCGGGCCTCGGCGGCCATCTGTTATCTCACCAGCGACGTGCGGGCACGGCCGAACCTGCAGATTGTCACCAATGCAATGGTCCGCGCGCTCACCACTGAAGGCGCTGAAGGCCGCCGTCGCATTACCGGTGTCAGTGCAGAAACAGACGGGGAAATCCGTTCTTTCACGGCCCGCGAGGTGATTGTCTCCGCCGGCGCCCTGCAGTCGCCGGTGATGCTGTTGCGCGCCGGAATCGGGCCGGCGGCGGCGCTCAGCCAGGTTGGTGTGGCGGTTATCGCAGACCGGCCCGGCGTTGGCGGAAACCTGCACAATCATCATCTCCTGTCGCTGGTCTTCCACCTCAGCCGAAGGGCACGCCCGGCCAGCGGTATGCGCGGCCACACCACGTCAACGCTCCGCTATTCCTCACAGATAGAGGGTTGCCCGGCCAAGGATATGTATATCCCCTATGTCGCCAATACCGGCTGGCATGCGCTTGGCCAGCGCCTGAGCGCGTTGACTCCAACCGTGGCCAAGCCGGCATCGCGCGGGCGCATCTCTCTTGTTGGCGGCGAAGCCGGACCAGAGCCGCTGATCGCGTTTAACTTCCATTCCGACGACCGCGATTCCCTGCGCCACAGGGAAGCTGTCTGCCGCGCCGCTGAAATGCTGGTGGCGCCCGAACTGCGGCCGCTGTGGCGCACAGCCGTTCCCGTCTCGCGCCATAGCCATGCCAACCGGTTCAACAAAATTTCCACATCGAACGCCATCCGCGCCCGCGCGGTGGCGACACTGCTTGACCTGATCCCGACAGCAAGCCGTCCGGTTATGGGGTCACTGGCCAGGCCCGGCGTCGATGTTTTCAGGCTTTTAGAAGACAAGGATGCGCTTTCCGAATTTGTCCGCGACAGCGTCAGCGGCCCGGGTCACCATGTGGGCACCTGCCGCATGGGTGCGGCAGCTGACCCGAATGCCGTTGTCGATCCCCTGGGCCGGGTATACGGGGTTGACGGCCTGCGGGTGGTTGATGCGTCCATCATGCCCTGGGTACCGCGCGGCAATACCAACATCCCAACGCTCATGCTGGCGGAAAGAATCGCCGCCGGAATTGTTTAACGAATAAGCCGTCCCTGCCGTGTGGCAGGCACATTCATCGTTCTGAAATCCCGCTCTCCTGTACAAAAATCGTCTCGCATGGGGAACCGAGGCTCAGCGGATGATCCCCGGTTATGTGACTTAGTTACAAACGCATATCGCCTTCGCGCGTTATACTTGCTGCGTCAACCTGATAAAACCGAGCGTTCATGGTGGACGCGTTCGGTGCATGATAATGGAGTGGAAAATGCAGAAAAATGTAGGCGGTATCGATAGAATTCTTCGCATCATCGCTGGCCTTGGCCTGATCGCCTTCGCCAGTATTGGTCCGGAAACAGGCTACAATGCGTGGGGCTGGATCGGTGTTGTTCCGCTGGTTACGGCGTTTATCGGGTTCTGCCCCGCCTATGCGCTGTTTGGCCTTAAAACCTGCAAGCTCGAAAAGGCCGGGTGAGCGGGCGACTTCGAAACGCAAGCTGTCCGGTCGGCCTGGAATCTGGGCCTTTGCGGATCGGCTGAATGAGTTTCTGTAAAAAAATGACTGTACGGAACCCGTATGAATCCTGCATGGATTCTACGGGTCCGTACGGCATTGCTTTACACAACAGCTAAAGGAGCGTCTTTCCTGTTTCTTGACCGCGTACCGCCATTGCAGGACACTACCCAGGCGGACAACGCGGCCCGGGCAAAAAGGATGGCGCAATGACGGAAAACTGGATTGATCGCTTTCCCGGATTATCGCAGCTGGAGCCAGCCGTCCGCGAAGAGCTGCGCAGCAAAAGCAAGCTGATGATGGTGCCCCAGGGCACGGTTATCTTCGGGCCCGGGAAAACACCGGAAAATCTTCTGTTGCTGCTTGATGGCAGTGTTCGTGTGCAGCAGACATCGGAAAACGGCCGTGAAATCGTGCTTTACCGGGTGCTGGCCGGCGAAAGTTGTGTGCTGACAACAGCCTGTCTTCTTGCCTATGAGGATTATTCGGCCGAAGGCATCGCGGAAACGGATGTCCAGGCCGTTGCGATTCCGCGCGGCGTGTTTGATGATTTGATCTCAAAATCAATTAACTTTCGCAGCTTTATCTTTACCGCCTATTCGAAGCGGATAACGGATCTGTTTCTGGTGATTGAAGAGATTGCTTTTCAGCGCCTCGACATCCGTCTGGCTCAAAAACTTCTGGAACTGGCACGTGGCCAGGCGCACATAAAAACAACCCATCAACAGTTGGCTGCGGAACTGGGTACGGCGCGTGAAGTGGTGTCCCGGCAACTGCAGGAATTTCAACGACGTGGATGGGTGGCCCAGGCGCGTGGCAATATCGAGATTCTCAATGCCGCCAGCCTTAAGCAACTGGCCACTGATAACGGCTGATCGGACTGCACTGTCCCTAAAACAACAACCGGCCGAAGCAGGGCCACCGGGCCGGTCGGGTGCCGGTCACCGTCGCACCATTTTTTTGAAATCGTCCGGGTCTTGGTGACTATGTCACGGAGCCACGCCTTCATATCCGCTAGACTACTGGTGTCGAGCATAAAAAGGGAAGGAGTGTGCGATGACGGATTACCCGATTGATATGGATGTAAAACCCGAGGTCAGAGGGTTCTTTGATTCAATAACGAATACCATCAGCTATATCGTCAAGGACCCGGGCTCGAAGGCCTGCGCCATCATCGACAGTGTCATGGACATCGACTACGCATCGGGCCGGATTACCTATACCCATGCGGACGCCATGATTGCCTATATCCGTGAACAGGGTCTGTCTCTTGAATGGATCATCGAAACGCATGTTCACGCCGATCATCTGTCGGCCGCGCCCTATATCCAGAACCGGCTTGGCGGCAAAATCGGGATTGGCGAGAAGGTCCTGGTGGTGCAGGAAACATTCGGAAAAATATTTAACGAAGGAACTGAGTTTCAGCGCAATGGCAGTCAATTTGATGCCCTGTTCAAGGACGGAGACACCTATCAGATCGGCGCCATGAAGGCGTTTGCCATTTACACGCCGGGGCATACGCCTGCCTGTATGGTCCACGTCATTGGCAACGCGACGTTCACCGGAGATACCTTGTTTATGCCCGATGGCGGCTCGGCCCGGGCAGATTTCCCGGGCGGCGATGCGGCAACGCTTTATGACAGCATCCAGAAGGTGCTTTCCCTGCCCGACGATATGCGCCTGTTCATGTGCCATGACTACGCGCCCAACGGCCGGGAGTTCCGCTGGGAAACCAGCGTTAGCGAACAACGGAAAAATAATATCCATCTGGGTGCGGGCAGAGCGAAGGAAGAATTCGTCACCTTGCGCACAGAACGCGACGCGACGCTTTCAATGCCGACGCTGATCATTCCTTCCCTGCAGGTCAACATGCGGGCAGGTGAAATACCAACGGACAAAGACGGTCGGGCAATGCTGAAGGTCCCGATCAACGCACTTTGAAGCACAATCCAACGAGGAGAATGTCATGGAGCCGAAACGTTTATCCGCGGGACTATCTGTCAGCGCACAAATTATGGCCGCAGATCTGGCAGCCCTGAAAGAGCAGGGGTTTCGCTCCGTCATATGTAACAGGCCGGATGGCGAGGGAGCGGACCAGCCAACCTTCCAGGAAATTGCCGACGCCGCCAGCGCTGTTGGTCTGGACGCGCGCTATGTCCCTGTTATCGCGGGCCGGGTAAGCGATGAGGACGCGGCGGCATTTGCCATCGCCCTGGCGGAATTGCCGGGACCTGCTCTCGGTTACTGCCGGACGGGAACGCGCTCTGCAACACTATGGTCGCTGGCCGAGGCGAAAACCCAAACCCTGCCTGATATTTTGGCAGCAACCAAAGCCGCCGGCTATGATATGGCTGGCGTTGTGCGCCGCATTGCCAACGGTGGAAAAACCCCCACCTCCCAGGCCGATGCCAGCTATCAGGTTGTTATTGTCGGTGGCGGTGCCGCGGGAATTGCCATAGCGGCCAGTCTTTTGAAACGCAAACCCGACCTGCAAATTGCAATCATCGACCCGGCGGATGTGCATTACTATCAACCGGGCTGGACCATGGTGGGTGGCGGTATTTTCAAGGCAACCGATACCGTCAAATCAATGGCGTCGCTGATTCCCGGCGGGGTGCACTGGATCAAGTCTGCCGTCGCCGCCTTTGAGCCGAAGGACAATGCGATCATCCTTGATGGCTGCCGTGTTGTTGGCTACGAGCGACTTGTCGTCTGTCCGGGCCTAAAACTGGGCTGGCATAAGGTTGAAGGTCTGGTGGAAACGCTGGGCAAGAACGGTGTGACCTCGAACTACCGGTTTGATCTGGCTCCCTACACATGGCAACTGGTGAACAGCATGACCGCTGGCCGGGCTTTGTTTACGCAGCCGCCGATGCCAATCAAATGCGCCGGCGCTCCGCAGAAAGCCCTGTATCTGTCGGGTGATGCCTGGCACCGCAAAGGCGTTTTGAAAAACATCGACATCCAGTTCATGAACGCCGGGGGTGTGCTGTTTGGGGTCAAGGACTATGTCCCGGCGCTGATGGATTACATTGGCAAGTATGATGCCACACTGAACTTCTTCCATACCCTGGTCGCCGTCGATGGCGAGGCCAGGAAAGCCTGGTTTGATGTGGCGCTGCCGGACACGGAAAAGACCCGGATCGAGGTCGAATTCGATATCATGCATGTGACACCGCCGCAAACGGCGCCCGATTTTATCCGCGTCTCTCCGCTGGCCGACCCGGCCGGATGGGTTGATGTCGACCAGGCGACCCTGCGCCACAAAACTTATGACAATATCTGGTCGCTGGGTGATGTGATGAACGCACCCAACGCCAAGACCGCCGCAGCGGCCCGCAAACAGGCGCCGGTCGTCGCCGCCAACATTGAAGCCGATATAAACGGCAAAGCTCCCGTTGCCCATTATGATGGCTACGGTTCATGCCCGCTAACCGTGGAGAGGGGCAAGATCGTGCTGGCCGAGTTTGGCTATGGCGGAAAACTTTTGCCAAGCTTCCCCAACTGGCTCATTAACGGCACCGAACCGTCACGGGTGGCCTGGTTGCTCAAGGAAAAGGTGCTGCCGCCCGTCTACTGGAAAGCCATGTTACGGGGCCGCGAATGGCTGGCTACACCTGAAAAAGTGACTGTCAAATCTTAACTGGCACATTACCATGAAGGGGCCCGCCCAGAGACTGGGCGGGTCCTCAACGTCCCGAAGGGGCACTTGGCGGATGTATTTGATCGTTCGGACTCAAACCCATGCTGCGGACCACGCTTAACCGATATTTCCCCGTTCTCACATGGGGAAAAACCTATAACCGGCAGGCCCTGTCAAGTGACCTGATGGCCGCGGTCATCGTCACAATCATGCTTATACCGCAATCATTGGCCTATGCGCTGCTGGCCGGACTGCCGCCGGAAACGGGGATTTATGCGTCGATCGTCCCGATCATCCTCTATGCGGTGTTCGGGACCAGCCGCGCCCTGGCGGTCGGGCCGGTGGCTGTGTTGTCGCTGATGACGGCGGCGGCGATCGGCAAGGTTGCCGACCAGGGTACCGCGGGTTATGTCGTCGCGGCGCTGACACTGGCTGGAATGTCGGGCGTCATATTGCTGGTCATGGGGATGCTTCGGCTGGGGTTTCTCGCCAGTTTCCTGTCGCACCCGGTGATTGCCGGTTTCATTTCGGCAACCGGGATCCTGATCGCGGCGAGCCAGCTTAAAACCATTCTGGGGATTGATGCCTCGGGCGATACCCTGCCCACGCTGGTGCTGTCACTGATCACCCATTTGCCTGAAACCAACATGCTCTCTCTTGCCATCGGGGTGTCGGCGACCGGTTTTCTGTTTTGGGTTCGCAGCGGCCTGAAACCGGCCCTGCTCAAACGCGGGTTCAAACCGCGGCATGCCGATATCCTGACCAAAGCCGGTCCTGTTTTCGCGGTGGTTGCAACGACCGTCCTGGTCTGGAGCCAGAACCTCAGCGACAGCGGCGTCAGGATTGTCGGCGCTGTGCCCCAGGGGTTGCCACCACTCACCATGCCATCCTTTTCACCCGACCTGTTGCAGGCATTGCTGCTGCCGGCGCTGCTGATTTCTGTCATTGGCTTCGTTGAATCGATCTCTGTGGCGCAGACCCTGGCCGCCAAAAAACGACAGCGGATTGACCCAAACCAGGAGTTAATCGGTCTCGGCGCGGCCAATATCGGCGCCGCTCTGAGCGGTGGCTATCCGGTTACCGGCGGTTTCGCGCGCTCAGTCGTCAACTTTGATGCCGGTGCCGAAACGCCGGCGGCCGGGGCTTTTACGGCTATGGGGCTGGCCCTGGCAGCGCTGTTGCTCACACCGCTGATTTACTTCCTGCCATCGGCGACGCTTGCCGCAACAATTATTGTTGCCGTGCTGTCGCTGGTCGATTTCAGCATCCTCAAACGCAGCTGGAACTACTCGAAGTCCGATTTTTTTGCGGTTGCATCGACGATCCTGCTGACCCTGACGCTCGGCGTTGAAGCCGGCGTTTCGTCCGGCGTTCTTCTTTCCATTGCGCTGTATCTCTACAAGACAACGCGCCCGCATATTGCTGAAGTCGGCCTGCTTGCCGGAACCCAGCATTTTCGAAACGTCAATCGTCATCCGGTGCTGACTGACCCCGAACTGCTCTCGATCCGCGTTGATGAAAGCCTTTATTTCGCCAATGCCCGGTTCCTGGAAGACTATATTTATGACCGGGTTACTGCCAATCCCAAGATTCGTAATGTGGTTCTGATGTGCTCGGCCATCAACGAGATTGATCTGAGTGCCCTGGAATCACTGGAGGCGATCAATCTCCGTCTGACTGAAATGGGCGTGAAATTTCACCTGTCGGAGGTCAAAGGCCCGGTCATGGACCGCCTGAAGATGACGCATTTTCTAAAAACACTGTCCGGGCGGGTGTTTCTGTCACAGTTCGAGGCCGTGCAGGCGCTGGCGACTGATCTATGCCGGCGGGGATCCCCCGACGAGGTATGAGTGGTAGCCGATCAGCATTTCCCACCTAATCTTTGCAGAACTCTCAACCGGAGTGACCCACTCAAGGGGCAGGTTACCGCAGTACAAAGGGACCAACGCAAAGCGAACGTAAACATTTAAACCAATGAGCACCGATAGGCCGAATTTGAATATCCGGACACGGACAACTCAACTCTGAGGTATGCCATCATTGACAGACGTAACTTTATGGTGGGATGATCCTCGGATAATACCTGTAATATAAAAATAATTTGATCGTCACGTGTGATAATTGGGAGGTTTCACTATGTATCGTTGTAAATTATCGAAGTCTGTTGTCGTTGCCACCGGGCTTGCTGTTGGCGTCGCGGTATCCGGCGGTATGGCGCTCGCCCAGGAGAAGTTTCCATCAAAACCGATTGAGATCGTTATCCATTCCAGTTATGGCGGTGGCACTGACGTAACGGCGCGCATGATGATGATCCGGTCGCGGCGTAATCTCGATGTTGATATGTCCGTCGTTGCCAAACGGGGGGGCTCGGGCGCCGGCGCCCATCAATACGCCATGAGCAAGCCCAGGGACGGCTATACGGTGTTGGCACTGACGCAAAGCCACTTGTACACGATCGCACGCGGGAAATCACCGTTGACCATTGACGATGTTGTCGGCGTTGCCCGGGCCATGGACGACCCGACGTTTATTACGGTTTCGGCCAAGAGCAATTACAAAACGCTGGCCGATATCATCACCGCGTCCAAGGAAAAAGCACTGAACTGGGGGGTTGCCCAGATTGGCGGCACCGAACATATCGGACTTGCCCAGTTCGCGAAAGAGGCGGGGATTCCGTTTAAAGCCGTCGCCTTTGGCAGTGGCGCGCAAATGGTTCAGGCTTTGATGTCGGGTGCCATTGATGCGACGCTTCCCAATGTCAGTGAAGCGGGCACCCAGGTTCAGGACGGAACTTTCCGGGCGCTGGCTGTGATGGCTGAAAAACGGTTGGGCGAATACAAAGATGTTCCAACGACCTATGAGCTTGGTTACAAAGTCAAAACCTCAACCACCCGTGGCTACTGGGTTCTCAAGGGCACACCCCAGGACCGCATCGACATTTTATCAGAAGCGCTGGTCAAAGCCATGAAACACAAGGTTTTTGCAAACTACCTGAAAAGTTCCGGCCTGAACGTTGACGACAGCGTTGCCGGCCATGAGGTGTGGGACAAGCACATCAAGGAAGAGTACGCAAAAGCCGCAAGTGCACTTAAAGATCTTGGCCTGCTCAACTAGCAGCCGGACCACAGGCTGAGTATCGGTTTATGAATAATCCGGAAAAGACGGAGTCAAAGGCGCCGGTCGGTGAGGCGAAACTGCCCCTCATCGACCGCACCGACCTTGGCCTGACTGTCGTCATTCTGACAATCAGTGGCATTTTGTACTGGTTGACGATGGACTTTGAAAAAGTCGCCGATCTGTTTGCCCAGGACGTTCCACCGGAATTTTTCCCGCGCCTGCTGATCTGGACCATCGTCATCCTGACCCTTGGCCTGCCATTTGAGCATTTATTGCTGAAACGCAGGGGTCAGAGCCTGACAAAAGAGCGTGCTGATCGCATCGAACCGATGGCCTACTTTACAGCCGCTTTGTTATTTGCCGTCGTCGCCTCGATCCTGCTGCTTGGCACATCCTTGTCGATGGTTGCCGTCTGTATGGCGCTGCCGTTGCTGTGGGGCGAACGCCGGCTCAAAGCTATTCTCCTGTTCGCAATCATACTCCCGCTGTTGGTAACGTTGTTATTTTCAGTCGTGCTTGGTGTTCATTTTGAGCCCGGCATTTTTAATGTCAACATGAGGTAGGGCTCTATGGAACCAGTCATTCAGGGTCTGACACTGATCCTTGATCCTTTTAATATCGGGTTGATTTTTGCAGGCGTAGTCATTGGCGTCGCCGTCGGCGCGCTTCCGGGCCTGAGCTCACCGATGGCCGTCGCACTTTTATTGCCCTTCACCATTACGCTTGATCCGGTACCGGCCATTTGCATGATGGCGGCGCTCTATTGCGCCGGGACGTTTGGCGGCTCGATTACAGCCATTTTAATTAATGCCCCGGGCGCACCACCGGCGGCGGCGACGGCGCTTGACGGATATCCCATGGCAAAACGCGGTGAAGCCGGGCGGGCCCTGGGCCTGGCTGCGGTCAGCAGTGTTATGGGTGGCATTTTCAGCCTTGTGGTGTTTTTGTTTGCAGCCCCCTTGCTGGCAGATATCGCGCTCGAATTTCGCCCGCCGGAATATTTTGCGTTAACCGTTTTTGCGCTTTCCATGCTGGCCTCAATCAGCGGTAAGTCGTCGCTCAGAAACCTGATTGCCGGTGCCTTTGGTGTGCTGCTGGGGACCGCCGGCATCCATCTGACAACCGGGGTCGAGCGTTTTACCTTTGGTTTCTACGAGCTGACCGAGGGCATCAGTTTTGTTCCGGTGTTGATCGGATTATTCGCCCTGGGTGAATTGCTGGGGCAATCGCAAGCCCTGAACGTCACCTACGAACGG
The DNA here is from genome assembly GCA_013203595.1 of Rhodospirillales bacterium. Classification (GTDB taxonomy): domain Bacteria; phylum Pseudomonadota; class Alphaproteobacteria; order Rhodospirillales; family Casp-alpha2; genus JABMNT01. The sequence goes on from JABMNT010000076.1 coordinate 17,588, forward strand.
ATCACATCGGTGGTTGTCAAATTGCCGAGTATGGCCGATTTTCGCAAAGTCGGGATGACGATACTGCGCTCCAGCGGCATTGGCACTTTCATCGGTATTCTGCCGGCGGAAGGGGCGACGGTGGCGGCGATCATGGGTTACAACGAAGCCAAACGCTGGTCCAAGAACAAGGAAGAATTCGGGCATGGCGCGCTTGAAGGCATTGCCGGACCGGAAGCCGCCAACAACGCGGCAACCGGCGGGGCCATGGTACCGACACTGGCGCTCGGCATTCCCGGAAGCGGGACCACAGCTATCATTTTAGCCGCCCTGATCATGCACGGGTTCCGACCCGGCCCTTATCTGATGCAGGAAACACCGCATTTTCTTTATGCCATTTTTGGCGCCATGCTGATGGCCAACTTCATGTTTTTAGGGATCGGGCTTGCCGGCGCCAAATTATTCTCGCGTATCACCCTGATACCGCGCCAGTTTCTGTGGCCATCGGTGTTCGTGTTTTCCATGGTGGGTGCCTATTCCTTCGCCAGTTCAATCTTTGATATCTGGGTCATGTTCATTGCCGGAGTTCTGGGCTTCCTGATGAAGCGCCATGGGTTTGGACCGGCGCCGCTGGTGATGGGCTTGATCCTGGGCAAGTTGGTTGAGGAAAGTCTGTCTCAATCGATGATCATGTTCGACAACAACTGGTTCCAGTTCTTTGACAGCCCGATTGTGGTTTTCTTCTTTGTCGTGACTCTGCTCGGCTTGTTCTGGCCTGTCGTCCGCATGGTGTTTAACAAACTGTTCAATCGTCAAACAGAACCCTCTTAGGCGCGGCTGGAGAAACCTTATGGGGTCATTACCGGAACCATTGGCGTCCATCGCCGAACTCTTTTCCACCTGGGCGTCGACCGTACATTCGGATCTGTTGCCGGATGCGGTTGTCAGCAAGGCGTCGCATTCCCTGCTTGATGTGGCCGGGCTTTGTCTGGCGGCCCGCAATCTCGATTATGTCAGTGCGGTCGTCAATGCCTGCGAAAGCAGTGGCCGGGCAACGGCCATCGGCCATTCCGGAGCCCTCGACATGGCAGGGGCTGCACTGGTCAATGGCACGGCAATTCACGGCGAGGATTTCGATGATACCTATGAAGGCACGCCGGTTCATCCGGGTGCGGTTATCCTGCCGACCGTTCTGGCGGCGGGTGAAGTCCACAATCGAACAGGTGGTGACGCCCTGGCCGGCTATGCGGTTGGCTGTGAGTTGTTATGTCGGCTTGCCGTTGTCGCGCCGACGGCTATTCACCGCGCCGGGTTTCATCCGACGGCCGTATTGGGCACTTTTGGCGCCGCAGCGGCGGCTTCGGTTACCCTGGGGCTGAATGCCCACCAGATGACCAATGCCCTTGGTATCGCCGGCAGCATGGCTTCCGGCATCATAGAATACCTGGCGGAAGGAACATCGACAAAACGACTGCATCCGGGATGGGCGGCGCAATCGGGGCTCAAGGCGGCGTTGCTGGCGAAGAACGGGTTTGATGGCCCGCGCACGGTTTTTGAAGGCCAGCACGGGTTCTTCTTCGGCTTTTCCGCGCCCCAGATCAAAACCGATTTCAGCCAGATTACCGACGGCCTTGGCAGCGACTGGCGCATGACCGGCCTGGCCTTCAAACCCTACGCCTGCGGCACCATGTGCCAACCCTTTGTCGATTGCGCCATCCAGCTTTCGAAGCAGGGCATTGATCTGGACCGGGTGGCCGCAATCGTTTGTGAGGTGGGCGAGGGGACCGTCCACCGGTTATGGGAACCGTTGGCGGAAAAGCGCCGGCCGACGACACCCTATTCGGCGAAATTCAGTGTCCCTTATGCCGTAGCTGTCGGATTGCTGTCAGGCGTAGCCGGTTTGGATCAGTTTACGGAGCAAAATATAAAGGACCCGAAAATTCTCAGTCTGGCGTCAAAAATCAGCTATAACATCGATCCGGATGACGGCTATCCGGCCAACTATTCCGGCCATATCCGGATGACAATGGAAGATGGGAAGGTCCATGAAATCCGCCAGCCGCATCTGCGCGGTGGCGCCCACGAGCCGCTATCAGATGAGGAATTGCGGGCCAAATTCCGTGCCAATGCCGCCGTCGGCGAATTTCCTGCGGATCTGACGGCGGAACTGGAAAACTGGTGTGACGGTGCGTTTCAGGCAAATGATCTGGGTGGTCTGGCGCGGTTCAGAGGATAAGTTCATCGCCCCGGATCTGGGCCCGGTGAAGGATCCGGCGCGCCGCACTATCAAAGGCGTCGCGGCGGTGTAAAACGCTCAAGTTATTCCATATCAGCGTATCCGCGACACGCCATTCGTGGCTGAATGCAAACCGCGGCTGTGTGGCATGGGCCCAGAGCTGATCGAGCAACGCCTCGCTCTCTTCCAGTTCCAGACCGGGAATATAGCTATGCGGCCGGCGGCCCAGAAAAAGCGCTTTGCGCCCGGTCGCGGTTGCGGTGCGCACCAGAGGATGGCGGGCCCCCGGGGTTTGCCGAACGTCCGTGCACTCGCCATAGCCCTTGCGCAGCATGCCCGCACTGTTATGCGCCGCATCGTGAATCGCCGAGAGCCCCTGGATCCGGCTTTTAAGCGCATCGGTCAATGCCTCATAGGCCGCGTACATATTTGCGAAGTAGGTATTGCCGCCGGCCGGTGGCAGTTCCAGGGCATGCAGAACGCCGGCTTTTGGCGGTTGATCGACATAGGTCAGGTCGGCATGCCAAACCGCTTCCCCGGCACCCAGATTGCCAATCGGCCGGCCCTTTTCAATCACATTCGAGATCACATTGAGCTCGGGATAATCCGGCAACAGGGTCTCGCCATAGGGGTTGGGACCGGGTGGATCCAGCTCGCCAAATACACGGCTGTATGAGATCAGCTCCGGGTCCGTTAACGGAAAGCCACGGATGATCAAAACCAGATTATTTTGCAAGGCCCTGTTCAGGGCCTGCTGGTCATCGCGTGGGATCGGCTGGCTCGGATCCAGGCCCCGGATTTCTGCGCCCAGCATCTCTCCCAGTGGATAAATTTCTAATGTCATTGGCTTCCGGTCCCCATCCATTTAGCGCGTCAGGCCGCCCCGGATATTGTGCTGGGACCGACATGGCAGCGAGTGTAGGAACAGCTTGATGATTTCGTCAATGCGGCTGATTGCCCATGCACTTTCAATGGCATCGGGATTTGGCTAGGATTGTCATGAAGGGTTCCCCGTACTTATGCTGCAATCAATCATGTCCGACATCGGTATTGATGTCACAACGTTAGCTTTCATGATGGCGGCCGCTTTTTCGACCGCTGTCTTTCATGCCGTCAGCGGGTTTGCCGGCGCCTTGCTGCTGGTCATCATTCTGGCGCCGGTTGTCGGGATCAAAACAGCGGTACCGATCGTCGCCGTCGCCGTGATAATCAGCAGTGTTACCCGACTTTGGGTGTTTCGCCATGATCTTGATATCCCCATTTTCATTTCCCTGATCCTTACCGCTCTTCCCGGCATGGTGATCGGCGCCTTGCTGTTTGTCTATTTGCCCGTCGATATGATCGCCCTGTTACTGGGTGGGTTTCTCGCCGTATCCGTACCCGGAAGGCGGTTACTGAAGAACAAGGGTGTAAAAATCGGCCGGTTCGGGTTTTTCGCTATCGGCCCGGTTTATGGCGTTATCAGCGGAGCAACCATGGGAGCCGGTCTCCTGCTGGCACCGTTTTTTCTCGGCGCCGGCTTATCCGGGCCGCGGATTGTCGCCATGACCGCAGCCCTTGGCGTTACCCTGAATATAACAAAAACAATTGTTTTCGGTGCCTCTCCGCTGCTGACACTGCCGTTGTTCGCGGCAGGCCTGGTCATGGGGCTTTGCACCATCCCCGGTGCCTATGCCGGACGGTGGGTGCTTCGAAAAACACCCATTCGCATCCATACCCTGCTCACGGAAATGGTCATACTGGTCGGCGCTTTTTTCTTTATCAGCCGGGCGATCTTTACCTGACCCCGAGAAGAGGCGGGGGGAGGGGTGGCGCATGGTTCGTTAGCGCAGTCTTGCAAAACCCCGCCGATACAGGATTACTAGCAATCACAATATACAAATCGGGAGAAAATAATTGGCAAATCACAAAGGGGCGGCACTGATCACCGGGTCGGGTCGAAACATGGGACGCGGCTGCGCGAAGGAGCTGGCAAAGGCCGGTTTCAACATCGTCGTCAACGGCTCGAAAGATGAAGCCGCCTGCGCGCGTGTCGCCGACGAGGTCCGCTCCATCGGAACGCAGGCGGTTGTTGTGATGGGGGATGTCGGTGATCAGTCGGCAATTCATACCCTCACAGAAAAGGCGCTGCAGGCCTTCGGACGGATCGATGTGCTGATCAACAACGCAGCGATCCGGCCGGCAACTCAGTTCCTTGACATGTCGGATGAGGAACTGACCCGGGTGATGAGCGTCAATTGCTATGCGTCGGTATGGTTATCGCGCGCTTTTTTGCCTGGCATGGTCGAGAACGGGTGGGGACGGATCATCAATTTCACCGGTATGAACGCGCAAAAAGGCACCGGCGGACGCCCGCATGTGACCATGTCCAAACATGCAAGCTGGGGGCTGACCAAGGCTTTGGCGCACGAATTTGGCCCCAAAGGCATCACCGTCAACACGATTTCACCGGGCACCTTTCCGGACGAGGAGATCGATATTTCGCAGTCGGACCGGTTCCAGAAATTGCTCGCTCAAACGCCTGTCGGGCGGCTTGGCACGGCTGATGATATTGCCGCCGCCGTCGGCCTGCTGTGTTCAGACCGGGGCGGCTTTATCAATGGGCAACTGCTGCAAATTAATGGCGGCGTCGTTGGCTGATTGTCGAAGACCGGCAGTACCCCGGCTTGGCCCGCCGCCGGATGCGGCTATAATCGGCACCCGGGGCTGGATTGGGGATATACCTGTGGGTTTTACCATTTCCAGCCATCCCCCTTGTCGCCAGGGCATTAGACAGGATTTAATCGGCAAAGGGCGTAACAAATATGATTAAAAATGAAATTTACGGAGGCTATCCATGAAACCAAGAATTGTTAAGGCAAATCAAGGCACAACGAAACTGGCCACAGCCGACAAGTTCGTCGGCAAAGTGCTGCATGACCAGATCTTTGTTCCCGAAGATCCGTCCCGGCTGCGAGTCAGTCGGGTAACGTTCACCCCGGGCGGCAGAACCAACTGGCATAGCCACGCGGTCGGACAGGTGCTCTATGTGTTGTCCGGTGTAGGGCGCTATCAGTTGGACGGTGAAGCGGTGCAGGAAATTCTGGCCGGCGATACCGTCATTATCCCGCCAAACGCGCGGCATTGGCATGGCGCGGCACCGGACCAGATGATGTGCCATCTGGCGCTGTCGGAGTCCGACGATACCGGCGCCGCGACGGACTGGCTGGAGCCGGTCAGTGAAGCCGCTTATACGGCGCCGACGGCCTAACTATTTATAAAAATCTGCTGGCCGTAAGCGGTGCCCTGAACGGCGGCGCCAAAACTGTACACGTCGAGAACGGAGGCTTTGGCGAAGCAAGCGCAGAAAAGGAGGTGGACGGCATCAACTGGATAATTTCAGACAAAGTTAGATTTTGACTGCAGTTAAAAAAACCACTTCCATTCCTGAAGCATCAGACACGGTGCAGGCGGGGCAACTCAGGACATTCCAGATGAAGTGGACGGGCTTAGTTGTACGCTCTAAAAGTGACTCGTCTATTTTTCGGGTCCTTCGGCGGCACGCCCTGCAAAGGCACAGTTTCTCCATACCCGACAGCCAATACCCGCTGTTCCGCAATTGAATGTACATTGATCAATGTCTGGCGGACCGACTCTGCGCGGCGTTTGGAGAGGTCTTGGTTGTGCATGGATCCACCTGTTGCGTCGGCATGTCCACCAACCTCCAGTTTCAGGTCTTTATATTTTTCCAAAACAGAAGCTATGTTGGAAATTCCCTGCTCAAACTCCGGTTTAACCTTGACACTATTTAAGTCGAACTGAATCAGCATGCTGATTTTAACTTCGTCTCCACTTGCGGCCTTTGCCGAAGATGACGTGCCAGCATATGCCTGAGGTGCAGCGGAGCCTTGCTTTATTGACGAGTTCTTAACGTCAGACTGGGTGCTGGTAGGCGGCGGAGCGCCAAGGAAAATTTTCCGAACTGGCCGTTTAGGTTTCTTTTGTTTGGCAAAAAGTGCATTTAGCTCTTCTACGGTTGGGGTACGTTCGAATAGCACCTCATTTCCATAGGTTTGTTGTGCGTAGGCTGGTGCCATGGTCGAAACTGTTATGCTGAATAAAACGCCAGCCATCAGCCTAAGAGCGCTTGCACACCTTGCGCCGGAGAGGGCTAACAGTCCGATTTTCCTAATACTCTGGCTAACATAGACCATTTCATATTCCTCTATCATAAATCTCAATTCTTTCGGGTATTGTCACCCATACGCACAACAGGAAAATAGGGATCGCCCAAGAAACTCGCTACCGGGATTTGCGGCACATCCCATTGGGCGGACGTTTTTGAAACATTCAATTTCACATATTCTCCGAGTTCGGACAGGCTAACCTCGCTATTGCGGTTCCCGTCTGCGGCACCACGTAATCCATCTAATGCATGGGACGTGAAAAGACCGTGTCCATCATAATCCGGCGGGTAATCCTTGCCATCACTGTCATTGGCGAGTCCGCGCGCGCTTGCCAGCACAAAACGTCCGGAGTCCCTAGCCACACGTTCGGCGACAGATTTTGACGATGCTACACGCTGAGTCGAATTGAGTACCTGGAAAGAGCCCGCATAGCAGGTATCAAGGATGACAATCACGTTTTCCGCCGAAAAGTTGGCTAGTGCCTGCATCAAGACTGACTGCCTCAGTCCTCCGTCCCTGAAAACATCTCGTACAGCTTTATCGCCAAAACGTTTGCCCTGAAAAGCGTCGGCGAGAACACCTGGGTTAGCCGCGCCGATTTCATAAGGGGCGAATGTATAATTGCCGTCGATGACGTCTCCGTGTCCGGACAGAAAGATCACAACCGTGTCTGTTGGTTCGACCTCTTTCGAAAGTTTGTCGAGGGCTTTGAGAATATTGTCGCGGGTCGCATCCTGATCAAGCAACAAGGTTGTGTTTGCACTGGCGAAGAGTTTGCCCTTTCCTGAAGTCTCTTCAAATAATCCAACAATGGCTTTTGCGTCATTGCTGGCAATTCCCTTCGTTAAATCAAACGCATCAACCTGATAATCGGCGACGCCAACTGCCAGAACGTGAATTCGTTTTCTATCAGTGGCAATCGGTGCTTCGCCCTGAACAGAAAACGCAATCGGTTGGGACGCGACCGTGTTGTCCCTATCGTATATCGTGACTTCAATTTCATTGACGCCTCTAAGCAGTGGCAGACGCTCGCGTAAAACAAGCTTGTTCTTTTGCTCGATCTCACCGGTCCGGATAGTAGCAATCCGGGCATTGTTTCGACGCACTTCAATACTGCCGATGCCTCCGCCCTGATCTTCAACATCAATAATAAGTTCGACGGATTGGGTTTGTCGTACTGGTTGAGGGAGAACCGCGCGAAGCGTCCGTGTCCCAACGGCATCCACGGGTGCACCACAACCGGCTGCCTGATCGAATTCATCGATACCACAAACCTCACTGATTTTGACGAGAGGAGGCGGCGAACCAATAAGAATTTCCGCCACTGATGCATCAACGCGAATTGCTGCCTGAACGATCTCATTGTCGCCATCTCCTGACCGCAGCGCCGCCTGCACAACATCGGGGCGAAAGAACTTTTTGTATAGTTGATCAATGGCCACAAAACGCGCTTCGTCCTTATAGCCCTTGTTGATGTGATAGCCGATTAAGCTGGCACCGCTCACGCCAAATCGATCTGCAGGGCTATGGTCGAAAAAACCATCCGGTGTCCACACAACCCAGTGTTGACCGTTGTGGGAAACAAAGAGGGAGCCGATAAGAGCCCCTGTTTTAGTGTCGCGCCATTGGATCACGCCGTTACCGAGCAGCGAAATAATGAACCTCCCGTTACCACTTTGCACTATGCCCCAGACAGGAGCCGGCATCGGGACACGCCACGTCTCCCAGCCCTTGTTATAGGCCCGCAGATAGAAATTTGTGCCAACAAATAACATTTCGCCTTCGGTGCCAGCGATAAATTCGAGGGCCCGTTCGTTTGGCGCAAGTGAAAGAGTCTGCCCATCCAATGTTGCAGTAGATGATTGTGGGGTAATTGCTAATTTACGTCCGTTAAGCGTCCTGAGGCCAGCTTTGACTCCGGGTGGTATGGTCTCGGTTATACGCATTTCTGGAGTCTCAACATCAAAAACCCCCCTTGTCTTTGTTGTTGGGTCAACAGGGAAAACAATCACAGAGCCCGTCCTGTTGGTCATGGGACGTTGGTTATAAGCGCCGCGGAAATTTGGTGTTTCCGATCTCACCTGATATTCCAGCGCCAGAAAGCCACGGGAAGACAGGCGTAATGCCCCCCAACTTCCGTTCGTAGTTCCAAAATAAATTCCATCCCCACCTTCTGACCGTCGTGTTCCCGCAAGTGAGACAATCGGTGATTGGACGCCAGCTTTAGTCAATGACATTGAACCTATAAAATGACCATCGCTACGCCATGTATGAATGGTCTGGTCAATTCTTGTAGTCCCGCGGGTATCCGTAAACCCAACGGGATTACTTACTGCGTGAATGAAGCGCCCATTGGCACTCCAGGCAGCAATGGCCAACCCGCCTTTTGGAACAAGCTTTCCCGTAAGATTGATTGTGCTTAATGGATCGGCATCCAGCATCACCGTCACAAGGGAGGCATTACGGTGAGTTATCGCGATATCTCTGCCATTCGGCGCTACGGAAATCCGCCAAGGTCGGGTTCCACGCGGCATATTGACCGATGCGCCGCCTCCCTTCTCCCCAATTTTATGCTGGTGAATTACGCCGGAGGCTCCGAGAGCGATCAGCCTGCCATCGGCAAGAAACTTGACGTCAACAAGTTCAATTGGAAAGTTGATATCCTTGATTACCGGCTTCCCAGTGGCAAGTGAAAACACACGCAAACCTTGACGGGCCCCCTGCAACCCGACGGCCAGATAATTTCCGTCTGGAGAGAAGGCAAGTGCAACAACCGGCGCGTTGAGGCCGGACAGGGCTCCACGCGGTTGAAATGTTTTTGCATCAATAATTCGAACGACAGTTTTGCCAACACCCCATGTCCATCCAGTCCGGCCACCGACAGCGATAAACCGTCCGCTCTCCGCGATGGCGTAAAGCGCACCTTCGTCAACCGGACCGGCCGCTCCTCTTATGATTTTTATAGGGTTGCCATCGCTGCGTCGCCAGATACGTAGTGTTTGGTCGTCAGATACGGTCAAGATGTTACGTTGATTTGCGCTCAGCAGAAGACGATTTACTGAGGCCGTGTGGTTCCCGGTTTCAACCCGCAGTATCGGTTCTTTCGGGATTTGTGGTAATCCCGAGGCTATCGCCGCTCCCGTCAATATCATTGCAGCCAATGATATGAACGCGGAAAGCGGGCGCAAATGAGACGCCATGACATAGGAATGCCATCTGCCAATTGCAGAAGGCCCTCGCTGTTCGATTTCTCCAGACGGCTTAACACACTCACCTCGGCCCCATATATCAGGAAGAAAGAGTAAAGGCGGTCTTCTCTTCGCCCTCAGCTTGATTTGCCAAGCGTTCAAGTTCAATTCGCTTCTCAACGCCTTCGAAGAGAACCCCAAC
>JABMNT010000077.1 GCA_013203595.1 Rhodospirillales bacterium
GCGCATGATCACGCGATCCGCCGACGGCCGCTCGACCGAGATCAAGGCGGCGCTGAACTGGGTCTATGGGCTGGCCGGAGTGACCTCGTTGATCGCGCTCATGATCAACGCCGGCATCGATCCCACGTGGACGCTGGTCGGCGGCCTCGCCGTCTTCGGCTTTCTGTTCGCCGTCAATTCGTCGCTGCATTCCTATCTGATCCTGGCCTTTGCCGACCGCAATGACGTGGCTCTGGATGTGGGGTTTTATTATATGGCAAACGCCGCCGGCCGGCTGGGCGGCACCCTGCTGTCGGGCTGGGCCTACCAGATCGCCGGTATGGCGGGATGCCTGGGTGCTGCAACCGTGATGCTAATCCTTGCAGGGGTGATTACCATGATTATTCCACGCGCCTGAACGGTCCCGTTAAAGCCGGGGCAAACCGGCGATCGGGCCGACAACCGGGGCTGCGGGCGCTAAAGAGTCTGTGGCCCGTTGATTAGTTGAATTTTCGAGCGATCTTGGAAAAGGGAATTGAGTAATTGAGCATGATGGTCTCGGTTCCCGGGTTGGTATCGCCCAGACTGGCATTGGAATAATGCGATACCGACAATCCCAGGCGGGTCCGGTCATCAAAGCGATAGGCGAGTTCCAGCTGCGAGCGAAATTCGATGGCGTGCCCCATGTCCAGCTTGCTGGTCTTGCCGCGCCACCAGGTTGGTGCAAAGCTCGGGGTGACCACCCAGCGCCGGCCAAAGTAGATATCCATCAATACACCGGCACCCATGAAAGTCATGCCATTGCTGGCGACCGCCAGTGTGGCAAAGGGTTTCAGTTCCCACAGTTTGTAATTTGACCGGTACTCCAGGCGAAACTCGCCACCCTGGTCCTTTTTCCGGTTGAAATCAAACCAGCCGGCACCCAGGGTCAGATAAGCCGGATCATCAGCCTTTGCCGCCGGCGGCGAAAAGGCCATGAGGCAGACGGCAGCAATGAAAAGCGCTTTTGACAGTCCGTTCACGTGAACTTCCCCCTCGATGTCTGGCTCTAGTTCTTTGTTATTAGCGGCATTTTAGGTATATTGCGGATTAATGCAAGGGGCGCCGTCGGCGACCCGTGCGGACCCGTGCGGTCCGCTTATCCAATTCGTATTTTAAAGTCTTCCATGGCTTCGACCAGGGCCGCGCGGGTGCCCGGCTCCATGGCGGAATGGCCGGCATCGGCGATCACAACCAGTTCCGATGTGGGCCATGCCTGGGCCAGGCTATGGGCGGTGATCATCGGGCAGACCATATCATAGCGCCCCTGGATGAGCCGCGCCGGCAGATGGCTGATCCGGTGCAGGTTTTCCAGCAGCTCATCTTCATCCAGAAACATGTGATTGATAAAGTAATGGGCTTCGATGCGGGCCAGGGCGAGCGCCGCATAGCCGTTTGACGGATCACCGCTGCGCGGCGTGTGCTGGTGGGTCGAACAATCCTGCTCGAACCGGTTCCAGGCCTGCGCCGCCGGGCCGTGCACCGCCGCGTTGGTGCTCAGCAGGCGCCGGTGATAGGCGGCCAGCAGCTCGGACTGTTCGTTTTCCGGGATAAACTCGACAAAGGCCGCCCAGGCTTCCGGGTAAATCGTTTGAATGCCGCCTAAAAACCAGTCCAGTTCCCGTCTGCGGCCGAGGAAGATACCACGCAGAATAAACCCCAGGGTTCGTTCCGGATGGGCAATCCCGTAGGCGATGGCCAGGGTCGATCCCCAGGAACCGCCAAACAACAGCCATTCCTCGACGGCCAGATGCCGGCGCAGGGCTTCCATGTCCGAAATGATATGGGCCGTTGTGTTGTCCTTGACCTCTGCATAGGGCTTGGAGCGTCCGGCACCGCGCTGATCAAACAGGATGATGCGGTAATGGGCCGGATCGAAAAACCGCCGGTGGCCCGGATTGGTCCCGGCTCCCGGCCCGCCATGGACAAACAGCACGGGCACGCCGTCGGGGTTGCCCGAGGTCTCCCAATAGATCTGGTGGGTGGCATCAACCCGCAGCATTCCCGACGCGTCAGGCTCCAGCGATGGATACAGGTCGTGGCGGGGTTCCCGGGCATCCATGAAACTAAAGCTTCCCGGCAATCACATAATTCATGATCTGCACCACCTGCTCAGGGGTTTCGGCAACCGCCAGGGCGGCGGCGTCGACTTCTTTCAGGGCATGGGTCAGCTCGGCATCGTGCAGGGTGATGATCGGCTTGCCCTTGGCGCTTGCATAACCGGCATCAAAGGCCGCATTCCATTGCCGGTATTTGTCGCCAAAGCGAACAACCACCACATCGGCGCGGTCGATCAGGGTGCGGGTGCGGATGGCATTGACCTTGGATCCCTTGTGGTCTTTCCAGAAGGGCGCGCTTTCGGCGCCCAGGATATCGACACCACAATCGTCGCTCGCCCCGTGATCAGTGACCGGCGACAGGGTCGTCACCGGCAGGTTCTGGTCCTTCAGGCCGGCTTCGATCCGCTGGCGCCAGTCGGAATGGATTTCGCCTGAAAGATAAATCGACCAGTTCTGTTGAGTCATTGTTCGCTCCGTGATGTTTGTCAGTGATGCAATCCGGCGACCAGATCTGCGTACCCGGGTTCATCCGCATCAATAATGCCGTGACGTACCATAAAATCAATAACCACCAGCCCGGAATTGAATTTAAAGTCATTGGTCCGTTCCAGAACATTGCGGACTTTCTCGATCGGCCATAAATAAAAGGCCTCCACTTCTCCGTCGCTGTTGGTGGGCTGAAACGTTGCCGGAAGTTCAAGATCGTAATTAAACAGGACATCATCGCGCAGGCCTTCCGGCCTGGAGGTCCGGTAGGAAATTGTGCCCACCGGTCGGGCCCTGGCCGCCAGGGTGGCCGGAATACTGGCTTCCTCGGCGCATTCCTTAATCAGGTTGTCGTGCAGGCCCATGCCTACGGGCTGGCCGCCGGCAACGATCTGATCGAGCTTGCCGGGCCCCGTTGGTTTGCTGAGTGCGCGTTTGCCGACCCACAGCCTGATCTGGCCCTGGTCGCGCACATAGCCGTTCAGATGAACCCCATAGCCGCGAAAGCCGAACAGGGCGACGGCGGCGCGTTCGATCTGAAACAGGGCCGGGGCGGAAAACCCGACACCCACCGGATAGGCTTCATCGCGCCAGCCCGGCACCAGCCCGTCGCCGCGCAGCACATTGACGATTTGCGCCATGGCCCGTGTCCGCGCTTCGTAAGTGGCCAGATGCGGGCGCAAGCTGATCGTTTTGTCGGTGATTGTCAGCAGATCCGGAAACGCCGTCAGATGCCTTACGGTGTCACGGTGCACGCCGCCAACGCGCACAGCGTCAACATGAAAATCGAGAAAGCGTCCGGCATCGTAGACAGCACAGGCGGAAACGCGGTCAATCAGGCTCATTGCAGGGGGCTACCGAAGGTAATCAAGCGATCATTCGCTCCTGCTTATGTGAGGTTAGGACAGATTTCACCAAAAAGCATCCGCGCAGGGCGCGGGCCAGATGCTGGGCTTCGCTATCGGTCATATGCGGGTATTGCAGATCGATATGAAGCTCTTCGGCGTCAACGCCGAATGAGGTGGCATGGCATTGGTGCGGGGTCCGCCCCAATTTGGCGAACAGGCCCAGCACACGGGGCAGGGTCGCCGGGTCATTGGCGGCAGTGACGGAAAAACAGGCGGTGGAAGCGGAACGCTGAGCCTGGAAAGGCGATACGGAACTGGTCATGAGAAAAAACCTTCAACAGAGAAATTCAAAAGCAACAACTGGGGCCCGGACCTCGTCTAGATATGAGGAGCCGGGACACTAATTCGCTGTGTTGCGATCTCTGCAGGGCGGTTTGTATCGTTCATAACAGACCCATGATACGCCGGAACGGGGCGGCGTCAAGGTTGTTTGCCTCAGACGTCACAGGCCGGTTGGCCGGGTCCCATAATAGGCGTAGTGATCAGCGTTGATCTCCTCGTAATCAACCACCGAAAAGATATGAGAGACACGTTCGTCGTGGTCCCGAAACGGCAGTCGCATGGAATGAAAGGAAACCTGGCGTCCGGCCGACATGGTGACCGGTGTCTGGCAGAGCAAAGGCTTTTTAGCGGCACAAACTGCTATATATTCTTCAAAATTACCGGCCCGCATGTGGGCATCTGCAATATCTGATGCTTTCAATCCGGTCATTTCCTTGCCAATCAGGCGTCCCCGCGAGGTTCCCCAATATCGATATTCAAAATCACGGGGCTCGCATAGCACGTCGACAACAACCGCCCATGGCAGTAATTTTGGATGCAATTTGTCGAGTTGAAAGGACGGCCAGGCTGGCGCCCATTGAGGTTGGCGAAGCGCCTGCCAGTAAGCAAAGGCATCCTTGAAGGGTTCAGGAAGCGCGGAACCTTCAATAATCAATTGGGGTGCGTGATTGTTCATTGTTGGCGGCTTTATCCTGATCGTTCAGAAGACGCAAACGAGACCCCTCTCTTCTATCAGGTTTCAACCGGAAATATAAGCAGCGATATGCATAAAAAACACCGGACCTGGTTGGGCCCGGTGTGATTTTATCAGATCAGGGGTTGTAAGGCGGCTGAACGATCAGGCAGCGCGCGTTTTTCTTTCCTTGGACGGTTTGACATAGGCGCGTTCGCAATGGGACAGACAGTAGGGTTTGTCGGAGATTGATGGTTCACCGCAAAAATGGAAGTTTTCCGTTCCCGGCTCGCCTTCCGGCCAGCTGCACATGCCCGGACGCAAAGCGCCAAGGCTGATGACTTCTGCCGGCCGCGGTTTCTGCTTGATGGGTGAGCCGCGCTTGGGCAGGCCCAGGCGGTGGACCTTGCCGACGACCGCATTTTTTGTAATTCCAAGGCGCTGACCAATGGCACTGGTCGGCAGTCCTTCGTTCCAAAGGGCTATCAGGGCGCTGATATGGGTTGGTGTCCATTCAAATATCATTTTATTTCCTATTTCCCCAACGCGCGTCTGGTATGCCCAGGATTTCAGACGAAGCGCGATGCTGTTGCGGTTAAAGTTAGCTCTTTGTATGTATCTACATGCTGTGACTATACCCATATTTGGTAAAATTTAGCAATAGTTACGCTAGATATTGTAGGGACATTGATTGTGGATAATTTGAAATTTATGAGTCAATACAACGACCTAAGGGGCTGCCGCGGCCCTGAATTTTTTTCGCAATCGAAATCATGTATACAATAATTGATTTAAAAAATATTTTAAATGTGTTAACGTATACCCAGTCAACGGATGGGGCCGGTCAAATGTCGCCGAAACGTAACGACACACTGAAAGTCAAACTGGAACGCGATATCATTGCCGGCCTGTTGAAGCCGGGTGCGCGTCTCGACGAGGTTTCCCTGGCCGAGCGCTTCCAGGTGTCGCGAACACCGATCCGCGAGGCGCTTTTGCAGCTCAGTTCCATGGGCCTGGTGCAGTTGCGGCCGCGCCGCGGCGCTGTGGTTGCCGAGATCGGCCTCAAGGAATTGCTGGATATGTTCGAAGTGATGGCGGAGCTTGAGGGCATGTGTGGACGACTGGCGGCCCGGCGGGCGACGAAACCTGAACTTGATCACCTCCAGGACGTTCATGCGGCCAGTGAGGACGCCGTTACTGCCGGTGATTATGATGCCTATTACCGCTGCAATGTGGCCTTTCACGAAACCATCTACCAGGCCAGCCGCAATCTTTTTCTGGCTGAACAAACCATGAAGCTACGCAATCGTCTGGCTCCCTACCGGCGCTCACAGTTGCACCAGAACGGGCGCCTGTCGGGTTCCTTTAACGAACATAAGGCGATCCTGGCCGCCCTGATTGCCCAGGACGGCGCGGCTGCGGAGCGCCTGATGCAGGGCCATTTGACGGCGCAGGGAGGTTCCATGAATGACTTTATCGCCTCGCTTCCCGACGATGTACTGAACCGGTCCGACCCGGCCGCCGTGGCTGCCGGCTAATGCATTCCAATCACCAGTGAAGGGACGTCCCATGACAAAACCACCACCTATGAAGCAATGGACGCAAACGGCGGAAAAAGAACTGCGTGGAAGGTCCGTCGAGGATCTGGTCTGGCACACCCCGGAAGGCATTGATGTGCGCCCGCTCTATACATCGGCCGATCTTGAAGCCCTGGGCGACACCGACACGCTGCCCGGCTTTCCGCCGTTTACCCGCGGCCCGCGGGCGACCATGTATGCCAACCGGCCGTGGACGATCCGCCAGTATGCCGGTTTTTCAACAGCCGAAGACTCCAACGCCTTTTACCGGAACAATCTGGCGGCGGGCCAGAAGGGGCTGTCCGTGGCTTTTGATCTGGCCACCCATCGCGGTTATGACAGCGATCATCCCCGGGTCGTCGGTGACGTGGGCAAGGCCGGGGTGGCCATCGACACGGTCGAGGACATGAAGATCCTGTTCGACCAGATCCCGCTTGATCAGATGTCGGTATCCATGACCATGAACGGCGCGGTTCTGCCC
>JABMNT010000078.1 GCA_013203595.1 Rhodospirillales bacterium
AACAGCGACGGTGCTGGCCCAGTCGATTGTTCGCGAAGGCTGCAAGGCCGTTGCCGCCGGCATGAACCCGATGGATCTTAAACGCGGTATTGATCTGGCTGTCATCGACGTCGTCGCTGCCCTGCAGAGCACCTCGCGCAAGGTCTCCACCAATGCTGAAATCGCCCAGGTGGGTACGATTTCCGCCAACGGCGACAGTGAAATCGGCAACATGATTGCCGAAGCCATGGAACGCGTCGGCAACGAAGGCGTGATCACCGTTGAAGAAGCAAAAGGCATGGACTCGGAGCTTACGGTTGTCGAGGGCATGCAGTTTGACCGGGGTTACACATCTCCCTATTTTGTCACCAACGCAGACAAGATGACCTGTGAAATGGACAATCCCTATATCCTCATCTTCGAGAAGAAATTGTCCGGCCTGCAGCCCCTGCTTCCGGTTCTCGAGCAAGTCGTCCAGTCCGGCCGCCCGCTCCTGATTATCGCCGAAGACATTGAAGGCGAAGCGCTGGCAACCCTGGTTGTCAACAAACTCCGTGGCGGCCTGAAAGTCGCCGCCGTCAAGGCACCGGGATTTGGTGACCGGCGCAAAGCCATGCTCGAAGATATTGCCATTCTCACCAAAGCCCAGGTGATTTCCGAAGATCTCGGTATCAAGCTCGAGAATGTCACCGTCGACATGCTGGGATCGGCCAAGAAGGTCTCGATCACCAAGGAAGAAACCACCATCGTCGAAGGTCTTGGTGCAAAAGCTGATATCCAGTCCCGTTGTGGACAAATCCGCAAGCAGATCGAGGACACCACTTCCGACTATGACCGCGAGAAGCTGCAGGAACGTCTTGCCAAACTGGCTGGCGGTGTCGCCATCGTCAGTGTCGGCGGCGGCAGCGAAGTCGCCGTCAAGGAACGCAAGGACCGGGTCGACGATGCATTGAACGCAACCCGTGCCGCTGTTGCCGAAGGCGTTGTTGCCGGCGGTGGTTCGGCCCTGCTGTTTGCATCGCGGGTTCTCGACAAGACCGAAGTTGCCAACGATGACCAGCGGGTCGGCGTCGGCATCATTCGCCGGGCCCTGCAGTCTCCGATCCGCCAGATTGCCACCAACGCCGGCCATGACGGTGCCGTTGTTGCCGGTAAACTGCTGGAGCAGAAAAGCAAGAACTACGGTTTCAACGCACAAACCGGAGAGTATGTGGATATGATCGCGGCCGGTATCATTGACCCGACCAAGGTTGTCCGCACCGCGTTGCAGGATGCCGCCTCGGTGGCAGGTCTGTTGATTACAACCGAAGCCATGGTTGCAGACAAAGTCGTTGCCGCCGCCGCTCAGGCCGGTGGTGGTGACATGGGTGGCATGGACTACTAAACCCAGGCCGTTCCCGAGCAAACGAAAAGTGAGGGCCGCACCCGCAAGGGTGCGGCCCTTGGTTTATTTAACAGGCGCTGATCGCCGGCCGTTGGGTTCAACTCCGGCACCAGGCCGGAGCCGCTTCCCATCCCGCGGCCATTGGTTTATGACTTATCCAGATTGATTGACTGAGCAGGTCCGGCAGATGAACAGAGCAGAAAAGCGCCGCCAGAAAATACGCGAACAGAAATCAGGCCACACATCTTCCGACCAACCGGCGACTCCGACCCGGCAGGCCCTTGATCTGGCCCTGCAGCATCACAGTGCCGGTCGTCTGCCCGAGGCCGAGCAGGCCTGCCGGCAAATCCTGCAGGCCGAGCCCGAGCAGCCCGTCGCCCTGCATCTGCTCGGACTGATCGCCCATCAGGTCGGCCAGCACCAGGACGCGGTTGTCCTGATCAGTCAGGCACTTGCCATCCGCCCTGATTTTGCCGAGGCCCATGCCAATCTGGGCACTGCCCTGAAAGGCCTGGGCAAGCTGGACCAAGCCGCAGACAGTTACCGTAAGGCCATTGCCATAAAGCCTGATTTCACCGCAGCGCACTTCAATCTGGCCAATACGCTGCGCGATCTGGGCAAACCCGAACAGGCCGTCGCCAGCTACCGCACGGCCCTCACCCTTGAGCCCGGCTACGCCGAGGCGCTCAGCAATCTGGGGGCAACCCTGCATGGCCTGGGCCAGCTTGACGCGGCGGCAGACTGTTACCACAGGGCCATTGCCATCAAGCCCGATTTCGCCAATGCCCATAGCAATCTGGGCAATCTGCTCAGTGACCAGAACAAACCGGATGACGCGGCGGCAAGCTACCGCAAAGCCATTGCCATCAATCCGCATGTGGCCGAGATCCACTCCAACCTGGCCGTCATTCTTGGCAACCTGGGCCAGCCGGACGCCGCCCTGGCCAGCCATCACCAGGCGATCGCTCTTGATCCCTCCTACGCAAAAGCCCACAGCAACCTGGGCAAGACGCTGATGGACCAGGGGCAACCGGATGCGGCGGCGGCCAGCTATCGCCGGGCGCTCGCCATCGACCCCGACGACGCCATGACCCACAGCAATCTTTTACTCTGTCTCTGTTCCATGGCCGACGTAAGCCCCGCCGCCGGCCTCGAAGAAGCCAAACGCTACGGCGCCATGGTTGCGCGCAAGGTCACGGCCCGCTACACCAGCTGGCAGACAGAACTGCAACCACAACGGCTGCGCGTCGGCCTGGTGTCGGGCGATCTGAAACAGCATCCGGTCGGTATTTTCGTGGAAAGCCTGCTCGCCCATCTCGACCCGGCGCGGATTGATTTGCGGGCCTATCCCACCACCAACAATGCCGACGCCGTGACCCTGCGGCTCCGCCCGCATTTTTCCGCCTGGACATCCATCGCCGGTCTGGACGATGCGGCGGCCAGCGCCCTGATCCACGGCGATGGCGTCCATATCCTGATCGATCTTGCCGGCCATACGGCCCTCAACCGGCTGCCCCTGTTCGCCTGGAAGCCGGCGCCGGTGCAGGTCAGCTGGCTCGGTTACTTCGCGACCACCGGGCTCGATACCATGGACTACCTGCTGGGCGATCCCCATGTGGCGCCGGCGGAAGACCAAGCCGCCTTCATGGAATCCCTGGTGCGGTTACCGGAAAGCTACCTCTGTTTCACCCCGCCCGATTGTGCGCCGGCGGTCAATCCCCTGCCCGCCCTGGCCAATGGCAGGGTCACCTTCGGCTGCTTCAACAATATCAGCAAAATGAACGATGCGGTGGTTGCCCTGTGGGCGGCAGTGCTGGATGCGGTCGCTGGCTCCCGCCTGTTTCTCAAGTCCCGCCAGCTCGGCGATGCCGCGGCCTGCGACGCGGTCCGCGAGCGCTTTGCCGCCCACGGCATTGCCGCCGAACGGCTGATACTGGAGGGCGCGTCGCCCCGGGCCGAGCTGCTGGCCGCCTACCAGCGGGTCGATATCGCGCTCGATCCGTTTCCCTATCCGGGCGGCACAACCAGCGCCGAAGCGCTGTGGATGGGGGTTCCCGTGATCACCCGCCGGGGCGACCGCTTCCTGTCGCGGGTCGGCACCAGCATTGCCCGCAACGCCGGCCTGGCCGACTGGATCGCCGCCGACGACGCCGGTTATATTGCCATCGCCGCCCGCCAGACCCGCGACCTGCCCCGGCTGGCGGCGCTGCGCGCCGGCCTGCGTGCGCAGATGCGGGCCGCACCCCTGACCGATGCGGCGCGCTTTGCCGGGCATTTCGAAGCGGCCCTGTGGAGCCTGTGGCAGACCTTCGCCGACGGCCAGACCGGTGCCGCTGATCCGCAGACGACAAAGCAACAATAACCAGCAGCATCAGGCGGCGGCGCCGCCGCCGCGTTCCGGCTCCTCACTGCCTGATCCAGATTATCACGACAGAGCATTACCCAAGGCAAAAGCACCTCCACTTCCCCCAAAAAAACCTCACCCCTTCCCAAACCTCAGCACCACCCGCAGCCCCGGCCCGGCGTCCTCGAGCAGAAATTCGGCGCCGTGGATGCGCGCCACGGCGGCGACCAGGCTGAGGCCGAGGCCGTTACCGGGGCTTTGCCGCGCCGTATCAAGGCGGCCGCGCAGGCGGTTGAGATCGCCGTCCATGATCTCTGGGCTGGCCGGGTAAATGCCACCATAATCTTGCTAGCTTTCGTAGCGTGTGTTGCCGCGGCGATTGGTGTCGATCTTCAACTCGGTGAAAAGCGGCTGATGTGCGCGCTGGGAACAGGCCTGACGCGGACAAAGATGGCAGTTAATGCCGATCGGGCTGAACAGTCCCTTGTCCTGGGTATTGAACGGCTTGGTGTAGGTGATCCGGCTTGCGTGCTTCAGTTCGCAACCGAGGGACAGGGCGAGCCGCCGGTCCTGGGTCTCGCGGCCGAATACCGGGCGGTCCGTTGTCCGGCTGATGGTGAAAAATTTCTCGCCGTCCGGCAGTTCGACGAATTGCGGGATGATGACACCGGGGGTGCGAAACGAGGTGTGAATATTCCAGACCGGGCAGGCGCCGCCATATTCGGCGATATTGAAAGACGTGGCGTTAAACCGTTTGGTCACATTGCCGGCTTTATCGACGCGCAGAAAAAAGAACGGCACCCCCTTTGCCCCGTCACGCTGCATGGTGGTCAACCGGTGGCACACCTGTTCGAAAGAAACGCCAAATGTGGCGGCAAGGCGGTCAACATCATAGGTGTATTGCTCCGCCGCAGCGAGGAAAGGCGCATAGGGCATCAGGAAGGCCGCGGCAAAATAGTTTGCCAGTTCGACACGACATCGCGCCAAACCGGTCTCCGAGCGAATGCCGCTGTTGACGGTCAGGCGCTCGAGGACCTGAGGCAACTCCACAAGGCACAGGACATGGGTGAGCTGGAACACCCGGTTCTGATGGTCAAGGGCCTCGGACAGATGCACGACCGCGTTGGCTTCGTCATAAAAGCGCAGCGCCTGGTTCATCTCCTCAACCCGTGCGGTGCGCACCCCGATCCCATGAACACGGTGTAAACGCGCCTTCAGCATCGCATAAACATCATCCGCCTCGCAGGGCTCTGCGGCGCGCAATTTTTCTGCCGAGATCTCCAGTTCTGGAAAATGATTGGCGTGGTTGCGGAAAAAATCGTGAATGATGGTTTCCGGTGTGGAGGACAGAAGATCATCAGGCATCCCTTCACTTCCGAGCCGCATCATGTTTTCAAGGGCGGTGCGGTGGCTGCGATAGAGCTCCAGAAAATGGGTAACAAGTTGCGGCGCATGATCAATGGCGGCGCGAAGCTCCTGGATATCGGGGTGTACATCACCAAAAACAGGATCCCGAACGGCATTTCGCAAGTCCGCCAGGATGTTCGAGCTCTCATCCTTGATCAAATCGCGCCAATCGACACCATATGTGTCAGACAGCGCCATCAGCATCTGCACGGACAGGCTCCGCTGGTTATGTTCCAGCAGATTGACGTAAGCCGCGCTCACGCCAAGCCCCTTCGCCATTTCCGCCTGGGTTTGCTTGTGTTCGCGCCGAAGCTCGCGCAGACGGGGTCCGATCAGTGTTTTGCGTACGGTATTTGCCAAAATATTAACAACTTAACTAATTAGCAGACAAGTTAAGTACACAAGTAACACACAAACCCGAAAAATCTATGAACTTTTAATTCTGATCCTATGATGCCCGGCACCGCACAGTTAATGCTTCACGCGCCGACCGACCACAGGCGCACAGGGAGAGGAACACGGCCGATGACATACAACATCCTAATTCTGGGCGCTTCATACGGATCCCTTCTTGGCACCAAGCTGCTGATGGCAGGGCACAACGTCACTTTGGTCTGCCGCAAGAAAACAGCTCAGCTGATCAACGATAGGGGCACGGAAGTGCTGCTCAAGCTGTCTGACGAGGCATCGCATCGGGTGATCCGTTCCGTCGACCTGCCTGGAAAACTCAATGCCCTGTCGCCGGATGCGGTTGACCCGACGGCTTGCTATGATTTGGTCTGTCTGGCCATGCAGGAACCGCAATACGGTGCCCAGGAGATCTGGGCGCTAATGACGCGGATCGCCGAAGCCCGCATCCCCTGTCTGTCGATCATGAATATGCCACCCCTGCCCTATCTCAAACGCATTCCCGGGCTTGATACGGCGAAGCTTGAATCCTGCTACACCAATCCGCGGGTATGGGATAATTTTGACCCCCAACTGATAACGCTGTGCAGCCCTGATCCGCAGGCTTTCCGCCCACCCGATGAAGCCGCCAATGTCCTGCACGTCGGCTTGCCGACCAATTTCAAAGCGGCACCGTTTGGCGATGTGGCTGCGAACAGAATACTGACACGTCTGGACGCCGATATCAGCGCGATCCGTCTTGATGGCCAGGATGTACCGGTGAAGCTTCGGGTCTTCGGGTCTGTTTTTGTCCCTCTCGCCAATTGGGGCATGCTGCTGACCGGCAACTACCGCTGTATTACGCGCAGCGGCTCGCGCTGCATCCGCGACGCCGTGCACGACGACACGGCGCGGTCACAGGCGATTTACAGCTATGTGAATACGATCGCCCAACAACTGGGGGCGTCGCGTGCCGATCAGGTTCCCTTCGAAAAATATGCGCGTGCCGCGGAAGGTTTACACAAACCATCCTCGGCGGCACGGGCAATTGCCGACGGTGCAGCGGTTATTGAGCGCGCCGATAAACTGGTGCAGCTGATCGGCAGAGCGCTCGGGATGAACAACCCGGAGATTGATGAGATCGTCGCCCTTGTTGATGAAAAACTGCGCGAGAACCAGCGTCAGAGTGCCTGAAAACACCAAGCAATTACAAACGGAGGAAACAAAATGGATGGTCAGAACGCCTGCACGCAAGGACCTTCAGCAAACACCGGGGATTTTTTCAGCCGCAGCCTGAGCGACAGTGACCCGACAATCGCCGATGCCATTGGCCGGGAATTGGTTCGCCAGCAGGACGAGATTGAACTCATCGCATCAGAAAATATCGTTTCCGGCGCTGTTCTCGCCGCTGCCGGCAGTGTGCTCACCAACAAGTATGCGGAAGGCTATCCGGGGCGGCGTTACTATGGCGGCTGTCAGCATGTGGACGATGTGGAAAGAGTGGCCATCGAAAGGGCCTGCGCTCTGTTTAAGTGCAGCCATGCCAATGTCCAACCCAACTCCGGCAGCCAGGCCAACCAGGGCGTGCTGCTGGCCCTGGCAAAGCCGGGCGACACGATTCTCGGGCTCAGCCTAGCCGCCGGCGGCCATCTGACCCACGGTGCGGCACCCAATCTATCCGGAAAATGGTTCAATGCGGTCAGTTACGGAGTGCGCGAGAACGATCAGCAAATCGATTTCGATCAGCTGGAATCCCTGGCAACCAGGCACCGGCCACGGGTCATCATCGCCGGCGGATCGGCCTACCCACGGCAGATCGACTTTGCCCGTTTCCGCCGGATTGCCGATCAGGTCGGCGCCTATCTGATGGTTGACATGGCGCATATTGCCGGGCTGGTAGCCGCCGGGGTGCATCCCAGCCCTTTCCCGCATGCCCATGTGGTTACCACAACCACCCATAAAACCCTGCGTGGCCCCCGCGGCGGCATGATTCTGACGGAAGACGAAACGCTGGCCAAGAAAATCAATTCCGCCATATTCCCGGGCCTTCAAGGGGGCCCGCTCATGCATATCATCGCCGGCAAGGCGGTGGCCTTTGGTGAAGCCTTGCAGCCGGCGTTCAAGGACTATGCCACGCAGGTCATCCGTAATGCCCAGACCCTGGCCGGGTGCCTGACCGACGGCGGATTCGATATGGTATCCGGTGGCACGGACACGCATCTGATGCTGGTCGATCTCAGACCCAAGGGGTTGAAAGGCAACGCCGCCGAGGCCGCGCTCGGGCGCGCCCATATTACCTGCAACAAGAACGGTGTTCCGTTCGATACGGAAAAACCCACGTTAACGTCGGGAATTCGGCTCGGCACACCTGCCGGCACGACCCGCGGCTTTGCAACAGCCGAGTTCGAACAGATCGCACAGATGATCATCACCGTGCTCGACGGACTGGCCAGGCACGGGGCCGAAAACAACGCAAATATCGAAGCGGCAGTGAAGGCGGAAGCCATCGCCCTTTGCCGCCGCTTTCCCATCTACCCAAACCCGTAATCAGACAAGGAGACCTATACGATGCCCGGTTTTAAAGGATTGGCCGTTCCCGGCCCAAGCAATATGCCGTTCCAGGTCCGCCAGGCCATGGATGTGGCACTGGAAGACCATCGTGCGCCGGATTTCCCGGACTTTACGCTGCCACTTCTCGCTGATCTCAAAAAGGTGTTCCAGACGGAGACCGGTCAGGTCTTCATCTTTCCCGGATCGGGGACCGGCGGCTGGGAATCCGCCATATCCAACACCCTGTCATCGGGAGACAAAGTGCTCGCCTCGGTGTTTGGCCAGTTTTCACATTTGTGGGTCGATCTCTGTCAACGGTTCGGCCTCAGCGTTGATGTGGTCGAAGCCGCGTGGGGAACAGGGGTGCCGCTTGATGCCTACGAAGCGCGCCTGGCGGCGGATAAAAATCACAAAATCAAGGCGGTGCTTGTCTGTCACAATGAGACAGCAACCGGCGTCACCAGCGACGTGGCCGGCGTCCGTCGCATTCTTGACAACCTTGGCCATCCGGCATTGCTGTTCGTCGATGGCGTCAGTTCCATCGCCTCCATTGATTTCCGCATGGAGGAATGGGGTGTTGATGTTGCCGTGTCGGGCTCACAAAAGGGATTTATGCTGCCAACCGGCCTGGCGATCGTCGGCGTCAGCCAGAAAGCCATCGAAGCCAAGAAAACCTCGACCCTGCCCAAATGCTTTTTCGACTATGAAGACATGATAAAGGCCAATGCCGGTGGGTACTTCCCCTATACGCCTGCGGTTACCCTGTTGCGCGGACTGCGCGCCTCTGTCGATATGCTGCTGGGCGAGGGCCTCGGCAATGTATTTGCCCGGCACCATCGCCTGGCCGAAGGTGTGCGCAAGGCGGTCGCCGCCTGGAATCTGCAAAACTGTGCGCAAGAGCCAAAATGGTATTCGGATACGGTTACCGCCGTCCTGGTGCCGCAGGGCTTCGATGCCAATGATGTGATCCAGACGGCTTATCATCAGTTTGATCTATCGCTCGGTGCCGGCCTGAGCCAGGTTGCGGGAAAGGTCTTTCGTATCGGGCATCTGGGCTGGATGAACGAGTTGATGATCCTGCAGGCCCTTGGCGGGGTCGAAATGGCGATGCACTCCGTCGGTGTGCCGTTCGAGCCGGGTGCCGGGGTTGGTGCTGCGGTCCGTCATTTCAGCGAGACCCGGGCATCTGACCGTATCGCAGCCGAGTAATGCCGGGCAGGCAGCCGGCCCGCCTGTTCGGCCTGCCTGCCCCTCCGTCGGCCCTGACCATCAAAGGATAAAAATTCTTTATCAACAGGAGATCGCCCGTCCATGACCCGTATCGTGTTTCTCGACCGCAGCACAATCGGCCCCGCCGTGACGCTGAGCAAACCGGCGTTTTCCCATGACTGGATTGATTATGACCGAACCCGTCCGGATCAGCTGGTCGAGCGCCTGAAAGGTGCCCAGATCGCCATCAGCAATAAAGTGCCGATCCGCCGCGCCGAGATTGAGCAATTGCCCGATTTGAAAATGATCTGCATTCCGGCCACGGGTTATGATGCCTTTGATATCGATGCCTGTCGCGGGCGTGGGATTGTTGTCTCCAACGTCCGTGGCTACGCGTCCCACACCGTACCGGAACACACCTTCGCCCTGATCCTGGCGCTGCGCCGTGGACTGATCGGTTATCGCCAGGACGTGATCGACGGCAAGTGGCAGGAGGCCGATCAGTTCTGTTTTTTCACCCACCCCATTAACGACCTTGCCGGCTCGACACTGGGCATCATTGGCGAAGGGGCACTGGGTCAGGGCGTGGCACGTCTGGCCCAGGCTTTTGGAATGCGCACACTTTTCGCCGCGCACAAGGGTGTCAACGGTCTGGGTCCGCTCTACACCCCGTTTGATGACGTCCTGAAATCATCGGACATCATCACCCTGCACTGCCCGTTAATGCCGGCAACCCGGAATCTGATCGCCCGCCCGGAATTTGAAAAGATGAAACGCCGCCCGCTGCTGATCAATTGCGCCCGTGGCGGCCTGGTCAACGAAGCCGACCTCGTTAAGGCGCTCGACGATGGCTCCATTGCCGGCATCGGGTTCGACTGTCTGACCCAGGAGCCACCAGACCCCGCCAATCCCCTGCTGTCAGTTCTCGACCGCCCAAATGTGATTGTGACCCCGCACACGGCTTGGGCAAGCGACGAAGCGATGCAGACGCTTTGGGACCAAGCGGTTGCCCATATGGAGAATTTTCAGGCCGGACAGCCCAGCAACCGGATTTGCTGATTTGCTGGTGGGGCCTGTTGACAAGCCCCCTTTATTAGACCGGTGTGTACCATATGGAACAGTCCGCACGTGCCCATTCCTGTATGGTGAAGTCTGGTGGCTATACATTGAGCCTCGCGATACCCGACCGATGAGGGCGTGGGACGTCTTTCACCCCCGTTGCTCGGGTATCCATCGACCGCCCAGAAAGGTAATATCGATGACCAACGTGACAACGACGTTTACGAAAAAATGGATCAAACGAACCTGCCAGATCATGGCGTTCGTCTTTCTCGGCGTGCTTGCGACCAGCCCCGTATACGCGGATGGACGCAACGACAACAACCAGAGCAACCGGGGAAACGACAACCAGAGCGACCGGGGACACGATAACAAAAAGAAGAAACAGAAGAATGAGCGTAAATGGGAGCAAAGCCGCGACCACGAACGGTTCAACGACCGTCATCGTCAGTATGCCCGCGACTACTATAATGACCGCAAGCGTAGTGGCCGCTATCGGGAAGAGCGGACGAGACACTACGTGGTTGGCCGCCCGTTGCCGCGCGATGTCATCTTCTACGAAGTTCCGCGCTCGGTCGCCCGCGAGTTTGGTACACCACCACGTGGCTATCGTTATGTGCGGGTATCGAACGACATCCTGTTAATCAGCGCCATCACCGGCCTTGTCCTCGACGCGCTGCAGAACTGAGGAAATCCTGCTTTGCGGCATCGGTCGTCATTCCTCCCTGACGACCGATGACGGGGCAATTCAGGGAAAACACACCCGCCGCCGAGAAGTTTTTGACGCTTCGGCGGTGGGTGCCATCCAGATCAGAAACGTCAGACTGCCATATTGGCTGGCACCCTGCCCACTGGGCCGCCTAGTCGTGAATAATAATATTCAAAAGCGCCGAATGCACCTTTAACTCGCCGCCGTCGTATTCGACCAGGCCGAGCTTGCGAAACTTGTTCATGAAGAAATTGACCCGGGAGCGGGTGGTCCCCACTCTGGCAGCCAGCGCCTCCTGGCTGACTTTAGGTACGACGGCCTCCAGCTTGCCCTCCTTGCCGAAGTTGGCGAGAAGCAGCAGCACCCGGGCCAGGCGCTTTTCGCTGGAGTTGAACAACTGGTCAACCAGATCGGCTTCGATTTGGATATTGCGGGTCAGCAGAAACGTCATGAACATTTCCGACATCTCCGGCTGCTCCTTGAGCACCCGGTTCATCGCCGCCTTGTCGACGGCGACCACGGTGGTCGGTTTGGTCGCATGGGCCGAGGCCAGATACAGCAGTTGACCGGCAAGGCTTCCTTCGCCAAAAAAATCGCCGGCACCGAGGGTTGCAATTATGCCCTCCTTGCCCTGATCCGAGACGACGGTTATCTGTACGCCGCCCTGCTCGATGTAATAGACGATGTCAGCAGGATCTCCCTGCCGGAAGACCGGGTCCATGGCCTGATAATTGACAATGCGCCGACCGACGCCGACGGAAGAGAAAAACAGTTTGATGTCGAACTTTTCCTGCAGCTTGGCAGGTTCCGGCGGTTTTGCGGGCATCTGGTCTCTCTTTTGGTTTAGGCTTTGTCCGGCCATAATGAGCATTTCGAATGACGAAGGGCTGCGCGCATGGAAACAGGCCGGTAGCGCATACAAGTCGGCACATCGTCAATGATCGAATGACAGCCAAAAGCGCTAATGTTCGAAGACCCTAGCATAAGGTTGCTGCCCTGTCCCGGCCCTTTGCAACCCATCCAAACCGGAGCGGCATCGGCGTTTCCACACCAGTGCCCCGCCTCGCGTTCATTACATGACAGCGCCGCAGCACTTACGAAGCTCAGCCGCGTGCTCCGGCGGTACCGGATGGCACCGGTGGCCTGCCAGGGTAAAATGCCTTACGGTCTGTCTTGCATGGGTGAACGCCAAAGATACCTGTCGGTCATATTGCAAAAACCACGAATGTAACCAGGGTACCGCATTGATGAAAGAACGGGTAAATCAGCGGCGCATGGCGAGAATGAATGGAATCCCCGGCAAAACCGCCGGGGCATTTTCCATACGCCTTTCACGATGACAAGCTCCGCGCGGTTTTCTTTATAAAATGATGGGTTACATCATGAAGTGATCTGTCCTAATGTCTCAGCACAATGGGCAAAGGTGGCGACTGACTATTAAAATCGATATAACCGAAGGGGAGGCAAAGGTTCGTTCGTGATTGAAATCAATTATGTTCCATCACTCGTATTGGCGTCTGTCGCCGTCGCAGTCATGGCTGCGTTTACGTCTCTCCGGTTAACCAATGGATTGGCCGCCCTGAATACCCATGACCGCAAAGTCAGGGTGTCACAGGCAGCTTTTGCGCTGGGTGGCGGCATTTGGGCAATGCATTTTGTCGGTATGTTGTCAGTTGATGTCACTATCCCCATTTTTTATGACCCGTTGCGGACACTGGGGTCGGCGCTCATAGCAATTTTACTAACCGGCTCAGCCCTTATGTCATTACATTTTGGCAAACGAACACCCGTCCGAATTGCACTGGCAGGCCTGATGACAGGCCTTGGCATCATCAGCATGCATTATTTGGGTATGTCGGCAATTTCCGGCAACTGTATCGTATCCTATGATACCAGCGGGGTTCTGCTGGCGATCTTTATAGCCATCGTCTCATGCATTCTTGCAATGGAACTGGCCTATAAAACCCGTTCTTTGCTGGCAACGGTCTGCGGGTCCGTCGTCCTCGGACTGGCTATTTCGGCCATCCACTATTCCGCAATGCTGTTCACCACATTCAGTGTTGTCGATTTTGCTGATCTGACGACAAACCAGGTCATTTCATCAAACAATCTGGCTCTGATTGTTGCGGTCGTGGCGTTTATGACCTGCGGCTGGTTTCTGCTGACAGCCGTTTCGACCGAAACCTGGCGATCTGGTGCCAAAGATTCACATGAATTTCAGGCCGAACAGCCCCGCCCGGACAAGATC
Organism: Rhodospirillales bacterium; assembly: GCA_013203595.1. GTDB lineage: Bacteria > Pseudomonadota > Alphaproteobacteria > Rhodospirillales > Casp-alpha2 > JABMNT01. Next base: position 13,277 of record JABMNT010000078.1, read on the forward strand.
AGGCAAGCCCGCAATCTGTCGGCTCCGTTGGCAAATCGCCATGGCTCCTCCATACCATTTACGGACCGACCATCGGACATGTCAGCGCGGATACCCTATGAACGTGACAAAACGCTGAGGTTTCTTTCCGCTGATACCATTGTCTTTGTTCAGGCAGACGGCCACTACACCCGCATCGACGATGGAGAAAACGAATATTTCTGCCCGTGGTCCATTTCACGGCTGGAAAAGAGTTTGGCGCCGACGCATTTCATCCGCACCCACCGGAGTTACCTGGTCAACAAAAATCACATCAATGGGTTCCGACGAAACGGCGATAAAGCGATATGCATTGTAGGTGAAAAAACCGAAGCCGAAATTCCGGTGAGCCGGGGACGCATACCGGAAATACAGAAAGTTCTCGGCATATAGGATTTTCCAAAGATGTTAACTGCACAAGCAGGTGTTTATTTCCGGCTGCCGCCCTCACCACCACATATTTGATCCCCACATTTCGTGCACAGATTCCGCATTTCGTGCGCCCTACCCTCGGGTCATGAAATAGCCAACCCATTCGTCATCCTGTTCTCCGTATGATTAATTCATAAATTAATGAGAGGTCAGTTAAAGACCTTTTAAGGGAGAACTCACATGATACCTGGTTCATTTGACTATCACCGGCCGGCATCCCTTGATGCTGCAATATCACTTCTGGCCTCATTGGGCGAGGAAGCACGCGTTGTCGCTGGTGGTCACAGTCTTATTCCAATGATGAAACTGCGGATGGCAGTGCCTGAGCACCTGATCGACCTCCAGGATATTGACGACCTCAAGGGCATCGCGATTAATGCGGGAACAATAACCATCGGCGCGATGACCACCCAGGCGGAATTGATTGCCTCGGCCGAACTGGAGTCAGCCTGCCCAATCATCAAAGAAACAGCATTGCTGATAGCCGACCCTCAAGTTCGAAATGTGGGTACAATTGGCGGGAATGTAGCCAACGGAGACCCCGGCAATGACATGCCCGCGCTGATGCAGGCGCTGGATGCCCAATATGTTTTGCAGGGAAGCGGTGGCTCCCGCGAAGTGTCGGCCCGCGATTTCTATGAGGCCGCCTATTTCACCGCCATAGAAGACGGTGAAATCCTGACGGCTGTACGCTTTGCGACCCCTGCAGCCGGGCACGGTTACGCCTATTTCAAACAAAAACGGAAAATCGGTGATTATGCCACTGCGGCGGCGGCAGTCATTTTAACGATCGACGGAGGCACATGCAGCTCCGCTTCAATTGCCTTGACCAATGTCGGCGACACCCCCTTATTTGCGCAAGCCGCCGGTGAAGCCCTGATTGGCAGCAGCCTTGACCAAGGTGCCGTGGCGGCAGCGGTTGAAGCAGCCAAGGCCATCACCGACCCCGTTGCAGATGGTCGCGGACCGGCAGGTTTTCGTACGCATATTGCGGGCGTCATGGTCGGCAGAGCCATCGCTTGCGCAGCCGAACGGGCTAACTAAAACTATTCCAGGGAGACATTGATGTCTAAAATTAACGTCAGGATGACGGTCAACGGGACCGAAGTTGAGAAATCAGCTGAACCCCGCACCCTTCTCATCCATTTTCTACGTGAAGAGCTAAATCTCACAGGACCGCACATCGGCTGCGATACCAGCCATTGCGGAGCCTGTACGGTCGATTTGAATGGCAAATCGGTTAAGTCCTGCACGATATTTGTCGGCCAGGCCGATGGCGCAGAAATAACAACAATTGAGGGGATATCCGGTGCCGATGGCACCCTGCACGCCCTGCAGGTTGCGTTCAAGGATAACCACGCACTGCAATGCGGGTTTTGCACGCCGGGCATGATTACCCGGGGATATCGGTTGTTACAGGAAAATCCAAACCCCACTGATGACGAAATTCGCCATGGGATCTCCGGAAATCTGTGCCGATGTACCGGATATCAGAACATTGTAAAAGCCATCAGGATTGCGGCTGAACAGCTCAATACCGCTGAGGAGGCGGCAGAATAATGAATGATCAAACAATTCCGCCAGCAGCCGAAAGGGCTGCCGCACTTCAGGGTCTGGGTTCAAGCCGCAAGCGTGTAGAGGACGCACGGTTCACCCAAGGTAAAGGTAATTATGTTGACGACATCAAACTTCCCGGCATGTTGTTCGGTGATTTTGCGCGCTCCTCGCATGGCCATGCGCGCATCAAGTCAATCAACAAGGAAGCCGCTTTGGCGGTTCCCGGCGTTATTGCCGTCCTCACCGCAGAAGATCTGAAACCGCTGAATTTACATTATATGCCAACATTGGCAGGCGATGTGCAGGCTGTTCTGGCTGACGAAAAAGTTCTTTTCCAGAACCAGGAAATCGCCTTTGTCGTCGCTGAAGACAGATATGCCGCAGCGGATGGCGTCGAACTGATTGAAGTCGAATACGAAGAATTGCCGGCCCTGGTTGATCCGTTCAAAGCCATGGACGATGATGCGCCGCTGCTGCGCGAAGATATCAAGGATAAAATGGATGGCGCCCATGGCCCGAGAAAACACTACAATCATATTTTCTATTGGGAAGAAGGCGACAAGGAGGGTACCGACAAGGCTTTGGCAGAATCAGACGTGGTGGTTGAAGAACTGATCACCTATCCCCGGTGCCACCCGAGCCCGATCGAGACCTGCGGCTGCGTCGCCTCAATGGATAAGATAAATGGAAAACTGACAATTTGGGGGACTTTTCAGGCGCCGCACGCGGTGCGTACGGTCGCCTCGTTAATTACCAATATTGCGGAACATAACATCCGGATCGTATCGCCGGATATCGGCGGCGGCTTCGGTAACAAAGTCGGTGTCTATCCCGGGTACATCTGCGCTGCTGTGGCCTCCATCGTAACCGGCGTTCCGGTCAAATGGATTGAAGATAAAATTGAAAACCTGACGGCAACGGCATTTGCCCGCGATTATCATATGACGGGAAAAATCGGGGCGACCAAAGACGGTAAGATAACGGCTTTGTCATGTAACGTCCTTGCCGATCACGGGGCTTTCGATGCCTGTGCGGACCCGACTCAATTCCCTGCAGGTTTCTTTTCGATCTGCACCGGTTCATACGACATCCCGGTTGCCCATTGCGGCGTCGATGGTGTTTACACGAACAAGGCACCGGGCGGTGTGGCTTACCGCTGTTCGTTCAGGGTCACGGAAGCGGCCTACATGATCGAACGGATGATCGATATTCTGGCCCGTAAAATGGATATGGACCCAGCTGAACTCCGGATGAAAAATTTCATCAAAAAAGAGCAGTTCCCCTACACCTCGGCATTGGGGTGGGAATATGATTCCGGTGATTATCATACGGCCATGGAAAAGGCCATGGAAACCGTCGGCTATAAGGCGTTACGGGCTGAACAGGTGGAAAATCGCGCCGCCTTCGCGCGTGGAGAAACCCGCGCGCTGATGGGCGTTGGAGTTGCTTTCTTCACTGAAATTGTCGGTGCTGGCCCCGTCAAGAACTGCGATATCCTCGGGCTCGGTATGTTTGATTCGTGCGAAATCAGAATTCATCCGACCGGATCGGCGATTGCCCGTGTCGGAACGATCTCCCAGGGTCAGGGCCATGCAACCACGTTCCCTCAAATCCTGGCCAGCGAAATCGGTCTGCCTGCTGAGGACATAACGGTTGAGGAGGGCGATACGGATACGGCGCCCTACGGTCTTGGCACTTATGGATCCAGAACGACCCCGGTTGCCGGCGCTGCCGCAGCCATGGCCGGGCGAAAAATCCGGGCCAAGGCACAAATGATCGCGGCCTATCTTCTGGAAGTCCATGATGGTGATCTTGAATGGGATGTTGATCGCTTCCAGGTCAAAGGTAATCCGGAAAAATTCAAAACCATGAAGGAACTTGCCTTCGCCGCTTACAGCCAGGCGATACCGGGGATTGAGCCCGGGCTGGAGGCCGTTTCCTATTATGATCCGCCCAATATGACCTATCCATTTGGCGCCTATATCTGTGTCGTCGACGTTGACGTGGATACCGGGGTTGTTGATGTGCGCCGCTTCTATGCCCTGGATGATTGCGGAACGCGCATTAATCCGATGATCATTGAAGGTCAGGTACATGGTGGATTGACAGAAGCATTGGCCATCGCCATGGGCCAGGAAATCTCCTATGACGCGATGGGTAACGTCAAAGGGGGCAGCCTGATGGACTACTACCTGCCGACCGCTGTCGAAACCCCGGTTTGGGAAACCGACCATACCGTAACCCCGTCACCGCATCATCCGATTGGTGCCAAAGGGGTGGGTGAAAGCCCCAACGTCGGCGGTGTTCCGGCATTCTCCAACGCCGTCAATGACGCCTTTGCGCATTTAGGCCTGACCCATACGCAGATGCCGCATGATCACTGGCGGGTTTGGCAAACGGCCCAACGCCTCGGCGTCACGGGATAGATAAACACAAAGAGAGAAATGATAGCGTGATAGTCTGTTGCGGATCATTTCTCTCTCATGAGTTTGTGAGATTATTAATGGAACAAGCGTACGATATCGGCAAGCGCCTGCGCGACGTAAATTATGTCCCGGACGAAACACTGGCGATGGCTTTGCAATTGTCTCTGGACCTGAAACGCCCTTTGCTGCTGGAAGGCGAAGCGGGTGTCGGAAAAACGGAGATTGCCCGTGCCCTTGCTGCTGTGTTGGGGACAAACCTCATTCGGCTGCAGTGCTATGAAGGCCTGGATGCAAATCATGCGATTTATGAATGGAACTATCAGCGGCAACTGCTGGCGATCAAAGCCAGCGAACATGAAAGAAAACCGGCGGATATTCTGGAAGAGCAGATATTTTCGGAAACCTATTTACTGAAACGTCCCCTGCTCGAGGCGATCAGCCAAACCACTCCGCCGGTTCTGTTAATCGACGAAATTGATCGTTCCGACGAAGAATTTGAAGCTTATCTGCTGGAGATTTTGTCTGATTTCCAGATCACTATTCCCGAACTCGGCACCATCACTGCCAGCGCTGTGCCGCATGTTATTCTCACATCAAACGGGACCCGTGAACTATCCGACGCCTTGCGGCGCCGTTGCCTCTATACCTATGTCGATTTTCCGACACTCGACCGGGAGCTGGAAATTGTCCTCACCCGGCTTCCCGATCTGGAAGCAGACCTTGCGGCTCAGATCGTTCGGTTTGTCCAGGCGCTGCGCAAAGAGGACCTGGAAAAAATCCCCGGCATTGCTGAAACACTTGACTGGGCCGCCGCACTCACCGGTCTGAAGCTCGGATGCGTTGATGGAGATCTCGACAGCATAAAAGCGTCGTTGATCTGTCTGCTGAAAACCGAGTCCGATCAGAAATCCATAACCACGGAGGTTGTTAGCCGGTTGGCCGGACAAGCCGCGTAAGCTGATGGAGCATCAATCGACCGAAATTGAGTCTGGCCATAAAATCACGAGACAAATTGCCGGATTTGTTGATCATCTGCGGCTGAATGACTACCGCATCGGACCGAAGGAAACCCGCGACATCGCTGGCTTGCTGGTCGCCTCTCCGTTGGCCCCCCTGAAACAGGCCCGCACGCAAATGAAAATCCTGCTCAGCGGCGGTCGCGACCAGTGGATGCGGTTCGATGAGCTGTTTGACGCCTATTGGGTGCCCCGTGGCCGGGAACGTCAATCTGTCAAACCCCATTCATCGCATAAGGACTCGTCGCTGGCACTCAATCAGGGCATATGGAAAAACCATCTGGCATCGGATCAGCCGACCGACAACAAAACGGAGACGGAGCTTGACGACGGCGTGGATGGTGATCAGTCAGAGGGTGCAGACAGCAAGCTGATAGCAACCGAACACCCTTCAAAGTCAAAAACCGACTTTCGTAAGTACCTGGACCCGCAGGAAATTGCCCATGCGGAACAACTCGCCTATCAACTGGCGAAAGCCATGCGCAATCGCCTATCAAGACGCTTTCGCCGTGACCTCCATGGCAGCCGCCTGGATTTCAGAAAAACCATAAGAGCCAATCAGTGTCATGGCGGCGACCCCATAACACTTGTAAAAAAATCACGGCCGGATCGTCCCGTTCGCATCGTTATTTTGCTTGATGTATCGGGGTCCATGAAATTATACAGCCGGTTTTTCATGCAGTTTGTAAAAGGCCTCGTATGCCAATGGATTGATACCGATGCCTACGTTTTCCACACCAAACTGCTGCGCGTTACCGATGTCGTGCGGGAAAAGAATGCCGTCAAGGCGATGACCAAATTATCATTGTTATCCGAGGGCTTTGGCGGCGGTACAAAACTGGGGGAAAGCCTGGATCAGTTTAACACAATTTATGCAAAACGCACCCTGAACTCACGCTCCATCGTGTTTATCGTCAGCGATGGATACGATACGGGATCAGCCGAAAAACTGGCGCATGAACTGAAACGTCTGAAGCGGCGGGCGGCACGACTGGTTTGGCTGAACCCGATGATCGGCTGGCGGGATTTTGAGCCGATCACAAAAGCCATGTCCGCAGCCTTGCCCCATATTGACCACTTTGCTTCAGCAAACTCTCTGGCGTCCCTCGCCGCGATAGAGCCGGAACTGGCCCGTCTTTAAAGGAGTAGGCACATCATGACACATACCTCCAAAACCTTTGACCTGATAGAGTCCCTGCGTGCCAATGGAGATGATTTTTGTATTGCCACCGTGGTCCGGACCGCCGATTTAACGTCGGCCAAGGCAGGGGCCAAAGCTGTCGTTACCAGGGATGGGGAAATTCATGGATTCGTCGGCGGCGGCTGTGTTACCGGGGCTGTAAAAAAAGCGGCCCTGGAAGCGATCAGAACCGGCAAACCCGGTGTCGTTCGCATCCGACCGAAAGACCAGGTGAAAAGCCCTGTTGATACGGACGGATCGCCTTTGTACAAATCGAGCTGTCCGAGTGGCGGCACCGTGGAGTTTTTCCTGGAACCCATGAGAACGGCGCGAAAACTGGTGGTCTGTGGCTGCTCCCCTGTGGCACAGGCGCTGGTGAGCATCGCCAAAACCGTCGGCTTTAATGTCATTCTCGCGTCTCTGGCAAAGGACCATGCGGAGATTTCCGGTGCCGACCACTATCTGGATGGGTTCGGTCTGGAGCAACTCGATATTGGGCCATCTGACGCGATTGTTATATCTACCCAGGGGAAAAAAGACAGAGAAGCTTTGCGCGCCGCACTTTGTACATCGGCCGGCTATGTATCCATGGTCGGCAGCCGGCGTAAAATCGATACGCTAAAGAATACGCTGAGCGGTGAAGGTAAGATTTCACGCGAACGCCTTGCCGATCTGCACGGTCCGGCCGGTTTGGATATCGGTGCCGTTGGTCCGGAAGAAATTGCCTTGTCGATCGCTACGGAAATTGTCGCAACTCTGCGCCGCCCCGACAGATTGGCGAATGATGATCAGGAAGCAATCTCGTGTTAGAGATCGCAACAGCAAAATAACTGGAGTCACACATTGGAATTAAATGCTGAACAAAAAATTGCTGCCACCCGCGAACAGGTATTCGCAGCATTGAACGACCCGGCCATTCTCATGCAATGCATTCCCGGATGCGAAAGTCTGGAAAAAGAATCTGATACAGAAATGACCGCCACAGTGGTTCTGCGGGTTGGACCGGTGAAGGCAAAATTTAAAGGTCGTGTGGAATTATCCAACCTTGTTCCCCCGGAAAGTTACTCAATCCGCGGCGAAGGGGCCGGCGGCCCAGCCGGTTATGCCAAAGGGGGCGCAGATATCAAACTGCTTGAAGATGGCGACGGAACCATTCTGCAGTATGATGTGAAAGCCGACGTCGGCGGTAAACTCGCCCAGCTGGGCGGTCGGCTTATTGATTCCACCGCCAAGAATTTATCGGGTAAATTTTTTGCTAAATTTTGTGAGATCGTCGAAGCAGACCTGGGCGTCGACACACAAGCCACCATCAGCGAAGCGCCGGTCGCTGCCGACAGCAAAGCCGGCCGCAGCCTTTCTCCCTTGATATGGGTTGTTTTGGGGGCGGGCGTTTTAGCTCTCTATTTCGCTTTCTCATGAAAATTATGTGAACCGAGACTTGGTGGATGGGTTAGCTTCCAAACCACCGCGCAGCATCATTCTACCTTAGCGCCTTTCATGTTTGTATGGAATCACTGAGACGCCTTCACCGGTTCCTCACGCTGCGGAGCAGTTCGTGCAGCGATTGGGAACATCACAAGCGGGCCGCGACGCAGCCCAGGGGGCCGGTGCGAACGCCATCAGGTCGCCAAAGCGGCCTGCCGGCGGCGTCCCCCGCATCGCTTTCCCATTCGCTCCTAACCGGCAGGCCGCCTTGGCGATCTCAGCTGTTTCCATATAAACATGAACTGTACTAGCCAGCGGCAATCTTTTGACCAAAAAAATTCAACACAACAACGAAGCCGAAAAGGGCCATAAATATGGTCATGGCAAAATTGAAGGACGAATTGTTAGCCCGGGTAAACAGACGGTTCCCAACCGAAAGATAGATCACCGCCGAAACACCGGCAATTGGCAGATTAGTAATAAGAACGTTGTGCTGTTCCATGACAATAGCCAACAGAAACAACTGGATTGTACTGAATGCCAGATAGTAATGCGCGACCATATATCGGATCGCCTCTTTTTCGGTGTTTGTACCGCCTGCAAGTATTGCCAGCATGGCACCGCCCAGATTGGTTAGACCGTGGATGAGCCCCATGATGAGATGATAAGTCTGAAAATGTTTTTCCAGTATGTGTCGCAACGGCCTTAGTAATGGCGGCCAGAAACGAACTAAGGAAGAGAGCAGCAATGTAACGCCGATCAGAAAATTGATCCAGGACTCCAACCAGATGGAACCCGCAAACCACAAACCAACGCCAATTCCAGGGAGACAGAGTAAATAAAGGGATTTAGAAATTGGAACTCTGCCAGGTCCGGCTGTTAAAACCTGCAGCAACGAAATAGAAAACGAAGCAGGAAGTAAGTAACTGAGTGTTGTTATAAAATCATACCCCATCAATAACAGAATGGGTGTACCAAAGACTAATACCCCCATTCCGAATATTGATTGTACCACAGATAGAATTGCTACTACTGCCAATATAGAAATATATTCTAGCAGGGTGCTGAAAAACTCCTCGCACTGACGCCTATCTCGTGATTCACTGTTTTTACAGATTGCGGAGGTAGAAATGCGTGGACCTGACCAGATGAGCGGTGCTCTTTTCAATTACAT
>JABMNT010000079.1 GCA_013203595.1 Rhodospirillales bacterium
GCCTGGTCGCCATCGGCATTGAGCCCGCCAAGCACGACATCCGTTTTGTCGAGGACGACTGGGAAAGCCCGACCCTGGGCGCCTGGGGCCTCGGCTGGGAAGTCTGGTGCGACGGCATGGAAGTCTCACAATTCACTTATTTTCAGCAGGTCGGCGGTTTTGACTGTAACCCGATCCCTGTCGAAATCACCTATGGTCTGGAACGCCTTGCCATGTATGTACAGGGCGTCGAAAATGTCTACGATCTGGATTGGGACGGTGTGGCCAAGGACCAGGGCGGCAAAACCTACGGCGATGTGTTTTTGCAGGCGGAACAGGAATATTCAGCCCATAATTTCGAATATGCCGATACCGACCGCCTGAAGCTGCATTTCGAAAACGCCGAAAAGGAATGTGCATCGCTGCTGGCGGTCAACCTCACCCTGCCGGCCTATGACCAGTGCCTGAAAGCCAGCCAATTGTTTAACCTGCTCGATGCCAGGGGTGTCATTTCCGTGACCGAACGCCAGGCCTATATCGGGCGGGTGCGGACCCTGGCCAAGGGCGCGGCGGAAGGCTGGATGCGTAGCCAAGGGGTGGATGTCTGATCATGGCTGAACTTCTGTTGGAAATTCTTTCCGAGGAAATCCCGGCTGGCATGCAAAACCGCGCCGCCGAGGACCTCCGGCGATTGATCTGTGCGGCTCTGAAAACTGCCGGGCTGACCCATAGCCAAGCCGCTGTTTATTCGACGCCGCGCCGCATCACTCTGGTGATTGACGGCTTGCCGGTCAGTCAGCCCGACATCAAGGAAGAAAAGAAGGGCCCCAGTGTCAATGCACCGGAGCAGGCCCTGCAGGGCTTCCTGAAGGGCAATGGCCTGGCATCCATTGACCAGGCTGAAATCCGTGAATTGCCGAAGGGTAAGTTCTATTTTGCCGTAACCGATAAAAAGGGCCAGGCCACGGCTGAAGTCCTCAGGACCCTGCTGCCAGCCGCAATGGTGGCATTGCCCTGGCCCAAGTCTATGCGCTGGGGCAATGAAAGCCAGCGCTGGGTAAGGCCGATCCATTTGATTGTGTGCCTGTTTGACAAAGCCGTTGTCCCCTTTGCCTTTGCCGGGGTTACCACCGGCAACCAAACCCGCGGCCATCGGTTCCTGTCCGACGGCCCCATAGCCGTGGACGGGTTTGCCGCCTATGCGGAAAAGCTCCGGGCAGCACAGGTCCTGATCGATCCGGCGGCGCGGCGGCAACTGATTGAAGATGGCGCTTTGCGGCTGGCTGCGGCGGAAGGCTTGACGCTCAAGGATGATCCGGGCCTGCTCGATGAAGTCACCGGGCTTGTTGAATGGCCGGTGGTTCACATGGGATCGATCGATGACGCCTTTATGGATGTGCCCCAGGAAGCCCTGATTTCGTCCATGCGCAAGCATCAGAAATATTTTTCCTGCCTCGATGCCGATGGCAGGCTGGCAACGCGCTTTGTTGTGGTTGCCAATACGGAGACGCCGGACAACGGCGCCCAGGTGATCGCCGGCAACGAACGGGTGCTCAGGGCGCGGCTGTCCGATGCCAAGTTCTTCTGGGATCAGGACCGCAAGACCTCGCTGGCGGCCAAGGCCCCGGCCCTCAAAGACCGGGTGTTCCATGCCAAACTGGGCACGCTGGACGAAAAAATTGACCGCGTGCAGGCCCTGGCCGCCGGGATCGCCTCGGCTGTGACGGGTGCCGACAAGGACCGGGTGCGATCCGCGGCGCGCCTGGCAAAGGCCGATCTGTCGAGCGGAATGGTTGCCGAGTTTCCCGATCTTCAGGGCATCATCGGTCGCTATTACGCACTGCATGATGGCGAAAGCCCGGAAGTGGCAGATGCCATCGCCGAACATTATTCACCGGTCGGCCCCAATGATATGTGCCCGACCAAGCCGGTCAGCGTCTGCGTCGCACTGGCAGACAAGATCGATACCCTGGTTGGCTTCTTTGCCATTGACGAGAAGCCCACGGGATCAAAAGATCCCTATGCGCTGCGCCGTGCGGCACTTGGTATTATCCGGTTGATCATCGAGAATAACCTGCGTTTATCTCTCCTTGGATTGTTTGAAAAATCCCACCACCTGTATGGGATTGGCGAGAACCCGGGACGGGACCTGCTGGCTTTCTTTGCGGATCGTCTGAAGGTGCATTTGAAAGATCAGGGTGTCCGCCACGATCACATGGATGCGGTTTTTGCCCTGGGCGGCGAGGATGATCTGGTTCGTCTGATCGCCCGTGTTGCCGCCCTGTCCGGGTTTCTGGCCACCGATGACGGCGAGAACCTGCTGACCGCCTATCGGCGGGCGGCAAACATTCTCAGGATTGAAGAAAAAAAGGACGGTTGTTCCTACGGGTTTCCGCCCGATGCCAGCCTTTATCAAACCGATGAAGAGAATGCCCTGTCGGCGGGTCTGCAGGCGGAAAGCGATGTCATTGCGAGAGCTGTTGAAACCGAGAATTTCGCCGCGGCCATGCAGTCTCTGGCGAAACTGCGCGGACCGGTCGACGCCTTTTTCGAGAACGTCACGGTCAATGCCGACGACGCGGCGGTTCGTGAAAACCGCCTGAAACTGCTGTCACGGATAAGCTCGGCTCTGGATGGGGTCGCTGATTTTTCAAAAATTGACGGGTGAGAATGGGTGTGAGGCTGTGCCTCGGTTGCTAGAAAATAAAGTAAGGAATAGTCACAAATGACAAAATGGGTCTACAGCTTTGGCGATGGCAAGGCGGAAGGCAACGCGGGAATGCGTAACTTGTTGGGTGGCAAAGGCGCCAATCTGGCCGAGATGTCGAGCCTGGGAATTCCGGTACCGCCGGGGTTCACGATCACCACGGAAGTCTGTACCTATTATTACGACAATGACCGCACCTATCCGGCCGA
>JABMNT010000080.1 GCA_013203595.1 Rhodospirillales bacterium
GGCCGCCGGGTGACGTGGGCCGGGTGACGTGGGCCGGGTGACGTGGGCCGGGTGACGTGGGCCGGGTGACGTGGGCCGGGTGACGTGGGCCGGGTGCCATTGCCCGATGTATGGCAAAGCACGGTGGTCCCGCTGCCCGTTCTAACCGGTGAACCTGCGCACCAACTTTTGCACGTCACGATTAATTTCCCGCTCAGTCAGTCCGGCATAGCCGAGCACAAGACCGCGCCGGTCAACGGTTGGGTCCGCGTAATACCCCGACAACGCCGGGGCCACCAGATCAGCCTGATCGGCGCGGGCGCTGGCCGCCTGATCCGTCATCATCACCTGATCGGTCATCCCGGCAATCACATGCATACCGGCTTCATGGGGTTCGGCGGTGAACAGGCCGTCACCATGGCGGACCAGGGCGTCAATCATGATTTCCTGACGCTCGCCGTATAGCTTGCGCAGCCGGCGCAGATGTGCGGCAAAGTGGCCGGCTTCGATAAATTCAGCCAGCGCCGGTTGCAGGGCCAGAGCCGGATGGTCATCCAGGGCGGCGCGTACGGACAGAAACGGGTCAAGAAGATGATCCGGTAGCACCACATAGCCCAGCCGCAGCGTCGAGAAGAGAATTTTCGAAAAGGTGCCCACATAGATCACCCGGCCGCTCTGATCCAGCCCCTGCAGGGCCGAAAGCGGCTTGCCCGAATAGCGAAAATCGCTGTCATAGTCGTCTTCAAGAATCCAGGCCCCGCGTTCGCGCGCCCAGTCCAGCAGTTCCAGCCGCCGCGACAGGCTCATGGTGATGCCCAGCGGATATTGATGCGACGGTGTGACCGCCGCCAGCACCGCATCGGGGGCCAGTTTACGGGCCGTCGCCACCGCCATGCCGCCCGCATCAACGGGGACATGTACCAGCTCCGCGCCGGCCGCAAGCAGGGTATTGCGAAGGCCCGTATAGCCCGGATTTTCAACCCAGACCCGATCGCCTGGGTCGATAATGGTTCTGGCGACCAGATCCAGAGCCTGCTGCGCACCCGACGTGATGACGATGTTTTCACCCGTGCAATGCAGGCCGCGCACCGCGCCCAGATAGGCAGCGACCACATCGCGAAGCGGGCGATATCCGGACAAATCGCCGGCAAATACCAGATCCTTGCGGGGGTTACGCCAGAACCGGCCGACCAGGCGGCTCCACACGGCAAAGGGAAAACTGTCCAGATCCGGCAACCCGGGCCGAAAAGCCCGGCGGCCCCTTTCCCTTCCCCGGTGCCGGTAGGAATCCAACTGCGACGACAACAGCGACAATTTGCCGGGATTCGAGGGGGTATCTCCAGACCTGTGCCTGTTCTTGCGCGCCGACAATAGCTCTTCCGGCAGAATTTGCGACACCCGGGTGCCGGACCCGACCCGGCCTTCCGTGTAGCCTTCGGCGTATAGCCTCTCAAAGGCCGCGAGAACCGTATTACGCGACACCGCCAGCTCGCCGGCCAGGGTTCTGGACGCCGGCAACCGGGTGCCCGGCGCCAGACGCCCGGCCAGGATGGCGTCACGCACCTGATCAAAAATCTGGATTTGCAGGGATGCGGCGGCCCCTTTGTCGATGGCGACCGACAGCAGCGGCGATTTTTCTCGGCTTTTGGACATCACAGTCTCGACGAATTGATGGCGGAGGTTTTCAAAATTAACCGGAATTCCTGTTGACCGAATTTTACCCGTATCAGGCGGATATATACCTTTAGTTAGCCGAACTCAAAACGGCAATTCTTTATTCCCTGGATGTGAGACAAGACGCATGCGCCTCGAAATAAGGACAGGGTTGGCGTTGTTTCCTTGAACCCATGCATGGACCGGATGTACAGTTGCCTGACAACTTGCAGGCAGCCCGCAATCAAATCCGCAAGGGGGACCCGGCAGGAAGAGAGTATCTCTGACACGCGACTGAACGCAGGTTCAAGATATGCCCATAATAATATTGACTGCCTACCTGGTATTGAGCCTGACAAACGTTTCGGTGCGGGCGGCCGATACCCTGAGTGGTGACGAGATCAGACAGCAACTGGTCGGTAATACCCTCACATTTTTCAGCCAACCCAATAAGGCCGATATCTTTTTGCGTTTCGATCCCGATGGCTCTGCCCTCGGCGTTATCGATGATGGTTCCGGACGCAAGCCCCGGCAAGAATGGTGGATCAACGAAAACAACATGCTATGCCGCGCGTTTGGAGCACCGCAAAAAAAGGTCTGCAACACCATTCGCCTGCAGGGAGAAAAGCTGGTGTTTCTGCGGCCCAATGGCAGGAAACTGTTTGAAGCCCGCCTGCTCAGAGGAGATCAGTTGCCGGTGACTGCGGCATCGAAGCCTGCACAAGGCGGGCCGACGGCGAAGCAAGCCAAGGGTGGAGCGACGCCTGCAAAAAAGTTGAACCGGATGGACAAAGACGGTGACGGGAAAATCCACAGGGATGAGTTTGCTGGTCCAGCCAACCGGTTTTCAGCCATCGATACGGACCAGGACGGTTATTTAACCGCGCAGGAGATGTCGGCATTCGCAAAACCCGGCAGCGGAAAAAAACAGAAAAACCCGGAGGCCCGTGCAGGGAAAAACCCGACGGCAGCAGCCGTTCTTGACCGGCTCGACAAAAACAGCGATGGCGTCATTGATCTGGCGGAACTGGATAACGATAAAAAAAAGTTCAAACGCCTGGATAAAAACGGCGATAAAAAAATCACCAAAGAGGATCTCGAACTGGTGGCCGAGGAACAGTCAAAAGCGCCAGGCTACATGAAAGCAGCCATGCAAACCTCCCGCCTCGCCCAACGCACCCCGAGACGGAAGGAGCCCCGCATTTGCGAAAACCGCGAACAGACCTTCACATCCGGTCATTTCACTATTCAGTCCGTGAGCCCGGGCTGTGTGTTTCCCGGAACAGTTCTGTTCATTGATAAATTAAACCGCGAATTTCCCAAATTAATTGAAATGGATTTAACCGGTAAAATCGTCTGGAGTTACAACTTCGGCACGACCGGCGTTTCCGATTTCGACAAGCACCCGGCGATGGACCCCTCGCGATTGACCAATGGCAATACCCTGTTTGCGCTCAAAAACTGGGGTGTGTTTGAAGTGGACCGGTCGGGTACCGTGGTCTGGAAGCATCTGGATCGTTCGGCATCCCATGATGTCGACCGCCTGGCCAACGGCAACACCATTTATGTGCGGGCCTGGACCGATAAAGGCACCGACCAGGTGCGCGAGGTGAACCCGGATGGAAAAATCGTCTGGTCCTGGAAGGGTCTGGGCGATTTTGATACGCCGGAATTTGCCCCCCGGGTTTCCCCCCAGCAGGGCGAGCCGGGAAATGATGGATGGATTCATACAAATTCGGTGATCCGCCTGGCAGACGGCAGAACGCTTGTTTCCCTGACCAATTTCAGCCAGATCGTCTACGTAAATCATGAGGGGAAAGTGCTCGATACCGTTCCCATCCTGGGCACTCACGGACCGAAAATATTAGACAACGGAAATTTACTGGTCGCCAGCCCGGGCGGAAATCCGTCAATCATTGAGTTTTCCGACGGCCGTCCTGTATGGCATTGGGATCACAGAAAAACCCCGCAAAAGAATCTAAAACCGAATATCTGGTTGGCCCGTGACGTCATCCGCCTGCCCAACGGCAACACCTTTCTGACCACCGGGGCCCGCCTGCTTGAACTTGACGCCGCCGGCGAAATTGTCTGGCAACTGCGCTACACCGACCCCGGCGTCGAGAAAGATCAGAGTGCCAGAGAATTTTACAAATCCCAGCGGATTGGCCCGGATGGTCACGGATATGGTGATTAACTGACGAACCGGGGCAACCGCCAGGCGTCCCTCCTGTTTGTCCGGTTTCGCGGGTGGTTCAGGGTTTTCCGGTTAAAGGCTCCTGGTTACCGGTGATCCGGGAATTTGGATAATGGCCCCAAACATTACAAGCTAATGGACCTTTTCATAATGCCAATAGTTTGATCTGTTAGACTTGAAAAATCACCGTTCACCCGATTTGAAAGCCACACGCATGATTACCGAACTGCCCAGCGTTTGCCCCATGGACTGCCCGGATACCTGCAGCCTCCTGGTCACCGTCGAAGACGACAAAGTCATCAAGGTGCGCGGCTCCCATGCCAACCCGTTCACCAAAGGCGTGCTGTGCAACAAGGTATCGCGGGACTACCCGGAGTTCGTGCATGGCGAAAACCGTCTGACCGAGCCGCTCAGGCGGATCGGCAAAAAAGGCGAAGGCCGGTTTCAGGCAATTTCCTGGCAGCAGGCCTTTGATGCCATATTCGAGAATTTCAGTGCGAACATTGAGGCCCACGGCCCGCAATCCATAGTGCCCCTGAACTATGCCGGGCCGCACGGGATGCTTTCCGACAGTTCCATGGACGGTCGGTTTTTCCATAAAATGGGGGCAACCCTGCTCAACCGCGGCGCCCTTTGCGGCGGCGTCAAAAGCGAAGCCTACAAAAGCCTGTTTGGCGGCATGCCGACCATGCCGCCGGAACAGGCCGTCCATTCGAAGCTGATCGTGGTCTGGGGCAATAATGTCACGGTTTCGAATTTACATTTTGCCGGCATCGTCAAAGACGCCCGCAAAGCCGGGGCAAAGCTGGTGGTGATCGACCCGAAACGGGTAAAAATAGCCGAAACCGCCGACATGCACCTGGCTATCACGCCCGGCACCGACGTGGTTCTGGCCTGGGCCATCGCCCAGGAACTGGAGCGGCTGGGCGGCATCGATCAGGCCTTTGTCGAAAAATGGACGGTCGGCTTCGAGGCCTACATGAAAGCCGCCCGTCAGATCACGGTTGACGAGGCCGCCGACATCTGCGGCATCGCCGCCACGCAAATTCGCGCCTTCGCCCGGCTTTATCTGGACAGCAATCCCGCCGTCATCAACATCGGCAACGGCATGGAACGCAACCGCAATGGCGGCAGTGGCAACCGGGCGGCCATGGTTCTGCCGGTGCTGGCTGGCAAATTCGGTGTTCGCGGTGGGGGCCTGATCGGCAAGGCCGGAAATGCCTTTCCCACGACCCCCAACCGGCGCAAGGGGATTGATCTAATCCCCGCAGGCACCCGTACCTTCAACATCATCGATGTTGCCAAACATATCCTCGACGACACCCTCGAGATTCCGGTCAAGGCGGTGTTCATCTATAACCACAATCCGGTCAGCGTGCACCCGGACCAGAACCGCATGAAACGCGCGCTTGCGAAAGAAGATGTGTTTGTGGTCGGCTGTGATGTGGCGATGACCGACAGCATGAGCTACTGCGACATCGTGCTGCCGGCCTCAACCCACTTCGAGTTTGCCGATGTCTACGGGGCCTATGGCCAGCAGTTTTTGCAGCGCGCCGAACCGGTGATCCCACGCGTTGGTAATTCCCTGCCCAATACGGAAATCTTCCGCCGCCTGGCAGCGCGGTTTGGTTATACAGACCCGCAGTTTTGCAAAACCGATGCGGAACTGATGGACGAGAGCCTCGATCTGTCTGACCCGCGCCTGCAGGGCTACCGGCCCTCGCAACTGCCACTGGACAGGGCCATCCCCATGGAATTCGACGGCGACCAGGCGATCCCCTTCGTCAATACCTTCCCGACCACCACCACCGGCAAGGTTGAACTGCTCTCTGACGATCTGGGCCAACGCTTCGATCAGGCCCTGCCGAGCTTTCGCGAACTGAAATCCACCTATCCGCTGTATCTGATCACGCCGTCGTCGGACAAGCGGATCAACGCCACCTTCGGCGGACTGAAAGCCAGCGACGCGGTCCCGGTTTTGGAAATGCACCCCGCTGACGCAGCCGCCCGTGGCCTCAAAGAGGGCGCAACGGTCAAAGTCTGGAACGATCTCGGTGATGTGCACCTGAGCCTCAAGATCACCGACGCGGTGCGCCCCGGCACCATCTATTCGCCCAAGGGCGCCTGGTTCAGAACCAGCGACACCGGCCAGACCGTCAGTGCTTTGGTCTCCGGCGACATCTACGCCGACCTGATTGGCGGCGCCTGCTACAACGACACCCGGGTCGAGGTGGCGGCAAAGGCGGCGTAAATGTTTGTTAATACGGATCCCTGAAGCGCTCCAGGAACTGATGGACCTAGCCGACCCGCAGACCCTGAATAAGCTGCTCGGCCGCCTGGTTCGGATCCAGGCTCCGATCCAACGTCTGCGCCAGCAGGCTTTCCATCTTTGCCCGCCCGTCGCCTTCCATGATTTCACGCAGCCGGTCCTGGGCGGCCTTGAGAATGCGCATTTCGGCGATGTTACGCTGCCTGACCTTGAGTTCGCCAGAGCTTTTCAGATGATCACCATGGGTCAGCACCACATCGCACAGCTCAGCAATCCCCTCACCTGTTTCGGCGCTGGTCGCCAGCACCGGCACCTTCCAGCCCATCCGGTCCCGGCCCTGCAGACCGAGCCCCATCATCGCATTTAAATCCGTAATGGTTTGCTGGGCGTCGGCTTTGTCGCATTTGGAGACCACGTGAATGTCGGCGATTTCCAGCACCCCGGCCTTGATGGCCTGCACCCCGTCGCCGAGCCCCGGCGCCGAAACCACAACAATGCTGTGCGCCGCACCGGCGATATCGACCTCGTCCTGGCCGACACCGACGGTCTCGATCATCACCAGATCAAAGCCGGCGGCATCCAGCACATCGACGGTATCCAGACAGGCCCGGGCCAGCCCACCGAGCGCACCGCGGGTCGCCAGCGAGCGGATAAAAACCCCGTCATCCATGGCCAGTTGCCCCATGCGAATCCGATCACCCATGATCGCCCCACCGGTGAACGGACTGGACGGATCGACGCAGACGATGCCGACGCGCATGCTGCGCGAACGAAAAGCCACGGCCAGCGATTGCACCAATGTTGATTTTCCACTTCCGGGCACCCCGGTGAGGCCGATGACATGGGCCCTGCCGGCATGCGGGTATATGGCGCTCAGGGCGGCGCGGCCTGACGGGTGGGTCGATTCGGCGAGCGACATCATCCGCGCAATGGCCCGGCGGTTGCCAGCGACCACGTCGGCAACCAGTTGTTTCATGGGGTTTTTCGGGCATCCAGCCCGGCGTCCACATATTCAGCCGCCAGATCCCGGTAAACCGGCCAGATATAGTCGATCATGCCCTGATCAGACGCCCGCACATCACGCAGGTATCTGGCTGGTGATCCGCCCCAGAGCTGGCCCGCGGGCACGCGTTTTCCGGGCGGCACCAGGGCACCGGCGGCAACCAGCGCGCCGGCTTCAATAACAGCGCCATCCATCACCGTCGCCTGCATCCCGATCATCGCCCCGTCGGCGATGGTGCAGGCATGGATCAGTGCCATGTGGCCGATGGTCACACGGGCGCCGATGTAAGTGCCAAAATTGCGGCTGTCCACATGCACGATGGTGCCATCCTGAATATTGCTGTCTTCACCAACCCGAATTTCATTGAGGTCGCCACGTAAAACGCAGTTGTACCAGATGCCGGATCCGGCACCGATCTCCACATCACCGATAATCCGGGCGTTTTCAGCGATGAAGGCCTTATCGGATATCTGCGGGGTTTTGCCACGAAACGGTATGATGTTGTCCATGCCTGCCACCAACTCCTACTTCATCAACGGCAACAGTTCCTTGAACTGGGGAGTGGCCGCCTGGCCCAGCCATTCAAACACCACCATTTCCGTGGTCACGATGCCGGCGCCGGCCGCACTCAGCCGGTCGAGGCAGGCTTTTTCGCTTTCCGGTGTGCGCGACGAGGTGGCATCTGTCACCACAAAAATCTCGTAACCCTGTTCCATCAGGGTCATGCCGGTCTGCAGGACACAGATATGCGCCTCCATTCCGGCAATGACCGCCTGCTTGCGGCCCAGGGATTTGAAATAGGTGGAAAAATTAATATCCTTCATGCACGAAAAATGGAGTTTTTCCATAACCTTCATGCCGTCCGCCAGTTTCAGCAATTCGGGGACGGTATGGCCCAATCCCTTTGGATATTGTTCCGTCAGCACCGTCGGCACCGACAGGCAGGTCGCCGCTTTCATGAGCGTGGCGGCATTTTTAATGGTACGCGCAGGCGCCTGCATGGCCGGAACAAGACGTTCCTGCATATCAATAACGATCAGGCATGATTTATCGGGTTCTATGAGCATCCTGCTAATTTTCCAAATATCTGAAGAAATAGCTAGCTGTAATTATATGGCAACAGAAAGACAAGTAATTGACGCTATGGTCGACAACGATTGACTTCGGGAGAAGAAGTCCTAATATGCCGCTCTACACCGACCTTTAAGGTCCAAAACATACTTCCGCCCAACAGATTGCGGACGAGAAAAAATAATTCATGAAATTTTCAGACCTAGGCCTTAGTGAAGAACTATTGCGTGCAGTTTCCGACGCAGGTTATTCCGAACCCACACCCATCCAGGAACAAGCCATTCCTGTCGTACTCATGGGCCGCGATGTCCTTGGCTGCGCCCAGACAGGAACCGGTAAAACCGCTTCTTTCACCCTGCCCATGATCGAAATCCTGGCAAATGGCCGGGCAAAAGCCAGGATGCCACGCTCGCTGATTCTGGAACCAACCCGCGAACTGGCTGCCCAGGTTGCGGAGAATTTCGATATTTATGGCAAGTACCACAAATTATCCAAAGCCCTGCTGATCGGCGGCTCCAGTATGTCCGAGCAGCTCAAGGTCCTGGATAAAGGTGTCGATGTATTGATTGCCACGCCGGGTCGACTGCTGGACGTGTTCGAGCGCGGTCATCTTTTGATGAACGATGTGCGCACCCTGGTCATCGACGAAGCCGACCGCATGCTCGATATGGGATTCATTCCCGATGTTGAAAAAATTGTCTCGCTGCTGTCACC
>JABMNT010000081.1 GCA_013203595.1 Rhodospirillales bacterium
AGCCGTTAAAACGGATTAATTTGGCTATTCGCTGAGTTATGCAAGTGGCTCATATGAAAGTTGATATTAAAACCTTCAGTAGAAATAAAAAAGGGCAAGCACACCAAAAAAGTTCATCTGTCCGGCCCCGGAGGCTGGATCTAGATCAGGTGCCCACCTTTGGTCTTTTTTGTCTGCAAATAGCTTTCGTTATGGTGATTTGATGGAATTCTGTGAGCGACCCGTTCGGTAACGACAACACCGCAATGGGCCAGACCCGAGACCTTGTCAGGGTTGTTGGTCATCAGCCGGACCTGATTGAATCCCAGGTGTTCAAGCATGCGGGCGGCCGGCAGATAGATCCGTTCATCGGCGTCGTAACCCAGTTGCTCATTGGCATCTAGGGTATCAAATCCCTGGTCCTGCAGGGCGTAGGCCCGCAATTTATTGACCAGCCCGATGCCGCGGCCCTCTTGTGCCAGATAGAGCAGGACGCCGGCACCCTGTTTGGAAATCTCCGAGATGGCCCCGCGCAGTTGATCGCCGCAGTCACAGCGCAGGCTGCCCAGCAGATCACCGGTGAAACATTCAGAATGCAGGCGGGTCAGAATTGGCTCGCCTGCGACAGGCTCGCCAATGATAATGGCCAAATGTTCCAGTCCGCCATCCCAGGGGCGAAAGGCAACAATGCGCGTCTGTT
The DNA here is from genome assembly GCA_013203595.1 of Rhodospirillales bacterium. Taxonomy (GTDB): domain Bacteria; phylum Pseudomonadota; class Alphaproteobacteria; order Rhodospirillales; family Casp-alpha2; genus JABMNT01. Next base: position 680 of record JABMNT010000081.1, read on the forward strand.
CGGCATCGGCCAGAGGAACCCGGGCGTCGCTGACGGGTTTCAGGGTGCGCGCGGCAACCGCATCATATTGAAATATATCACCCGCATCGACGCGCAACAAATCATGGCGTAAACACCAGGCGGCAATATCGTCGGCTTTCGGGTCGCGCAAAATAGCGGTGACGGCCGCCGGCAGCAGGCGGGCCAGTTTTGTCAGCTTTACCGCTGCCGAATTGCAGTCGTGGGCCCGTGATGGCCTTAAATCGATGTCAATTTCGGTCAAATCACAGGCCGCAAGGGGATCGGCCAGGTCCTGAACAGTTTGCGCGGTGATCGGCGGCGTCGTATTGAGGGTAACGATATCCCCCAGCGGGCTTTTCAGGCCAAGAATTGCGGCGCGCCGTGCGGTCAGGGCCAGCAGAACTTCACTTCCAGCCAACCGGGAAATTTCCAGCAATGCGTCATCGGTTACACTTTCCGAGGCCCGCATCAGCAAAACATCGCCACCACCGCCATGCACGCAAATGATCCGGCCCCGGCGCAATTCGGAGATGGCGCGGTCCACTGACAACAGCGAGACCGGCTCGCGGCTGGCGGGCATGCTTGGGTTTTTAGCGGGCTGTTGCCTATCGGCCATGATTTCGCCTCATTTTATGCGCCTATTCTTACTTTATTATACGATTAATCCGCTAAGCACTACATTCCCGTGATATTCTTCTATATATTTACGGCTGAATGGTGTCAGATCAAATGAGCGGGCGGCTGTGACTTCGGAGTCTGGCCGGGGGCGTTTCCCTTAATGAGGCGTAGACCATACCAATGGCTTAGTAAATAATTCTAGATTTGGGACAAGACCATATGACTGCCGGAAGACGGATACTGATTGTTGATGACGATGAGACACTGCGGGAAATGCTGAGTGAACAGCTGCAGCTGCATGAAGAATTTCTGACAACCGTGGCGGCGACCGCCACGGAAAGCCTGGAACTGGCTAAAACCGACTATTTCGACGTTATATTGCTGGATGTCGGTCTGCCCGATATGGATGGCCGTGAGGTTTGCCGGTTGATGCGCCGGAACGGTGTGACCTCGCCTATTTTGATGTTAACCGGTGCGGATACCGACGCCGATACGATTCTGGGCCTGGACGCCGGCGCCAATGATTATATTGTCAAACCGTTCCGGTTGGGTGTGTTGCTGGCGCGCTTGCGCGCCCATATCCGCCAGCACGAACGCAGTGATGATGCGGTGTTTACCATTGGTCCCTATACGTTTCAGCCGGCCAACAAGCTGTTATTGCGCGAAACCGATCAGCGCAAAGTCCGGCTGACGGACAAGGAAACGGCGATTTTGAAATTTCTATACCGGGCAGGCGACAAGGTTGTCAGCCGGGATGTGCTGCTCGACGAGGTCTGGGGTTATAACGCAAGCGTAACAACCCATACCCTGGAGACCCATGTCTATCGATTGCGCCAGAAAATAGAACCGGACCCGTCAAATGCGGCTATTCTGATAACCGAGCCCGGTGGATACCGGCTGGAACCCTAGCAGGCTCACCATCCACTGAGCGAGACAAGCGGGGCAAAGGCGATCCATACGGCAGTGGCGACAGGCAGGTGACGTGATCTGGAATAATCGTTCCGACCGGCCGTCGCGCCGCGTCTGCCGATCAACGAACCGGCAGGTCGCCGGTTTCAGATCATTGCCGGGCGCCGCCGCCTGCAGTTCGGACCATGCGCCCCAGAACACGGAAATTTGAATGAAATCCCTTAACCCGTAATTGCAATCGAACCCAAGATAGCCACCTAATAAACGCCTGTTTACACAGAAATAAAATGATCTGTTGAGGCTTCAATTATGGAAAGGGTGGTTACATGAACGAGATGAGCAAGCGACAAAAAGCGGACGATTTTGACCAGGGGCTGTTGGACCTGTTTGATGGCTATGTCCATGGCATCATTGAACGCCGGGAATTTCTGGAAAAGGCTGCAAAATATGCGGTCGGCGGAATGACGGCGGGCATGTTGCTCGACGCCCTGTCGCCGAATTATGCCATGGCCAACCAGGTCGAGGAAATGGATTCCCGCATCAAAGGCGAGAACATCACCTATCCGTCTCCCAACGGGCATGGCACCGTCAAAGGTTATCTGGTGCGGCCGGCCGGTGGTGGTACCCGCGGCGGTGTTGTTGTTGTCCACGAAAACCGCGGCTTGAACCCCTATATCGCCGATGTGGCGCGGCGCGTCGCCGTCGCCGGATTTACCGCTCTGGCGCCGGACGGTCTGACCCCGCTGGGTGGTTATCCGGGCACTGATGAGGAAGGCCGGGAAATGCAAAAGACCCTTGATAAGGGAAAGCTGCTTAACGACTTTATTGCAGCGCACGACCATCTGGCTGCCGATGGCTCATCCAACGGAAAAATCGGCGTTGTCGGATTCTGCTATGGTGGCGGTGTTGCAAATTCAATGGCAGTGCGCCTGCCCGGACTGGCTGCCGCCGTTCCCTTCTATGGAAGTCAGCCGAACACCGAAGACGTCAAAAATATCAATGCCGCTTTGCTGATCCATAACGCCAGTCTGGACAGCCGTATTCTGGCCGGTGCTGCGGCCTATGAAGAGGCGCTGACAGCCCATAACAAGGAGTTTGAATCGCATATATATGAGGGCGCCAACCACGGCTTCCATAACGATACCACGCCGCGCTACGATGCGGCCCATGCGGCGCTCGCCTGGCAGCGTACCGTTGACTTCTTCAAGGCGAAGCTTGCCTAGCTGACATGCGCGGCCTGTTTTGCTTTCTGGTTTTGTGTCTGTTGCCCGCGCCTGCGGGCGCAGACACAGGCCAGACGCTTTCAATCGATGAATGGGAGGTCCCGTTTGCGGCCGGTCGGCCGCGTGACCCGGCCGTGGCCCCGGATGGTTCGGTCTGGTTTGTCGGTCAGGAAAATCATTATCTGGGCCGTTTTGATCCACAAACAGAAACCTTCAGCCAGCGGAAACTGGATGATGCCGCCGGACCCCATAATCTGATTGTCGGCAGGGACGGGGTTGTCTGGTATGCCGGCAACCGGCGCGGTTACATTGGCCGCTATGATCCGGCCAGCGATAGCCTGACAAAGATCAAAATGCCCGCGGCCAGGGTCCGCGACCCCCATACTCTGGTGTTTGACCACAACCAGCAACACATCTGGTTTACCGCGCAATGGAGTAATGTGGTGGCACGGCTGACTGTGGCGTCTCTCGCCATCGACCTGATCGATATCCCGACAGATGATGCCCGGCCCTATGGGATTATCGTCGCTCCCGATGGCCGTCCCTGGATCGCCCTGCTCGGCACAAACAAGCTGGCGTCGGTAAACCCGGCGCTTTTGACAATAACTGAATATGCCCTGCCGGACCCGGATTCCGGGCCCAGGCGGCTGGTCGCAACGACATCGGGACAGATCTACTATGGGGATTTCGCGCGGGGGCGGCTGGGTCATCTGGATCCGGCAAGTGGCCAGGTTACGGAGTTTGCGGCCCCCGCCGGCGATGGTTCCGGCCCCTATGCCATGGCGGTTGATGGAACTGACCGGGTCTGGTTTGTTGAAACGGGTCCACGGCCAAACCGGCTGCTTGGTTTCGATCCAGAGTCAGGCAGCTATTTTTCGCAAACGGACATTCCGTCCGGCGCGGGGAGCGTTCGGCACATGACCTTTGATGCGTCGACCAACGCCATCTGGTTCGGTACCGACGCCGGGACCCTGGGCCGGGCCCGGCTCACAGCCCCCGCATCCGCCCGCTAACCCTTCAGGCGAACGGTCACCGGCACATGGTCCGAAGCGGGGGCCCAGTCGCGGGCATCGCGCATGATGTGGACGGCATCAACCTGTTCGGCGGCCTGCCGGCTGGCCCAGATATGATCCAGGCGACGGCCTTTGTTGGCCTCCCGCCAGTCCGCCGCCCGGTAACTCCACCAGGTAAAAGCCTCCTCGTCATCGGCCAGAAACCAGCGCATCACATCGACCCAGCGGCCGGCCTTCTGCATGTTGAGCAGGCGCTGGATTTCGATCTCCGTATGAGTCACCGTGTTTTTGAGCCGGGCATGCGACCAGACGTCGCTTTGCAGGGGCGCAATATTCAGATCTCCCATCAAAAACCGCGGCGGTCCGGCCGCACCGCGGGCTGTCCACCAATGGGTATGGGCATCGATGAAATCCAGTTTGTGGGCAAATTTAGGGTTTTTCAGGGGGTCTGCGATGTCGCCGCCGGCCGGTACGTAGAGGCAATGGACCTCAATTTCCTGCAGGGGTCCGTTGCTGTCGACGCCGGCAAAGATATGGCGGCAATCGTCGCGTCCGCACCAGTCGCGGGGTTCGGGCGCAATCAGCGGGTGGCGCGACAGGATGGCCACGCCATTATAGCCTTTCATGCCGTGCACGGCCTGATGGGAGTATCCAAGGTCGGCAATTTCAGATGCCGGAAACAGATGGTCCTGCACCTTTGTCTCCTGCAGACAGATAACGTCAGGGCGTTCGGCGGCAACCAGCGCGGCCAGCCCGTCGAGCCGTTTTCGCACGGAATTGACGTTCCAGGTGGTGATCGAGAAGGAAATAGCTGGCCCCGTCAGACCCCCGGCCGGCGATTAATCATCGCCGAAGACCCGGGGTTTATCTGGGCTGGGGGCCCATTTGAACAGCTCCGGATTCAAAGGCACATCAAAGCTCGGGCCAAGCAGGGATACGGAGGTTTTTATGCCCTGTGAATCGATAACCGTCCATTTACGCAATTCCACGGGCTGATCGCTAAATACCAGTTCAATACTGCCGGCATCCGGTTCTTCGGCGTTCAAAAGGCCGACCCGGATGACGCCGGGTGATTGCGACACCGAGGTGACAATAATATCCTTGCCAAAAAATCCGATTGATTCCCGCAATACCAGATCGGCCGGGGTCATGCTCAGAAACAGGGTGGTCGCGGTTTCTATTTTTCTGTCGATAAAGGAAATGTGTTTACCGTCAGCGACCACCATCAGCGGGTTGGGTGCATCGTAAACCAGACGCAGGCGACCGGGTCGCTGCAGAAATATTTCACCTTCCGCATATTCGCCATTTGATGAAATCTGTAAAAACCGGGCACGCACGGTTTTCGAGGCATTGAGATGCTGTTGCACCCGCATCAGACTGGTGGTTTCCTGTTTGCTGAGTTTTAAATTATCAGCCAGGATTGCCCTGGCTGGCGGGGCTGTCAGCAGTGTTGTCATAACCCCGATGGCCATGGCGATGCGTAAAAGAGTATGTGTCATGTCACCTGTCTATCCGAGTCCGGCTTTGGGGTAAAGATCGTCCGTAATTCCGGCGGAATTAGGGCAGTGAACGGGTGCCTTGCGTGTCAGGCCAGATTGGACGCTAAAAGCATGTTGGCCGGGTCCGATTGCTGCAAGTTATGGGTGATCAGGGCGGCCGGCGGATCCCCGTAATCGTGCCAGATTTTCAGCGGCCCATACCAGCTTTTCTGCCATTTCGGGCGAAAATTCCAGTTGTGTGGCAGGATGAACGGCTGCTTGCCGGTTTCTTCAACGGCGGCGGCAAAACCCGCCTGATCGTTCAGCGGCATGCGCCCAGCCTGGCCATCGACGACAAAATCAATGGAGGAATCAATTTCCGGTGCCCGTTTCCGCCAGCAGTCAAACAGCGGTTTGGCCAGGGTCGTGAAAAAGATAACACCTGTATTATATTCGATCATATCGCCGTCAAGGCCGCCGTAACGCCGCGCCCACGGGCATTCACAGATGCACAGGGCGGTGTCGAACTGCCGGGCTTTGGTAAAGCCGAAATCCAGATTGCCCATAACCACCGTGTCCACATCCAGAAACACGGTTTCCGCAAAAGGTGTGATCTCCAGCATGGCGGCTTTATCGAGCAGCGTTGAGCCGGCCGGCAATGTTTCAATATGGACCGGCAGTTCCGGATGATAGGTCTTCAGCGATGCCAGTGACCGGTTCAGTGCAACTTTATTATAGTCGCCCCAAACCACATAAAGAACGCCGCGCCCTGCTGTGCTCATGGGACCCTCGTTGATGCCGTGCCAATAAAATCAAAAATCATCAATCGCCAAAACCGGCCCGACAATTTAAATCAGCTTTGAGGAAATTCCACTTTGGAAAACCAAGTCTGCATAATGCGCGAGGACCCCGCCCGGTTCAATGGCCGATCGGTTACTTTTCCCTGACGCGCAGTAAAAGCAGGCCGCCGACCAGGAAAAAAATCAGGATCGAGGCCATGCCGGCGCGCTGGCTGGTGAAGGCATCGGTGGTCAGGGCCAGCAGGGCGGGCCCCAGAAAAGCCGTCGCCTTGCCGGACAGGGCGTACAGGCCGAACATTTCTGTGCGCATGTCGACCGGTGCCATGCGGGCCATCATCGACCGGCTTGCCGATTGTGCCGGGCCGACAAAAATGCCAAGGCTCAGCCCGAACACCCAGAACAGGGTGACGCTTTCGATGATCAGCAGGCAGCTGCTCAACAAAGACAAGGCGGTCACGGCAATCAGTATGGTCCGTTTCGGACCGATCCAGTCATCGACCCAGGCAAAACCCGCAGCCCCCAGGCCGGCCGTCAGATTAATGCCGATACCGAACAGGATCAGATCTTCGAAAGAAAAACCGAACGAGCCTGCGGCGTAAATCCCGCCAAAGGCAAACAGTGTATTCAGGCCATCGGTGTAAATCATCCGGGCCAGCAGAAAGCGCCCGACATTGGCGTGCGCACGCAAATGCGTAAAGGTCGCCATCAGGGTTACCATGCCGCGCCGCGCGGCTTCGCCCAACCGCGCGCCGGGCGCCCGGTCCGGCGTATACAAAAACAAGGGCAGGGCAAAGACCAGCATCCAGGCGGCGACCAGCGGGCCGGTTGCCCGCAGGTGTTCGGCGGCCTCGGGATCGAGGCCAAACCACGGAACATCGGCCTGGACAAAGGCGACCAGGGTGATCGCCAGACAGGCCAGTCCGCCGATATATCCGAGCCCCCAGCCCCAGCCGGACCAGCGTCCGATTTTAGCCGCGGGTGCCAGATCGGGCAGCATGGCATTGTAAAAGACCATGCCCATCTCGAAGGCAAAGCTGGCGATGCCAACCAGCACCAGGGCGCGCAGGATGCTCCCCGGTTCCGGGGTTACGCTCCACAACAGCGCCGAGGCCAGCGCCGCGATAACCGTAAAGGCCAGGATCCAGGGCTTACGCCGGCCGGAATGGTCGGCAATTGCACCCAGAACAGGGCCCGCCAGCGCCACCGCAAGGGCGGCAACCGAGGCGGTCCAGCCCCATTGCGCGGTCCCGGAAACCACATCAACGGCGACCGCCTTCGTAAAATAGGCGGCAAAGACAAAGGTTGTGATGACGGTCGGATAGGCGGAGTTTGCCCAGTCGAACAGGCACCAGGCAACCAGGCCCTTACGTGTCGACGGTTTGCGACCTGTCGCGGGTGCATCCATGCGTCAGTTGCTGACTTCTGTCATGGTTTTGATCTGGCGGCTGGCGACGGCAATCATCGACAGGTCATTGACTTCTGTTGCCCACAGTTCGCCCAGCAGAAGTTCCGTCGGGGAAACCGTCTCACGATGTTTTGCGATCCAGGCATCGACAGCTTTTCTGGGATCCATTTTTGCCGATGATGCATCCATGACCAGGTTGGTCAAGGCCAGCTGATGGGAATAGATTTCCTCGACCAGAGCGGCAATGGCGAGCTGCTACCAATGGTTCTCGGTGCCCATGGAATCCGTCGCGGCACGCAGCCGGCCAAGCTTGAACCGTGTTCCCACTGCAAAATAAATGCGCGCCCCGTCAAGGACCGGACATTTGCGGCGGGTCGCCAGGCGAACCACATCAAGGCCGGAATAGAGATTAACCAGACCGGCAATCTTCAAGGCCAGGACTTCCGGCACCCCCTTGTCGATATAGGGCTGGGCGCGTTTACGGGCGTCACTGAGATAATGCGGCGGAATCGCTTTGCTGATGTCGCGCGATAATTCGGCGATGCCTTTTTTAAACTCATTGATGTGGGTACCCATATCGAGGCCGGACTTGCCGTTGCGCAGGAACCACAGGACCACCCAGTCCAGAAGGTGATGAATATCCATCATCATGGCGGTTTGCGTCGCGGTTGGCACTTTGGTGTCGAGCGCTTCAATGGCGGCCCACATCTCACGAAGTTGGAAGACCTCGCGGGCGATAATATAGGCACGGCTGATGGCGGCCGGTGACTTGCCGGTTTTTTCCATGAACTCGGTGACAAAGGTGTCCCCTGCCCGGTCGACCAGGGAATTGGTGGCGCGGGTTGCTATAATCTCGCGGCGCAGCCGGTGCTTGCAAATGAATTTGCGGTAGATCTGGCGCAGCGGGGTGGGGAAATAATCAACCAGATCCTGTTCCAGGTAGCTGTCATCGGGCATATCGGATGCGATCATCTGATCATACAGCCAGATTTTCGCGTAACTGATCAGCACGGAAAGTTCCGGCCGATACAAGCCGGTATGAGCCAAATGCCGCTCGGCAATGGTTTCGTCGTCCGGCAGATACTCCACCGTCCGGTTGAGCCGGTCTTCGCGTTCCAGCATTTTCATCAGGCGCTGCTGATTATCCAGCGCCCCCACTCCTTTTGCCTGGGTAAACGACAGGGCCTGGGTTTGCCGGTAGTTGTGGACCAGAACCAGGTTGCCGACTTCGTCCGTCATGCTGGCCAGCAAGGCGTTGCGCTGGCTCTGGTTGAGGCTGCCCTCAAGCATGACGCTGTCGACCAGTATCTTGATATTGACTTCGTGATCCGACGAATCGACACCTGCGGAATTGTCAATGGAATCCGTATTCAGGGCCCCTCCGTGTTCGGCATATTCAATCCGGCCCGGCTGCGTACAGCCCAGGTTGGCGCCTTCGCCAATGACCTTGCAGCGGACATCGCGGCCATTGATGCGGATCCCGTCATTGGCCCTGTCGCCGGCATCCAGATGTGACTGGCCCAATGATTTGATGTAGGTGCCGATGCCGCCGAACCACAGGAGGTCGGCCTTGGCCCGCAGGATGGCTTCCATCAGCTCATTGGGCGTTGCCGTCGCTTTGGTGATCCCCAGGCAGCTTTGAATCTGCGGAGTCAGCTTCAGGGATTTGGCACTGCGTTCATAGATCATGCCGCCCGCCGACAGCAGCTTGCTGTCATAATCGGACCAGGCCAGGCCCGGCGTGTCAAACAGGCGCTTGCGCTCGACCCAGCTTTTGGCGGCATCCGGATCGGGATCAACAAAGATGTGAAGGTGGTTAAAGGCGGCGAGCAGGCGAATGTGCTTGGACAGCAGCATACCATTGCCAAAAACATCGCCCTGCATGTCGCCGACGCCGACGACGGTAAAATCCTCGTTCTGGATATCCATGCCCATTTCACGGAAATGGCGTTTGACGGATTCCCATCCGCCGCGCGCTGTGATCCCCATTTTCTTATGGTCGTAGCCCTGGCTGCCGCCAGAGGCAAAGGCATCACCAAGCCAATGCCCGTATTCAATGGAAACACCATTGGCGATATCGGAAAATGTGGCTGTGCCCTTGTCGGCGGCAACAACCAGGTAGGGATCGTCATCATCCAGACGGACAACGTTCACCGGCGGGACCACCTTCAGCCCCTTGATGTTGTCGGTAAGGTCCAAAAGACCGGCAATCAGTATTTTGTAGCACGCAATCCCTTCGTCCATAAAGGCTTGGCGGCTGTTGTCGCGGGGTGGCTGTTTGCAGACAAATCCGCCCTTCGAGCCGACCGGTACGATGACGGCATTCTTAACCTGCTGGGCTTTCACCAGGCCCAGAATCTCGGTGCGGAAATCCTCGCGTCGGTCTGACCAGCGCAAACCACCCCGGGCAACAAGTCCAAAGCGCAGATGGATGCCTTCGACCCGCGGGCTGTAGACGAATATTTCGCGCAGTGGCTTTGGCAACGGCAAATCGTCGAGAAGTCGGGCATTGAATTTGAATGACACATAGGACTTTTCGTTGCCACTGGCATCGGTCTGGAAAAAGTTGGTGCGCAACATGCTTTGCAAAAGATTCAGATAGCGCCGCAGGATGCGATCTTCGTCAGCACTGGCAACCTCTTCCAGGGCCTTGATGATTTTGGTGGTCAGGCGTTTGGCCTTCTGCGCCCCCTGGCTGCCGGCCTTCGGGTCGAACTGGTTCAGGAACAGGCTGACCAGGTCGGCGGCAATGCGCGGATTGTTGGTCAGGGTTTGCTCCATATACTGTTGGCTGAAGGTAATGCCGGTTTGCCGCAGGTACTTGCAGAGGGCGCGCAAGATGACGATTTCACGCCAGGCCAGTCCGGTGCGGGTGACCAGGGCATTGAAGCCGTCGCTTTCGATGGCGCCGATCCAGACCTTGGCGAATGTGGCGTGGAAATTGTCACGCATGGCGTTCAGCTGGACGGCCGAACCGTCGCGGGTCTCGAGGCCAAAATTATGAATAACCAAAGCCTGATCAGGTAACTGAATCCGGTGCGGCCCGGCTTCATCAATGACTTTAAAGCCCAGGTTCTCGAAGATCGGCAGGACATCGGAAAGTGCAATCGGTTCATCTTTTTGGTATATTTTAAACCGTACCTTGTGGTCGGGTGCGCCGTCGGTACGAAACAGATTCATGCCGATATCACCGGAGCGGATGACCGTCTCCAGGATTTCAATATCGCGAATGACTTCGTCCGGCCGGTAGCGATGTTCGTAATCGGGATCAAAGGCATGGCCCCAGCGGGAGACCAGATCCAGACTCTTTTCCTCGCCCAGATCGGCGGTTACCGCATCCTCCAGATGGTCCGCCCAGGAACGGGCGGCCTGAACCAGGCGCTTTTCGATCTTTGAAATATTGTACCTGGGGATTTTCCCGTGCAGCATGGGGACGATAATGTGGCACCTTGCCAGCGCTGATTCGCCCAGCTGGGTGAAGAAGGCGGCGATCCGTCCGTCCAGTTCTTCAGCCAGAATTTCCTGAATATGCTGGCGCAGTTCCGTCGTATAGCGGTCACGCGGCACGAACACCAGACACGAACAGTAACGTCCCAATTCGTCGGGGCGGATGAACAGGGCCGTCCGGTGGCGTTCCTGCAAATGCAGAATTCCGGTTGCCGTCTCAAACAGCTGATCGTCGCTGATCTGGAACAGCTCGTCGCGCGGGAAGGTATCGAGGATATTCATCAGGGCCTTGCCGTCATGGGAATTGGCGGAAAAGCCCGAACGATCCATGGTCATCTGCACACGCCGGCGCAACAGCGGAATTTCGCTTGGCGCCTTGTTATAGGCTCCCGATGTAAACAGGCCGACAAAAATCCGTTGTCCGACAACCCGCCCGTTGGCGTCGTAGCGTTTGATGCTGAGCGCATCCATATGCACGGGACGGTGAATGGAAGAGCGTAAATTTGATTTGGTTACCAGCAACATGGATGGATTGCGGACAAAGGCCCGAACTTCCATGTGCAGCGCTTGCGAACTGTCGATTTCGTCAAAAACCTCGGCGCTGGCGTCGCGCAACACGCCCAGGCCCGATTGTTTTTTCAGGACCGCCTTGGTCTTTCTGAGATCGCCCTTCAGGTCGTATTCGCGATAGCCCAAAAATGTAAAATTATTGTCATGTATCCAGCGCATAAAATCGCGGGCTTCTGAAACTTCGTCGGTTGGCATGCCTTTGGGGGGGGACAAAAACTCCTCAATGATTGCCCCCATGCGGTCGCGCATGGGCTGCCAGTCTTCGACAGCGCAGCGAATATCAGAAAGGATTTGGTCAAAGCGCTGCTTGATTTCATCAAGGCGACGGCCGGACTGGCGGGTGATTTCCAGACGAATAAAGGACTCGTGGATGGCTCCGGTTGTGCCGGCCTCAACAAACTCGGTAAACTTGCCGGCATTTGTCCGGCGCAGCTTGAGTATGGGATGGATAAGCAGATGAATATCCAGTTCCTGGCGGGTTATTTCCGAGGCAATCGAGTCAACCAGGAACGGCATATCATCGTTGCAGATTTCGATGATCGTATGATCAGAGTCATAACCGTCCGTCTTCAGTGTCGGGTTGAACACCCGAACCAGAGCCATGCCGGTGACGCGGGTTTTTCCGAGGCCGAAATGATGCATCGCCAGGGCGGCAAGCTCGGCCGGTTTGTTGCCCGCCAAATCATGGGCCGGGGAAGTGGCAAAATAATGCTGGATAAACGTCTGAACCTCTAGGGGGCTGGTTTTATCCTGGATTTTTTTGGCTTCATTAACAATTTTACGAATCAACTCAGAACTCTTCGCGTCAGTAATGGCCATCGGTTTGCCCTCTCTATGCGCCCTGTCGAAGCGGATGTGCTTATCGACAAAGTCAGGCTAGCTCATACGTGAACAAAATCAAAGGGTTCGTGGAAACTAGATGTGAACGGGCTTTAACAGCGCCGGGGTCTGCGCCGGCCGGCCTGGGGCGCTTCCCATTGAGATGAAAACGCTCTGGCCGCCGGCGGTGCCATGGGTCATTTGTCCAGTGCGGTTAGCAGGGGGCCCAACTGTTTTTCGTACTTTTCCCATAAATTCACGGAATTCGTAAAAATCGGCCGCCGCACTTGTGCCGAACTTGCGGTTCGAACCGGATGCGATGCCCTGTAAAAATGCAGACAGGCGTCATCCCAATCCAGCCCGCAATAATCCAGCAGGTCTCTGCTCTGCTGTTCCTGATCGGCGACCAGGTTTTCATAGTGAATCTCATAAATCGAGCCGGGACAGACCCGTGACCAATGGTCCATCAGGTCCCGGTACAGATTGTAATAATGGCCCAGTTGCGTCAGGTCATAGGCATAGTAATAATCGTTTGCCGTGAAATAGTTTTTAAAAACCGACAGACAGGTATCGCGGGCGTTTCGTCTGCAATGGATAATTGTGGCGTCCGGCAGGGCCATTCTTATCAATCCGATAAACAGGAAATTATCGGGCATTTTGTCTGTAACAAACGTCGATTCGCCGGCGATCCCGCGGATTGACTGTCGGTAGCGTTGACCGATCCCCATGATGTCTTTGTGCGATGCCTGGTTAAACCGCCGGGCAAAGGCCCGGGCGTTAATATCGCCCAGCCGGGAGGTAACCGCGTGGCGTAAATGAACCAACTCACCGCCACCTTGGACCTGTGGATGGCTGGCCAGGATCTGTTCCACAAGGCTTGTTCCCGAACGCATCATGCCAACGATAAAGATCGGTTTTTGCTGCTGTTTCGATGGCTCGGGTCGGGGCGCTTCTATGGGTTCTGCAAAAACCGTTTTAAGGCGGGCAAAGGTTCGCGCCGCGCCTGCCGATGAATAGACCCCTTGTCGGTGTTTGAGGGCGTTGGCGGATTCAAAATAGCCGAAAGCCTCTTCGTACTGGCCAAGATCGTCGAAGGCTTTGCCCAGGGCAAACCCGAGATGCATTTTTTGCCTGTCATTGATTCCGACCCGGGAATACCGGCGCTCCATTGCCCTTATATCGTCATCGTAGGCGTGGAACTGGAGAATATGGGATAACTGGCGTGCGGCTTCGGCATTGTCCGGGTTCAGGTCCAGCGCACGCCGGTAGCTGGCTTCGGCAGCGTCCATGGCCCCCAATTCCTGCAGGACCGCCCCCAGATTATTGTGCGCCACGGCGTGGCCGGGGTCCAGGGACAGGGCGCGGCGATAACTGGCCACGGCCGCATGCGGGTCCCCGCTTTCCGCAAGACTATTGCCATAATTAATGTGGGCCTCGACGTGGCCGGGATCCAGGGCGAGCGCCGCCTGATAGTTTTGCTGGGCTGCCTGTGTGTTTCCGGCATTCTGAAACGCGTTACCCAGATTGACATGGGCGTTTGCGAAATCGGGGGCGTAGCGGAGCGCCGCCTGGTAACTGGTGATCGCCTCCGCGGTTCGACCCAGCTCCAGAAGCAGGTTACCAAGGTGGTAATGGGTGTCTGCATCGTCAGGATAAATCATAAGTGCCGCCCGATAGCAATCTTCGGCCTCATCCCGTTTGCCCATTCTGATCAGGGCGGTGCAAAGATGTGTATAGATTTGGAAGTCGTCGGGATTAAGGGAAAGCGCTTTTCGAAGATTGTCAACGGCATCCGGCAGTTGGTTCTTGGCCAGCAGGGTGGCGCCCAGATTGAAATAGGCATTCGCATAGGCGGGACGCAGAAGAATGGCCGTTTCATAACTTTTAATGGCCTTGTCGAGATCTCCCTTGCCTTGCAGTACATTTCCCAGGTTGTTGTGCGCCACGGCAAAAGAAGGATCCAGGGATATGGCCGTTCGGTAATTCGCCAGCGCCTGTTCATGGGCCCCGGATTGTTCATAGGCCGCGCCCAGATTGTTGTGGGCTTCGTGAGAAGACGGATCCAGGGACGTGGCCCGTTCAAGGTGCTGGTCGGCACTGGCATGATCGCCGGTCTGGAGGGCGATGACACCCAGCAAATGCCAGCCGACAAAATGATCGGGCAGGGCGTCGACAAGGCTCTGACAGGTGATTTTCGCGCTGTTGTAATCGCCTGCTGAAAATTGCCGTACGGCCAGATCAAGGGCCTGGGTTAGATTTACCGACCCGTGGGAATTCCTAACAACGTCCATATTCATGTGAAGACCGGCCAGACCATTCTGACAGGCGCAGAATACACCTTAAGCGTTTATTTTTATATTCACATCTTGGTGAACGATAGTGCCATTTATGGGTCTGCTGGTGTCTGGACAGGGGTTTCATCGATTGTCGGTTGCCCGGATTTCCGGCAACGGCCCGCTGACAATGGTGTTGATGTAAAACCGCAGATGGCGGCACCGGGTTTACCGCTTAATGGGCATCCAGATAGGCGGTGAATGCCCGCAGGGCCTTTTCCAGCTTGTCCGCCTTCATGGCAAAACACAGGCGCAGGTGGGTTTCGTTGCCGGGACCAAAGGTGTAACCGGGGGCAACACCGACTTTCGCGCCAAACAGCAGGCCTTCGGCAAAGGCCAGTCCGTTATCGATGCCCCTGATTCTGGGAAAGGCATAAAAGGCCCCTTCCGGTGCGGTATGGTCAATCCGGGCGTGGTTACCCAAAATCGCGTTGGCGACGGCCAGGCTTTCCGCATAACCCTGGCGCAGCCCGTTCAAAGCGCCCTCGCCTTTCTGCAGGGCGGCAATGGCACCCAGCTGCACGAAGCTCGGCGCTCCGGTGTTGTAGACCTCACACATCACCGCCATCTGTTCTTCATAGCCCCTGGGTGTGACCATCCAGCCAATGCGCCAGCCGGTCATCGCCCAGGCTTTGGAGAAGCCGTTGACGACAATCAGCGGGTCATCGTCACCGGCAAACTCGAGAAACGACGGCGCGTGATTGCGGTCATAGACACTGCGGTGATAAACCTCGTCGGACAGCAGGATGACGCCGCGGTCGCGGCAGAAATCGAGCAGCCGTTCCTGTTCGGGCCGTTCCATGACATAGCCCGTCGGATTGCACGGGCTGTTCAGATAAATCATTTTTGTCCGGCTGTTGCAGGCCGCCATCAGGCCATCGATATCCAGCGCCCATTTGCCGTCCGCTGAATGCTGGCGATAATAACCGATGTCCGCACCAGTCCACTTAAGGGCGATCTCCACATTGGGCCAGTGCGGGGTGACAATGACGGCGTGGTCGCCGGGCCGGATCACCATCTGGGCGGCAATCGTCACCGCCAGCATGGTCGAGGCGGGCACATGAATACGGTCCGGGTGCAGATCAATCTTGTACAGATCATCGTTGTAGATTTTAAGCGCGGCCCGCAGATCGGGCCGGCCCCGGGGATTATTGTAAAAGGTTTCGCCAGCGTCCAGCGCGGCGACGGCGGCATCGCGAATGATTGCCGGTGTCGGTTCGCTGCCTTCGCCAAACCACAGGGGATAAACCCCCTCCATGCCAAGTCCCTGGACGGCGATCTTGCCGATGCCGCTGCGTTCCAGATCTTCGAAATTTGCCGGAAAAAGAGGTTTCAACACAAGGCTCCAGAAACAATGAATGAGAGGAGACTGTTTTCGCCGATGCCCGCCAACCCGTCAATCATCAAAATCCTCTCCTGAACGCGGCGCGAAAAAACGCTGACGTTGCGGAATAAGCAGGTATAGTCCTGCCATGTCCAAGCTGATTACAATCACCGATCTGTTGAAGACCTATGCGTCGGGTTTTGTTGCTCTGAAAAGCGCCTCTCTGGAGATCAATGCGGGTGAAATTCTGGCCCTGCTGGGGCCCAACGGAGCCGGCAAAACCACCTTGATCAGCATTGTCTGTGGCATCGTCAACCCGACCGGCGGTTCGGTAACTGTTGACGGCTATGATATTATCAAAGATTACCGCAACACCCGGTCGCTGATCGGCCTGGTCCCCCAGGAGTTGACAACGGAAGCTTTCGAGACGGTGCATAATACGGTCTCTTTCAGCCGGGGTTTGTTCGGCAAGCCGGCCAATCCGGCCTATATCGAGAAAATTCTCAAAGACCTGTCCCTGTGGGACAAGCGCGACAGTATGATCATGGCCCTGTCGGGCGGCATGAAACGCCGGGTGCTGATTGCCAAGGCATTGTCGCATGAGCCGCAAATTCTGTTTCTCGACGAGCCGACGGCCGGCGTTGACGTGGAGTTGCGCAAGGACATGTGGAACGTCGTCCGCGGCCTGCAGAAATCCGGCGTTACCATCATCCTGACCACCCATTATATCGAAGAGGCGGAAGCCATTGCAGAGCGCGTGGCGGTCATCAACAAGGGTGAGATCATTCTGGTTGAAAACAAAGCCGAGTTGATGAGCAAGCTTGGCAAAAAACAGATGACCCTGGAGCTGACCGGAAAAATCGTTGCCCTGCCCGCCCCCCTGGCCCGGTTTGAGCTGGAGCTGTCCGCCGACGGGCAGCAGATCACCTATACCTACGATACCCAGGCCGAACGCACCGGTATAACGACTTTGCTGGCGGCGCTGCAGGGGGCTGGAATTTCGTTCCGGGATCTCAACACCCGGCAAAGCTCGCTCGAGGATATCTTTGTCAATCTGGTCAGGGACGACGCATGAACCTGCACGCGGTAAAAGCCATCTACCGGTTTGAAATGGCCCGGACCCTGCGCACCCTGTTTCAGAGCATAGTGTCGCCGGTGATCTCCACGTCCCTGTATTTTGTTGTTTTCGGTTCCGCCATCGGCAGCCGAATCCAGGAAATCGGCGGCATCAGTTACGGCTCGTTCATCGTGCCCGGTCTGATCATGCTGTCGTTGCTGATGCAAAGTGTCTCGAACGCCTCATTTGGCATTTTTTTCCCGAAGTTTACCGGCTCCATTTATGAGCTGTTGTCGGCGCCGGTCTCTTATCTGGAAATCGTGCTCGGTTATGTGGGGGCGGCGGCCACCAAATCGATTATTTTGGGGCTGATCATTCTGGCCACGGCCGGCCTGTTTGTGCCGATCCAGATCGCTCATCCGGTGTGGATGCTGTTGTTTCTGGTGCTGACGGCCCTGTCCTTCAGCCTGTTCGGTTTCATTATCGGCATCTGGGCCGATAATTTTGAAAAACTGCAGATCATCCCCCTGCTGGTGGTCACGCCGCTGGTGTTTCTGGGCGGCAGTTTCTATTCCATCGATATGCTGCCGCCGATCTGGCAGAAGGTCA
>JABMNT010000082.1 GCA_013203595.1 Rhodospirillales bacterium
AACACAATGATCCTGTCGTTGCTCTACAAGCTGACCCCGGATCAGTGCAAATTTATCATGATTGATCCCAAGATGCTGGAACTGTCCGTCTATGAGGGCATTCCGCATCTCCTGACACCGGTGGTCACTGAACCGACCAAGGCGGTGGTGGCCCTGAAATGGGCGGTCCGCGAAATGGAGGACCGCTACCGGATCATGAGTCAGATCGGGGTCCGCAACATCACCGGCTACAACATCCGCATCAAGGATGCCGCCAAAAAAGGCGAGGTTCTGACCCGCAAGGTGCAGACCGGCTTTGATGACGATGGTCGGCCGATCATGGAAGAACAGGCGCTGCCCACCGAGCCGTTGCCGTTTATTGTCATTGTGGTTGATGAAATGGCCGATCTGATGCTGGTCGCCGGCAAGGACGTTGAAGCGACCATCCAGCGCCTGGCACAGATGGCCCGGGCCGCCGGCATTCATCTGATCATGGCCACCCAGCGCCCCTCCGTTGACGTGATCACCGGCACCATCAAAGCCAACTTCCCGACCCGAATCAGTTTTCAGGTGACGTCGAAAATCGACAGCCGGACGATTCTTGGCGAACAGGGCGCGGAACAGTTGCTGGGCCAGGGCGACATGCTTTATATGGCCGGCGGCGGACGCATCACCCGCGTTCACGGACCTTTTGTTTCCGACGAAGACGTCGAGGATATTGTTAAACACCTGAAAGCCCAGGGCTCGCCCGCCTATCTGGACGACATTACGGTCGACGATGATACCCCGTTGTTGGGTGCCGCCGCCAGGGAAGACAATGGCGACGCCCTGTATGACGAGGCGGTCGCCCTGGTCGCCCGTGAAGGCAAGGCGTCCACCAGTTTCATCCAGCGTCACCTGCAAATCGGTTACAACCGGGCGGCACGGATTATCGAGACCATGGAAAAGCAGGGCGTTGTTTCGGAAGCCAACCGGGTCGGCAAACGGGAAGTCCTGGTGGGCAACCATTAAAGCGTTTCCGTCGACCGTGGTTAGGGGAGGCTTTTTTACATCCGGCTGTTTTTGGGTATAGGGGCGCAATCGGTCCTGCTTCTGGGCCCGCAGGCCGGACCAAACGAAACGGAAAATTCGGGCCACTTTCTGACGAAGACAGGACCCAGCCATGAAGCTCCCGCTTTCGGCATTTCTGCTTTCCGCTCTCGCCATGGCCCGCCTGGCAAACGCCGATACAGTCAGCCAGCGGTTTCTGTGCCAGCCGGCCCTGCCCGTGTTTTGTCAAAACATTCATGTCAGCTGTTCAGGGCGGACAGACATCGCCACCGCGTCCTTTGCCATTACGCGACGGGGGGTAATGGCAACGCTTGATTTCGGCCCCAGCCAAGCGCCCGTGTCCGGCCATATTCCAGACGGCCCGGAGATCGTGATCCGACTGGATAACAGCCGCGACTGGATCCGCATCGAGGCGGACGGCCGCTACAGCCATCGCATTTACCGAAACGAGCGCCCTGCCATGAGCTACGGGCGGTGTCTAATGCCGGAAATGCCGCATGCCGGTGAACACCATGGCCAGGTTTTTGGCATCGGCGGCGGCGATCACTTCGTCGTCGCGCATCGAGCCACCGGGCTGGATGACAGCCGTGGCACCGGCTTCAGCCGCCGACACCAAGCCGTCGGCAAAGGGGAAAAAGGCGTCGGAGGCAACCACCGAACCGATGGCCCAGGACTGCTCATCGCCGGCGACCTTGGCTGCGTCGGCGGCTTTCCAGGCGGCAATCCGCGATGAATTGATGCGGCTCATTTGTCCGGCGCCGACGCCGACGGTGGCGCCGTCTTTGGCATAGACAATGGCATTCGATTTGACATGTTTGGCGACGATGAAGGCAAACCGCAGATCGGCCATTTCCCGGTCACTGGGCGGCCGTTTGCTGACCACTTTCAGTTCATCGAAGATCTTGTTGTCGCGCCCCTGCAACAGATACCCACCGGCCAGGGTGCGGATGGTCGGCGCCGTTGCCGCCGGATCGGGCAGACCGTCGGTGACCAGCACCCGCAGGTTTTTCCTGGCGGCCAGGATGGTAAGGGCCTCGGAGTCGATCTTCGGGGCGATGATGACTTCAGCAAACAGCTTGGCAAGTTCGGTAGCGGTCTTGGCATCGAGGGTCCGGTTAACCGCGATGATGCCGCCAAAGGCGCTTTCCGTATCGCAGGCGAGCGCCCGCCCGTAGGCATCGCTGAGAGTCTCGCCAACGGCGACACCGCAGGGATTGGCATGTTTAACGATCACGCAGGCCGGGCCATCACTGAACTCGGCAACCAGTTCAAACGCCGCATCGGTATCGTTGAAATTATTGAAGCTGAGTTCCTTGCCCTGCAACTGGGTCGCCGTGGCAACGCCGGCGCGGTTTTCCGAATTGGCGTAAAAGGCGGCCTGCTGATGGGGGTTTTCGCCATAGCGCAGGGTCTGGCGCAGAGTGCCGGCGATGGCCAGACGGGTTGGAAATGTCTGTTCTGTCTGCGCATTGAACCAGCCGGAGATGGCCGCATCATAGGCGCCGGTGCGGGCATAGGCCTTGGCCGCGCATTTTTTGCGCGTCGCCGCGCTGGTGGTGCCGTTGTTTGCCGTCATCTCGTCAATGATATCTGAATAATCCGCCGGATCGACCACCACCGTGACAAACTTGTGGTTTTTGGCGGCGGCACGAATCAGGGCCGGGCCACCGATGTCGATATTTTCAATGCAGGTCTCGAAATCAGCGCCAGCGGCAACCGTTGCTTCAAAGGGGTACAGATTTACCGCCAGCAGATCGATGTTTTCGATGCCGTGGTCGTGCATGGCCTGTTCGTGGTTCGGATTGCCGCGCACGGCCAGCAGGCCACCATGGATCTTCGGCTGCAGGGTTTTCACCCGCCCGTCCATGATCTCCGGAAAGCCGGTGAAATCCGATACTTCAATGACTGCAATGCCGGCATCGCGCAGGGCCTTTGCCGAACCGCCGGTGGAAAGAATTTCGACGCCTTGCTGACTTAAAAACTGGCCAAGCGCAATCAGGCCGGTTTTGTCAGAAACGGATATCAGGGCGCGTTTAATAGAATGTGTCATCGGTTCAGTCTCGAGCTCTCTGGATATTGGGTTGGATCAGGGGGTGTGAGGAACGCTCTCCTGGCGGGTTTGCAGGGGGTCGGTAGGTTGGTATTCGGGGACGAAGGCTTTGATGATCTCGATGCCGGCTGGGGCATCTCCTTTGGCGCAGATCTCGATCAGCTGATCGATGGCCGTTGCGATCCTGGCAAGCTCCGTGGTCCGCGGCGCCGCCAGCAAAATACCCTGGGTATTGGTATGCACGAGGTTCTCCCCATCATGCAGGACTTCCTCAAACAATTTTTCACCAGGGCGAATTCCGGTGATTTCTATGGTCACGTCCTTTTCCGGCTGCAGCCCGGCCAGGCGAATCATCTGACGGGCGAGGTCGAGAATTTTGATGGGCTCGCCCATATCGAGAACAAAGATCTTGCCCTGGTCATGGCTATCGCGAATTTGCCTGCCCAGGGTCGCCGATTGCAGGATCAGCTCGACGGCCTCGCGGATGGTCATGAAATAACGGGTCATATCGGGATGTGTGACCGTTAACGGTCCGCCCGCAACCAGCTGTTTCTGGAACAGGGGAACAACGGAGCCGGTTGAGCCCAAAACATTGCCAAACCGCACCGTCACGAACTGCGTGTGCGGGGCACTGTCGGGATCAAGGTCGAGAGCCTGGCAGTAGATTTCCGCCAACCGCTTGGAGGCGCCCATAATGTTGGTCGGATTAATCGCCTTGTCGGTAGAGACAACCACCATGGTCGAGACCTGTGCGGCGACACAGGCATCGGCAACATTGCGGGTGCCGATCACATTGGTTGCCAGACCTTCACAGACATTGGCTTCGACCAAGGGGACGTGTTTCAAGGCGGCCGCATGAAAGACCAGATCCGGCGAACCGGCGATCATGATTTGTTGAATGCGGGCCTTTTCACGCACATCGGCAATGATCGCATGACGGACAAGGGACGGCCATTTTTGCGAGACTTCCAGATCAATGGAATAGAGGGCAAACTCTGAGTTTTCGACCAGGGTAACCGAGCGCGGGTTGAAGTCGCAGACCTGGCGCACCAGTTCGCTGCCGATACTGCCGCCGGCACCGGTAATCAATACCGTCTTGCCTTCAAGCATTAGCCGCATGGCGTTGCGGTCAAGGGGGGTTTGGGCCCGACCCAGCAGGTCTTCCACATCGACCGGGCGAATATCCAACTGGTCAGTGATACTTGATTTGAAATCTGTCAGTTTCGGTGTTCTCGACAGGGTCAGCCCGAGCCCGTTCGCCTGTTCCAATATGGAACGAACAGTGCCGCCGTCCATATCGTCCTTGGTCAGGATGACCCGTTGCGGCTGGTTATCGGCCGTTAATTGAGCGGTGATGGCGGCCAGGTCATTGACGGTTCCCAAGACCGGGATGCCGTGAATTTCCTGACCAATGCGGCGCCGGTTTTCCGATGCAATACCGACCACCCGGTAGCGTAAATCCTGGTTTTGGCGCAGTGAGCGAATAAAAAGCTCGGCGCCATCACTGGCGCCAGCCAGCAGCACCGGAATTTGCCGGCTGTCGATTGTGCCGGCACTTAAATCAAACCGGCGATCCTTGAGCAGACGATAAAAGAACCGGGGGCCACCCAGCATCGCCATCAGGATGAACCAGTTTATGATCAAAATCGAACGGGGCAGGGTTTCAAGCCGGGTCCATAAAAACATGACAAAGGCGAAAATCAGGATAACAAAGGAAACGGCTTTGATAATTGCCCATAAATCGGTAATGGAGGCATATCGCCAAACCCCCCGATACAGGCCGGAGACGCGAAATACGATGGCACAAATTACCGTAAATACGACTGAAATCGGTATAAGCTCATCGATATCGTAGAAAATAAAATCATCGGCAATGCGCAGATAGATCGCCAGCCAAAACGAGGCGAAGGCCATGACCAGGTCATGGGCATAGGCAAAGTGGCCGCGATTGGAGATGGACTTGATCATGATGCGCCTTGACTGCCCTCGGGTTGCGAGTGTTTTTGGTACCAATTCACCGTTTTATCAAGTCCTTGTTGCAGGCTGACCGGCGGTTTCCAGCCAAGCTGTTGGCAGATATGACGGTTGTCAATTTGCAGCGATCCGCATAACCGGTCAATGGTCGCCGATTTACCAGTCAAAAGTCCTGCCAGCCTGAGTACAGACAGAGGCACCGGGAGCAGGCGGGAGGGTTTTCCCAGCGCCACGGCCGTCCGTTCAAACAGTTCGGGGGTGGAGACGTCCTCGCCGTCACTGACCAGGAAGGTCTGGCCGGCGGATTTCGCATGCTCCAGTGACAGGATCAGGGCATCAACAAGATTATCCAGATAAATCAGGCTGCGTTGATTGGCAATCCGGCCAATTGGCAGCGGCCAGCCGCGATCGCACAAACCCAGCAGTTTTAAAAAATTTCCCTTTACACCAGGCCCGTAGACCAGAGGGGCGCGGATGATGGTGGCGACCAGTTCGGGATCGCGCTCAAGCAAAAGCTCGGCATCCCTTTTGGTCCGCCCATAGGCATCCTGCGGCGCTGCTGCCATGGCTTCGGTAAAGGGATGGGTGGTCGTCTGTTCGCCATTGACCTTGATGGAGCTCAAAAAAATAATGCGCACAACACCGGCTGACTTGGCCTGCGCCAGGAGATTTGCGGTTCCTTCAACATTGACCCGGTGGTAAAGCGGTTCCGGGTCTGCAGTGGTTTCTGCCATCACATGGGCGCGCGCCGCCAGATGGAAAATGGCCTGCTGGCCGACAAGGGCCGCTGACCAGTCGGTATCGGGTCCGATGTCACCGACGACGACCCGTTGCGCCACAGCTGCCGTCTCCGGCGTCGCGGATGCGCGTACGGCAGCCGTCACCCGGTGGCCACGCTTGGTCAGGGCCCGGCAAAGGTGTTGGCCGACAAAGCCGGAAGCGCCGGTTACCAATAGGTTCACGTGGTATTTCCCCCTGCGTTCCCGCCGCGACCCTGGGCCGCGGCTTCAAGGACCTGGATCATCTGCTGCGCCTGCACTTCGCGGCTATGGCGCGGTGCCGCAGCCAGACTTTGCCGGGCTAATCGGTTGCGAAGCTCATGATCATCACACAGGGTCCGGGCGGCATTCGCCAAGGCCTCCGGGTTTTCCGGGGGAATATGTAAACCAGCTCCATCACGGGCCAGGATTGCACTCGCTTCGCCGGTGGGCAAGGCCATCAGAACGGGCAGCCCCATGCCCATGGCCTCAAACATTTTGGACGGGATGACGCCGGCAAAGGTGGGTGTGTCCTTTAAATGTACCAGAGCGATATCGCAGAGACTCCAGACTTTCGGCATCATGGCTTTTGGTTGCGGTGGCAGAAAGACGACGTTTTTAAGCTCACTTTTCGCGGCTTGCGCAAGCAAAGCAGCACGCTCCGCACCGTCTCCCGCCAGCAAAAACCGAATGTCGTCGCGGTCACGCAAAATTTCAGCGGCGGCCAGGATATTGGAGAGCCCATGGGCCATACCGTGGGTGCCCACATAGCCCAGCACGAACTTGTCACCAAGCCCCCATTGCTCGGCGAGGTTCTGATCCCGTGTCTGCGGGGTATAGCGCCAGCTATCCACACCGTTGATAACCACGGCGATTTTATCGGCAGCGATCCCGCGGCTGATCAGGTTCTCCTTGAAAGTATGGGTCAGGGCGGCGACACAGGCGGCGCGCCGGTACAGGAACAGCTCCAGTTTTTCCAGCAGGCGCAGGGACAGGCTTGGGCGCATGGCACCGACAGCGACGATCGACGCCGGCCATAAATCGCCGAGCTCGAAGACAAAGGGAAGACGCCGGACCGCAGCCAATAACCAGCCACCGACCGCGGCAAAAAACTGCGGTGATGTGGCGGCGATGACATCGGGGCGTTTTTCGAACAGACCGGCAACGCAGGCGGTCACCATAAAACTAATGAAATCAAGGGTGCGCCTTGCCGTGCCGCGATTGGCGGCGATATATGTCTTAACCCGGACAACACGAATACCATCCATAAGTTCGGTTTGATGCCAGCGGTTCTGCCAGCCTTCGTGCAGCCTGCCCTGGGGGAAGTTCGGTGCCGAGGTAATCACCGTCACCTGATGGCCGTCCCGAACCCAGTACAGGGCGCGCTCATATACCCGGGTGGCCGCCGCGTTGGTTTCCGGCGGGAAGTTTTCGGTCAGGAATAAGATCTTCACGAACCGGTCCCGTTTGATGGCCTTGTCAGGGGGTATTTGAGGTCGAACAGGAACAGAATGGCAATAACCAGAAAGGCCAGCCCGATTGCCCATATCCCGTGACCGGTGGTCGACCACAGGGCAAGCCCAATCAGCGCCAGATTGGCCAGGCAAGCCGCTGTCGTTACTTGCGCGTGGCTTAATCCGCGGTGTACGGCCTGTTGATAAAAATGCTGGCGGTGGGCATGCCAGATGATCTCCCGGCGCAGCAGGCGCTTAAACAGGGTGAGAGTGGCATCCGATAAGAACACCAGCGACAGAATAAACGCACCAGCCCCCTGGCCGTCAGCGGCCAGCGACAACAGCACCCAGGCGCAGAGAAAGCCGAGCGGAATGGAACCCACGTCCCCCAGAAACACTTTCGCCGGGCTCCAGTTGTGCGGCAGAAACCCGAGCGCTGCGGCGATCAGGATAAGGCTGAGCGTTGCCACGGATGGATCGCCGCCCGTAAATACCACGAGACCGAGCCCTCCAAGGCCGATGGCCATGGTTTCCGTGGCTGCAATTCCGTCAATGCCATCCATGAAATTAAAAAGATTAATGAACCAGACCCATCCGATGCCGATCAGCACAAGTTCCAGCTGTGGCCAAACCAGGCCGCCGAAAAACGGGCCGGACACGAGACCAGAAAACAAGGCGGCGGCGACGGCCAGGATATGGGAGCCAAACCGAAGCAGGGGACCAAGGTCCCACAGGTCATCAAGCCAGGACAGGGCGGCCAGAAAAAAACTCAATCCGCCAAGTTTGAGGGATAAAGCCACGGGCAGCAGGCCCGATCCGCCACAAATCCCGATGCCGGCCAGAATCACAGCGATGACGGCCAGCCCACCACCTCGCGGTGTTGCCACCGAATGGCTGGAACGTTCATTCGGCAGATCAACCAGAGCCCGACGACGAAGCGGCGCGATTACGGCTTTGGTCAGTGCAAAGCCGCATAAACTCAGGCCAAAAAAAAGACCGGCAATAAATCCCCAATTCATGCAGGGTTTATATCCGATCTTATGGGCCTATGAAATGCTCGTTTGCAGAAACGACAACTTTTACGCCCGCCCGAAATCGTCGTCAACGCGGACGATATCGTCTTCGCTGATCAAATCGCCAACCTGCACCTCCATCATGCGCAGGGGACCGAGTCCGGTGTTTTCAAGCCGGTGGACGGTGCCGACGGGAATATAGGTGGATTGGTCCGCTTGCAGGTCCATGACACGGTCACCGTTGGTCACGCGGGCGGCGCCTTCGACAACAACCCAGTGTTCGGCGCGGTGATTGTGGTATTGCAGGCTCAGTCTGGCCCCGGGATTAACGATAATCTGTTTGACCAGAATACCGTCGGACTGGTGAAGGTTCTGATAAGACCCCCAGGGTCGGAATACCTGTGAATGGGCCACCGCTTCCGATCGGCCCTGCTGTTTGAGGGCTTCAACGGCAAGCCGCACATCCTGGTCGCGGGTTGCCGGGGCAATCAAGATGGCATCGTCCGTGGCAACAACTATGGTGTCTTCCATGCCGATGACCACGGCAAGCTGGCGATCGCTTTGCACATAGGAGGTTTTGGTATCATAGAGCACGACATCGCCCAGGATGACGTTTCCGGCCAGGTCCGGCGTGCCGTTCTCGCGCAGCGACATCCAGGACCCCACATCGCTCCAGCCGAAGTCAGAGGGGATAACGACCGCTTGTCTGGTTTTCTCCATGACCGCGTAATCCACGGATATGGCCGGGGCAGCAGCGAAGGCGGTTGCATCGAGCCGTATAAACCCGGCTTCATCCTGACGCTGGGCGACGGCGTTTCGGGTTTGGCGCCAGACCTCGGGGGCATGGGATTGTAATTCGCCCAGAAAATCGCAAACCCGGAACACGAACATACCGCTGTTCCAGTAATAGCAGCCCGCATCGAGATAGCTTTGTGCCGTTGCCGCGTCGGGTTTTTCAACGAACCGGTCAAGCGCCATGGCCCCATCCCATCCGTCGATGGTGGCGCCAGCCTGGATGTAGCCATAGCCGGTTTCAGCCCGTGTCGGGCTGATGCCGAAGGTTGCCAGTTTCCCCTGCGCGGCGGCATTTGCGGCGCAATCAACGGCCTCATAAAAGGCCGTGGTGTCACCAATGACATGGTCCGAGGGTAGAACTGCCATGATAAGTTGTGGATCGATTTCCGCTAACAGAAAAGCCGCTGCCGCAATGGCCGGCGCCGTATTGCGCGGTGCCGGTTCAAGGACGATGGCCTGGGCCTGTTTGTCGGCGGCACGAAACTCTTCGGCCACCAGAAACCGGTGGTCCGCGTTGCAGATTACCGTCGGTGCCGCAAACCGCCGGTCGTTAACCCGAACCAATGTCTGTGAAAACAACGATTGATCGGAAACCAGGGGATGGAACTGCTTAGGCTTGAGATGGCGCGATACCGGCCACAGGCGCGTACCCGCGCCACCGGACAGGATCACCGGATATATTAAAGGGGTGTTCGACATAGGTCTGGCCATTCAAAGCTGATACCGACCGCATGGATGCGCCAGGCCGGGCGACTTCCGGCGGCCCGCTCGCCACAGTCCGCACGGATCACACCGTCAAGCGAGCGGGGTATATCAGGATAACGGTGTTTGACGCTATAAGTCCTCATCTTCTGCTTTAAATGAACCCTCTTCCCTAAGCCCTATTGCGATCCGGTATAGGTCTGGTCCGACCAGTTCAAAAAGCGCTGCAGTCCGTCGTCGAGCGTCACCGTCGGATCAAATCCAAGCTGCAGGCGGGCTTTACGGATATCCGGTGCCCGGCGGTTGGGTTCATCTGCCGGATAACTGTCGGGATATTCGACCACATCATAGGAAACGGCCTGCGCAGAGACCTTTTCAATGCGTTTCACCAGATCAACCATGGAAATTTCCGGATCAGGATTGCCGATATTATAGGCTTCTCCGGCGACGCCCTTGAGGATGACGCTCAAAAATCCGACGATGGCGTCTGTGATGTAACAGAAAGTCCGGGTCTGGTTTCCCGTGCCGTAGACATGCAGGGGCTTTCCTCCCTTGATGCGACTGGCGAAATTGGGCAGCACCCGGTAGTCGGTTTCCTGCATACCCGGACCGAACACATTGAAAGGACGAATTGTATTGGTATGGGTGCCCTGGGTGTTGTGGAAGATATAGCATAAAGTTTCGCCGACCCGCTTGCTTTCGTCGTAGCAGGCGCGCGGCCCCTGGCACGACACATTGCCCCGATAGCTCTCGGCCATGGGCACATGTTTGGGGTCCGGGTCGCCATAAATCTCGCTGGAGGAGAAAAACGTGAACCGGGCGTCATGGGCTTCGGCAAGCTCGAGCATTTTACGGGTGCCGGTAATGGCGACTTCCAGGGTTTCCAGCGGAAAGGCCCGGTAATAATAGGGTGATGCGATGCCGGCCGCATGAATGAGGTAATCCAGCTCACCGTGCCATTCAAAATCCTTGACCACATCATGATTAATGAACGTGACATTGGGAAGATCAGGAATGACAGCACCCTCCTTGCCAGCCGTAATCATGTTGTCGAGGGCGACAAGTTTGACCGGTTGCTTGAGGGGGCCTTCGTTGAGAGCGCCGAACACTTCCATGAAATAACGGCCTAAAAATCCACGACCGCCGGTCAGCAGAACAGTTTTTCCGCTGAATTTCTGGGCATCGTCGCCGAGCCGGTCGATGATTTCGGAAATGTCTGATTTGAGGAGGAATTCTGTCATAAAAGGAGTCTCTATATGAAAATTGAAGTGGCGTCGTTGCTGGGAAAAGGCGAAATCTATCTGGCACCACTGTATATTCGGTTAACTCTGCATTTTCAAACGCTATAGCCCTATTGTGCTCTTGTACCGTTAATAGACCCGCACGTCTGGCAACGGAACGATAAACTGCCCGCCCCCTGCAAGATACCTGGCGTGATTTTCCATGATCGGCTTGGCGAAATTCCACGCCAGAATGACAACGGCATCCGGTTTCCTGTCATAGATCGCCTGCGTGGGAAGTACCGGGATGTGCATGCCGGGTGTGTACAGGTTCTGTTTCAGGGGACTGTCATCAACGATAAAATCAATAACGTCGGGGCCGATGCCAAAGTGATACATTAAAGTTGTGGCCTTCGCCGGCGCACCAAAACCGGCAATCGACTTCCCCTCGGCTTTCAGGCGACGGAGGATCTCTGTAAGTTCGGCTTTAACCAGATCGATTTTCTGACCAAAAGCCTGCAGGGTTGCGGCCTGGTCCAGGCCCAGGGATTTTTCCATAGAAATCAATCGCGCGACGGACGGTTGCATGGCCTGCGGGCCATCAGCCAGTTGCGCGACACCCCGCAGGCTGCCGCCGTGGCTGTCAATTCTTTCCGCGCTGATCAACTCCATACCATTGGCGGCAAAAAACTGCTGCAGGGGTTTTACCGAATGGTAGGCAACATGTTCGTGGTAAATTGTATCAAACAGGGTCTTTTCAAAGACATCGACCAGATAGGAAACTTCAAAAACAAAGACCCCGCCCGATGCCAGTAGCTCGCGGACACCGGTGACGATGCCGTTCAGATCATCGGCATGGGCGAACACGTTATTGGCCGTGATCACATGGGCAGGTCCGCGCTGTTGTTTCAGGGAGGCGCTGAGCTTTGGTGTGAAAAAATCACACCATGTCTCGATGCCACGTGTTGTCGCATCCCCGGCAATGGCCTGTGCCGGGTCAATGCCCAACACCTGATAGCCGGCTTTTTTAAAAAAGCTCAGGAGGGTTCCGTCATTGGATCCGATATCGACCACCAGCGCGCCGGCCGGCGGCTGGAACCGATCAAGAATATCTGTCGCATAATCCTCAAAATGCCTGACGAAAACCGGAGATGTTCCTGACACATAGACATAGTTTTCAAACAACAGTTTGGGGTCAACAACATCCAGTAACTGCACATGTCCGCAGGACGTGCAAAAGAACAGGTCCAGCGGGAAAACCGGCTGCTCAATGCCCAGCCGGTCGCCGGGCACAAAAGCATTGGCCGGCGGTGTCGGTTGCAGCTCCAAAACCTTCTCCAGGGCCTTGCTGGAACATAATCGGCAGGTTGTTCGACGGAGGCAGGTATCAGTCATTTTGACTTTTTTTCCGTCGGATCGCCGGGCCGCCAGGTGGTCAGGCCTTCCGTTGGCATCATGTCGACGCGGACCACATCCTGTTCGTAGGATTCCTGATCACGCGGGTTCCGCGACAGGGTCAGAAAGACCGTATCTTCAGGAAATGTCATCCCATGATCGATCAGAGGCGGCGTGAAAACCATTTCACCCTGTTTCACATGAATGGTATCCGGTGTCTGGTCACTGCCCGTCGGTCGATGATGATAGTCGATGGCACCGGAGATGACGTAACAATAATGCCAGTCGGTTTTATGATAATGATTGGCGCGCAATGATCCTTTAACGGATTCGATCATGACGGCGCTTTCCATCATCATGTCGACAAGCGGCTGAATTTCACCGCGGGCGTCAACAAACGGTTTTTCCAGTTTTACCACGCCATGATGTGGCCATGTCTGTTTTTCTTCTTCACTCAGGGGTTTTACAGCCATCAAACTCAGTTCCTTTTATTCTGGTGCCAGTGTTTTGTCCTAGCCAAATATGCGCATTCTGAACATTGTCCAGACGACCGCGATGACGTGGTAGGCGCGAATTTTTTTACCCTCTTCATAGGTCCGTCCGTGATAATTTATCGGGACCTCATAAATGACACGCCCCCGTCTGGTGGCAATTGACAAGATTTCAGCGTGTTGATCCCAGCCCAGAGTCCGCAGTTGATCGGGGTCCACAAGGTCGCGCCGAAACATTAAATAGCAACTGTAAATGTCGGTAAATGTTGTGTTGTTAAGAATGTTGAAAATCAAAGTGATCAGATAGTTTCCGACTTTGTGCCAGAAGTAGAAAACCCGCAAACAGTCCGGGGCGGAAAAACGGCTGCCCATGACGACATCTGCCTGATGCTTGAGAACGGGTATCAGCAGCCGCGGGTAGTCTGCCGGATCGTATTCCAGATCGGCATCCTGAAACAGGATATAATCGCCTGTTGCTGACCGCAGTCCGGCCTTTACGGCCGCGCCCTTGCCACCGTTGTATGGCATTTTAATCAATTGTGTATAGAGCTTGGGTTTTGATTCCAGCAAGGCGACGGTTTTGTCCGTTGAACCGTCATCAATCACAAGTATTTCAAACTTTACACCGGTGATTCTGACTTTATTCACTTTCGTCAATAACTCGAGGATTGTAGATTCTTCATTATATGCGGGAATAAGTACGGATACGGTTGTCATAAACAGACCATTCTTTGGGAAAATTTAGCTTGAGCAGGGTTTGATTGCCTGAATGAGTGTCTTGCCTTTAAGGAAAGTGGAACCTTCTTATACGCATAGTCATAACAACCGGCAATACAGCTTTGCGGTCACGCGATGGCTGTCGGCTCTGTTATCTGCCAAGGGGGCATGTCTGGCCGATGATTTTGACATTACAGGGGCGATCGCCAGCCGATCGCGGAGGCGACAACCGACTGGAATCAGGAGGATTGTATGGAAGCTTGGCGACGGCCTGTATACACCATTTATAGTAACTGTTGCCGGAGACGGGTGCCGGTTAAAAGGGGAGCTGGCGTGATATCCAATGCCGCTGTGTGAAATTCCCGCGCTACCGCAGTCCGGGTGTAAGGGTCCCACCGGACAGACAAAACCCGCCGTTTTCTGCAAAAGGCGCTCAGCCGACAGCCGACACCTTTTCCAGCGGTGCGGTCACCCTGACTTCCTGACCCATCAGCTCAAGCAGTAACGTAACCCGGCCCTGGTCGTCCAAATGGTCGAACCGGCCAACTGAATCTTCGAAGGCACTACCGAGAAGCCGGATTTTTTCACCTTTTTGAAAGGGTGCGACTTTCGCGAAACTAATCAGTCCCTTGTCATTTTCGCGGGCCCGCAATCCTTCAACAATGGAAGGCGGAACCTGCACCGGTTGTCCGCCAAAGGAAACCAGATAAGAAACCCCAACCGTAGACTGGATCGCACGCCAGCGCATCTGTTCGATGTTCATGCCGACAAACAGATAGCGTGGAAATAGCGGGGTCGCGACCCAGTCAATTTTGCGGGCATGGCTGCGACGTTTCAGATATTTT
Organism: Rhodospirillales bacterium; assembly: GCA_013203595.1. GTDB lineage: Bacteria > Pseudomonadota > Alphaproteobacteria > Rhodospirillales > Casp-alpha2 > JABMNT01. The sequence goes on from JABMNT010000082.1 coordinate 14,444, forward strand.
GGCAGATAAACGTCAAATCCCTGACGAAGCAAATGCTGAAGGGCCTTCTGTTCACTATTGGGTTGCGTGTGAACCGCGTACCAAGAGTTCATTGACGTTTCTCCGTCTTAGGGGAGGCTTTGGTGATGTTCAAAATAGCCGGGGCAAAAACCCGATCATCGGACAGCAGCGTGACCATCCTATCGTAACCAACTTGCGGTTTTCCCAAATCGGTGATGACGACGGCATCGACAGCGACCAATTTGTCAAAGGCATCGACCACGGGAGCCCCGCCATAGCTTTTCAGAGCCGAGGAGGGATCAATGATGCCGATGATCTGAATATCGGCATTGGCCGCAGAAAGAACGGCAATTTCTGCAATATCTGTCAGGCCATGCAGGGCAACACGATTCCAGCCCCGTGTCTTGCAGGTTCCAAAAATTTCAGCACATTCGGTTTTGGCTATGCGGAAAAACCGAAACCCCTGAGTCACATATTCTGCGGTTAATCGGCTTTTTTCAGTAAACCCGCGCGGTGTCAGATAATAGGCGTAGCGATTGGCCGGCGCCTGCTGGACCTTTATCAGGCCTTTTTTTATGCAGCGTTTGACGTAGGAATTGGTCAGCCCGAGGGCGATATTGAGGTCTTTGGCGACGGAGCGCTGCGTGACATGGGAATTGTCATGAACCGCATTCAATACGCCTAGCGTGATTTCGCTTTCTTCACTCATCCCAGGCCCCCCTTCTTGATCCTAAGTTTGATGTTCTGAATGCGGCGCGCGCTGATCGTGAATTAGCGTTCATGGCGCGAACAATACCGTGTTCGCAGCGTGAACGTCAACCGGTTTGTCCCGATCAGGGGTAAAAATCAAAGGTTGTTAGTCAGGGGGCCGGCGCCTGGACAGGGTGTCATTCCGGGTTGGCTAATCGAAGTCGCTTTAGCGATTCTTCCGTTTTCCGGCGGCTTGGCCAAATCCAAGTCCATAAAACAAAGATAACAAGGGAGGCCGCAAAAATGGGAGGTTTAAAGCCATAAACTTCTGCCAATGCCCCCATGATCAGGGCCCCCAGGGCAGGGCCACCCATGAAACAGATGCCATACAGGCTAAGCACCCGGCCGCGCATTTTTTCCGGTGTCGACATTTGCAGCGTGGATTGGATGCCGATGCCGGTAATCACCATGCCGGCACCCAGTGCGCAGGCGTAGGGAAGAGCCGAAACAAGTGATTCGGCGGTTAGCAAACCGGCATTTGCGAGCAATGAAATCAAGATACCGACGAGAGCCATATTAAAGGTGTTCGGGCTGCTGCGTTGTGCCATCCAATAGCCGCCGACGATTGCGCCGCCGCCGATAGACGCTGTCAGATAGGCAAAGCCGTTGACCCCGGATTTAAGTATTTCATCCGCGATCCCGGGCAGGAGCTGGACAATCGGTCGCAACAGGATGGCTGTCGCCAGCATCATCAGCATGACAGTTCTGCTGCCGCGATTGGTAAACACGATGGCGATGCCCTCGTAGATCTGAAACAGAATATTGCCAGGGATTTCACGGATCGCAGAGGAACTGCGCAGTTTCGATCTGATCGACCAGAGCGCCCAAATCAGAGTCAGATAACTCAGGGCATTGCAGGCAAAGGCGAATTCGACCCCCCAAAGGTTGATCACAACGCCTGCAATGGCCGGGCCGATAAACCGTGCCGTATTGAAAACCATGGAGTTCATGGCAATTGCTGTCGTTAGGTCGTCTTTAGGCACAAGGCTGGGTGCCAAGGCCAAACGGGACGCGGAATTCAGGCCCGACGCGATGCCGACTGCCAGTGTCAGGCCGGATAACAGCCAAATATTTATCAGACCGGACCATACCAACAGAAATAGACCGGCACTGGCGGTCATCGCAACGGATTGAAAAATGATCATGTTGGAGGCGCGGTCGAAGCGGTCGGCCAGCACGCCTCCAATCGGACCCATGACAACAACCGGGAAAAATTCCGCCATGGCAATAATGCCCAGCCAGGTTGGTGAATGGGTCAGTTCCCAGGTCAACCAGCCAACGCCGATCCGCTGCATCCACAAACCGATCAGCGACAGGCTGTTGCCGGCGGTATAAATGGTGTAATCGCGATGCCGGAATACGCCAACCACACGCTGCAAACCGCCCGAGCTCATTGCTCATTGCTCCTTACCAAAACCCGTGCCTGCGGTGTTGAGGCCAGACCCCGGATGCCCCTGCAATTGGTAGGTCAAACGGGGGGCTTAATCCAGATCGAAGGCCGTTTCATAGTTAAGCTTCAGTGTAGGATCCTGGTCTTTCTTCCAAAGGATGGCGTTACCAACAACCAGAAGGTCCGTATCCGTACCCATGAAGCAGCGGAAGGCATCTTCCGGGGTGCATACAATCGGCTCGCCACGCACGTTAAAACTTGTATTTACGATAACCGGGCAACCGGTAAGCGCTTTGAATGCGCTCAGCAGGGCATGGTACTGGGGGTGTGTGTCGGCATGCACGGTCTGAATGCGCGCAGAGTAGTCAACATGGGTTACCGCCGGGATTTCGGAGCGTGCAACATTAAGCTTGGCGATTCCAAAAAGTGCATTTTCCGCGGCGGTCATCTGACGGCGGCGTTTTTCTGCAATACTGGCGACCATCAGCATGTAGGGGCTGTCGCTGTCCAGATCAAACCAGTCGGCAACGTCCTCGCGCAGGATGGAAGGGGCAAAGGGGCGGAAGGATTCACGGTATTTGACTTTCAGATTAAGCTGTTTTTGCATGCCGGGCGAGCGCGCATCTCCCAGAAAGGAACGACCGCCCAGGGCCCTGGGGCCAAATTCCATGCGCCCCTGAAACCAGCCAATGGCTTTGCCGTCGGCCAGCGCCTGGGCAGTTAGTGAGATCATTTGTGGCTCGTCAAGGGTCTCAAACCTGGCGCCCAGTTGGCCCAGCCGATGGTCAATATCGTGCTGCGGATAGCTTGGCCCCAGGTAGCTTCCCTGCATGGAATCACCCGACGCGGGAACCTGACGCGGTCCGCTGCAATGCAAATGAAAGGCGGCCAGGGCCGCGCCGAGGGCGCCGCCCGCATCGCCGGCGGCGGGTTGTACCCAAATGTTCTCGAATGCCCCATCGCGCAAAACCTTTCCATTGGCAACACAATTCAGGGCGACACCGCCGGCCAGGCACAGATTTTTAATCCCCGTCTCGGCGGCCAGTGAACGGGTCAATTTAAGGACAACCTCTTCAGTGACCGCTTGTACGGATGCGGCCAGGTCCATATGGCGTTGGCTGAGTGGTTCTTCGGGCTTGCGCGCCGGCCCGCCGAACAAAGCATCAAAATGCCGGTTGGTCATCGTCAGACCCGTGCAATAGTCGAAATATTTTTGGTCCAGGCGAAAGGAGCCGTCTTGTTTGACGTCGATCAGGTGATCGAGAATGAGCTGTTTGTAGACAGGCTCGCCGTAGGGGGCCAATCCCATGACCTTATACTCGCCGGAATTGACCCGAAAACCGGTGTAATAGGTCATCGCCGAATAGAGCAATCCCAGTGAATGGGGAAAATGAATTTCCCGTGTCATCTCCAATCCGTTGGCTTTGCCGATTGCGACCGAGGTCGTTGCCCATTCGCCAACCCCATCCATGGTCAGGATAACGGCTTCGTCAAAAGGCGACGGAAAAAATGCACTTGCCGCATGGCTCAGATGATGTTCGGCAAACAACAGCTTATGCTGCCAGTCGAACTGGGGATCGAATTTCTGGAACTGTTTGCGCAACAGGTCTTTCTGGAACAATTTTTCCTTCAGCCAGACCGGCATTGCCATGCGGAAGGAACTGAACCCCTTTGGTGCGAAAGCCAGATAGGTTTCCAGCAGCCGTTCAAATTTCAGGAAAGGTTTGTCGTAGAAAGCCACATAATCGATTTGATCAAGATCAAGGCCGGCTTCTTCAAGACAGTAGCTGATGGCGTTTTCGGGAAAAGCTGAATCGTGTTTGATGCGGGTGTATCGTTCCTCTTGAGCGGCAGCCACGACCGTCCCGTCCGTGATCAACGCTGCTGCACTATCATGGTAGTATGCAGAAATCCCGAGAATATGCAAAACGGGTTTACCCTAAAAGATAGTGTAGATGAACGGAGCGACGGCGGATCCCTGAGTTAGCAGGATCAAGCCTCCAAAGATGCCCATCATGACAAATATCGGCAGTAACCAGAATTTTTTACGAACCTTCAAAAATTCCCACAGATCTAAAATAAATGTCACGCACACTCTCCTAAAATTGTCTTTTCATGCTTTCGGGTTCAGGTGATGGCGACTGGCGATGTATCCAGTAGGACGTTGCGGTTGGTTCAAACTTCAGATCAAGAGGCCGTTTGCCGAACAGGCGCATCAACAGACTGATGGGGAAAACACAGCCAAAAAAAATCAGTCCCATGATCAGGGGGCTGACAATTTTGTGCAAAACCAGGCCAAATCGAAACCAAAGGCGATTCAGGGGTTGAAGGAACCGAGGTGCGAACAAACCGCATGAAATAAAACAGGCGGAGAGAATTAAGGACCAACCGCGAACCGGTTCTCCGTGCCACAGGGGGAACAATCCGATGAGCGCGAAAACAATGGCGAATATGATACCAAAAGACCGGTCAGAGCCAACCTTGACGTCATCAGACGCAGCAAAACTTTCATGAAAGGAACGGTGTACCATGGGTCCCACAATTGTTCATTTACGCCCGCAGAGGTCACTTTTATCACATCAGGCACCATTGGCAATAGTTCAGGCTGACAACCGGGGCGTAGGTGTTGGCTATTGCATAAACTTGCCGGGTGGTTTTGCGCTCGCCGTTGACAGCGACAATGAAAACCCCATAGCCAAAATAAACGCCAGCTGCCACCAGGCCGACCAGAACGAGAAGTTAAACAGGCCCGATCCCCAATAGCCGGCAAAAATCGCAATGGCGGCAAGAAACTTGAGGTTACCGCTTCGCCGGTAGCCAAGTAAAAGCTGATAGGATGCTGCCAATAAAAAAATAAGCAAAAATACCAGTCCAACCGTTCCGATTTCCGCAAACAACTCAACGCTCCAATTGTGCGGGTGGGCCGGAATCACATGCAGCCCCTGGGTGCCCTCCAGGAGTTTGTCGGCTCCAGGGGCGAAGTTGATGGTATTGGGCCCACGCCCAAACCAGGGCGTACGCAGACCAATTTCCAGGGCATTCGCCCAAATTGTCTGACGCTCAAAATCAATCAGCCAGACGGGAAGAAAGTAATTTCCGTCCGGTGCCAGTTCGATCATATTGCTGCGCGTGATACGGAGCCACAATACGGTCCCCGCAAAACAGCTGAGAACCAGGCCGGCAGTCATGGTTAACTGGAACCTGCTGCCGACACGGGTGCCAATTCCGACCAGAACACAGAGCAATATTGCGAGCATTCCGGCGATGGAGGCTCTGGCGCCGAGCGCAACAATCAGGACTAAAAACCCGGCGATTGCCGCCAGTGCGATAAATCGGTGTATGTCATTAAGTTTGTTGATCGACAGGGCCAGTGCGAAAAGCGGAATAACCAATACCGTTATCGCCGCAAAGCCTTTGAGGGTGTGAATAAGGGGGGCAGATTTCCAACCTTTCAGATGCAGAAACCAGTAGGGCTCGGGATGGACATACTGGGAAATGAAGGCAAAACAGATGGCGACTGCCGACGAGATGATCAGGCTTTTCATCCAGACCCCGGTAAGAGCCGGCCGGTCTTTCAGGTAGGCCCAAATCACAATTCCGAAGTTGCAGAAAATAAATGTCCGGGCAATGGCTTCAAAGGAGCGAACCGGGTAGTCGGATGCGAATAAGCTGGGCAAACTCAAGGCAAAGATCACGAGCAAAAGCAGCCCCAGTGGACGTCGCCAAACCGTGGCAAGATCGGCACGGATTTCCGCGAAAGGCTTGTTGATGAATATCAGGATAATTCCGACACCAAACAGCACGGCAAACACGGAACGCCCCAGCACAAGCGAGGGAATGGATATACCGAGGAGAATGGCAATTAACGTTGGAATGGATGTCAAGGATCTGTTCATTCTAAAGGGGTTAATCTCTAACAGGCTTTTCCATATTCAGTCACACGGGTCAAGCCCTGCTATCAGAAATGATTGTTTAGTGGGCATTCTTTCGCCCTGGGGGAATTGACATTGTGCCCCTTGAAAACGAAAGTGCGTCTTTCTTAATGCGATAGGGTCTTTCATGACACTGCCTTCTGTCGATACCGTGAAAATTGCGACCATTGGACTGGGATATGTGGGGTTGCCTCTGGCGCTGAGGTTATCGGACTGTTTTCAGGTGACGGGATTTGATGTTGACCTGGCGAGACTTGCCGAACTGCAAAGCGGTATCGACCGCACCGGCGAATGTTCATCGCAAGCCCTGGCGGCATCACGGCTTGAGCTGACGTCTGATCCTGAGCGGATTGCCGGGTTTGATATCTATATTGTAACCGTACCAACACCGGTCGCTGCCTCCAAGGAGCCTGATTTGCGTGCCGTCATGTCGGCCTGCGCCATTGTCGGCCAGGCCATGGCAAAAGGGGCTGTTGTGGTTTTTGAAAGCACGGTATACCCCGGCGTCACGGAATCGCTTTGCGGTCCAGCCCTGGAAAAAGCCTCCGGTCTGGTCTGTGGCACCGATTTTTATCTCGGTTATTCGCCGGAACGGATTAATCCCGGTGACAAGGTCCATACGATTGATAAAATCACCAAGGTTGTTGCTGGTCAGACGGCGGCTGTGTCAGAATTGCTGGTGGCGGTCTATGGCAGGCTGACTAATGGCAATGTATTTCTGGCAAAGGACATAAAAACCGCCGAGGCCGCGAAAGTCATCGAGAACGCCCAACGCGATGTCAATATTGCCTTTATCAATGAAGTGGCCATGATTTTTAATCAAATGGGTATCCAAACCCAGGACGTGCTGGAGACGGCGGCGACAAAATGGAATTTCCTGAATTTCAAGCCCGGCCTTGTCGGCGGTCACTGTATTGGTGTCGACCCCTATTATTTAGCCTATGCGGCGACGCAATTGGGCCACAATCCGGAAGTTATTCTTGCCGGGCGCAAGATCAATGATGATATGGCCGGTTTCCTGGCGCGCCAGATTGACCGGCAGATTCAAAACCTGTCCTGTATATCAAAGCCGACGCGGGTTCTGGCCCTGGGTCTGACTTTCAAGGAAAATGTACCTGATTTGCGAAATTCGAAAGCCGCGGATTTCATCATGTCCTTACAGAAAATGGATCATCAGGTGGATATTCATGACCCCCTCGCCGACGCCGGTGAGGCGAGGGCCCTATACGGGTTTGATTTGCTCACCGGTCTTGATGATGCTGTCGCTTATGACAGTGTGATTGCCGTTGTCCCTCACGCGCCCTATCTGTCCTTTGACAGTGATCGCCTGAGGAAAATTCTCAAACCCGGCGGGCTTGTCGCCGACATGAAGGGGATTTGGCGCCACATCACGATGCCGGCCGGTTACGTGCGTTGGGAGCTCTAGTCTTCCTTTGAAAGCCGCCATTTTATTACCGAAACGGGGCCGTGGTGGCGAAAATTGATGACAATTTGCTGACTTTGCCGACGCGTCGCCCCGTCGTAGAAGAGACTCGGTTGCAGCGTCAGGTCGGCAACAGAGGTGCGGAACCGCCAGCCGGCGATTTTGCCAAATTTCAGTAAAACAGAGTTGCCGGCTTCGATCAGGGAGGCCTGAACGGACGGATGCAAATGGAAGCGGATAACCGCCGGTTGCTCAGCCGTGCCGGTGATCACATCCTCACCGCGCAGCTCGGTTCCCTCGGCGGCCAGATATAAAGTGCGTTTATGGGTCAGGCCAAAAGGAAGGCGGTAACCGTCATGGGTGGCTTCAACCAGGGTGTTTTTGTCAATTTCACGACGTACCGCCTGGGTCCGCCAGGCGCGACGGGGGCCCAGAAAACCGGTGCTGTTGATTTCGCTCGAATTCATTTCACCGATACACAGGGTTGAGTGGGCGGCTGTTCCGCGCAGGGCTGTCATCAGGGCCGGATTGCCATCGGCGGGCAGGCCGCAATTCACGATCAGGCGTTGTTTGCCGACACTCATTTCAAAAGCCAGTGTACCGGCATTTTCCAGGGAACACCTACCGCCGTTGGCGGGAGCCCCTGCATCCATCAGGACAATGGCCGCGCGCGAAGCCAGGCGCTGGTAGCCGCTATGCGGGGAATTGGTAACGGCGCGACCGCCGGCTTCCGATATTTTTAACAGCAACTCTATCGTTTTGGCATCGAAATGACCGGCGCCGTTAAAGGCGGCCAATTGCCCATTGCCAAGGACAAACGTACGCAGCATGGGCGTCATTTTATCAATGGCGGCCTGTAACCAGACAGGGGCCCCTGATGGATGATTGCGCAGAATCGTGCGGGTTTCAATGAGGTGGCGCAGGGCCTGAAACTGAACAGACGGGTTGCGCGACACATGCCCGCCATCGGCGAGCACTTCATCACCGATCGCCTGGTGCAACCGGGTGGTCCCGTTTTTCAGCCGCGATCCCGGGTCCGGCATGGCCAGAGCGCAACAGATCAGCGCCTGCTGGACAGCAAACCCCTGTGGCAGGGGTACACCCAGACGAACAGCGATGAACAGATGCCTGGCTTGTCTGGCCAGGGCCTTTGTGAACTGATGCCGGAAGCTGGCGTCGGCACCGGCTAGCAGGAATGAAGACGCGCACACCCAGTTATAAAGGCGATCCGCCAGTACGGGCATGTGCCAGGTCCGGGGCTGCCAACGGCCGTTCCGGGTGATCCAGTTGGCGGTAATTTCGCGGGCTATGCGTGCCGAGGTATCGAGGCCGCTTGCCTGCATATCGGCCAGCCAGGAAAAATCGCTGCCGGAATGATCTCCTCCAGTCGCCGGGTCGTGGCCAGCCTTTTGGTTGCTGGTGATGTCGGCAATGCGCTGCGACTGACCGCGCAGGGCGTCGCCGGGAAGGGCCCGCTCCAGGGGGCTCACTGGTCCGGTTTTTGACCACTCGAGAGCCCAGTCGTAGGGGGCGGACGCAAAAATGAAACTTCGGAGACGGGGAAGATATTTTTCTGGTGCTAATCCAAACATGGTTTTAATCAGACAACAGCCGCTTCACTAAGCCGATCAAGGGCATTGCAACAGGCAGACGTAAAACCCGTCCCGACCGCCTATTTCAGGTTGGTCGGATGGCAGACACCGAAGCGTCTCAAGGATTTGGATGGCCGGGTTTTTTTCAGTCAGCCGGGTGATCTGATCGGGTCCCTCCTCCGGCTGCAGGGAGCAGGTCGCATACAGCAGGTGGCCGCCGGGGACGACCATCTGCACGGCGGCGTCCAACAGCTGGCTCTGCAGAAGCGCCAGCTTATCCACATCCGCCTGTGATTTCAGCCAGGAAACTTCCGGATGCTTGCGTATGGTACCGGTTGCCGAACAGGGCGCATCCAGCAGCACCGCATCGGCCTTTTGCTCGGGCTGCCAGGTGGTCGCATCTGCGGTAACCACCTCCGCCTCAAGCCTTAAGCGCTGGAGATTTTCCGACAACCGGAGGAGACGATTTGCTGACCGGTCGACAGCGGTCACGATCGCTCCGGCATTGACCAGAAAGGCGGTTTTTCCGCCGGGAGCGGCGCATAAATCGATGACCCGTTTACCTGCGACATCTCCCAGCATTTGCACAGCCGCCCGTGCCGCCGTGTCCTGCACCCACCATTCTCCGGCTTCGAATCCGTCCATTTCGGGGACATTCCTGTTTTTTGTCAGGCGTACGGTGCCGTTCGGCAAAACCGAACCTTCGAATTTTTCCGCCCAAATCGCAGGGTCCGATTTGACCGATAAATCCAGCCCGGCTTCCTGCAGGTGGGCCGCCGCGATTGCCCGGCATGTCTCTTCGCCATAGCTGTTTCGCCAGCTGTCCCATAGCCAGTCAGGAACATTTGCCCGGGATTCATCCTGCGCCGCCAGCAATTGTGCAGATTCGCGTCCGATACGCCGTAAAACCGCATTGATCATTTTTTTGGTATGGGCCTGGCCACTGTGTTCCGCCAGATCCACACTTGAGGAAACCGCGGCGTGATCGGCGGTGCCTAGGAACAATAACTGACAGATACCGAGCCGCAGAATGTCATGGCTGCGCAACGATTTTCTTGCCAATGGTGTTTGCAGACAGTGAGCGATCAAGGCATCAATCTGACCCAGCCGGCGCAAGGTGGTTGAAACCAGATTACGGGCGAACGCCCGGTCCCGTGGATTGAGACCTGCGTAAGTGGTCACTTGCTCCAGGGCATCATCGAGCGTCCGGTTTCGCCGCAGGATGGCTTCCAGGACGTCGAGAGCGGCGATTCGGGCAACTAATGCAAGCGATTTCATGCGCCTTACATGCCTCAGCTAACGGCTAAGCGCAAGGTGGGATATGGCGTTTGGTGAATATCGTGATAAACGGATTATGCGGCCCGGTCCATCAGCGAAATTGAACCTTTGGAAAAATCGGTTATTTTAGGGAAATGTTTAAGGCAATGGGGATATCAGAATGACCAAACCACACGTACCGGTGTCGCCACCGCCGGCCGGGCGCCTGTCACGCGCCCAGCGTCAACTGGATCACCCGACCGCCGCCGCCGGGCAGACGTCATCTGCCCCGATCCGCCAGCCGGAGGCAAAACCCGCTCCGGAAACCGGCGGCCCTGAGGGCCCGGACCCGACCCGGTTTGGGGACTGGGAACGCAAGGGGCGTTGCATTGATTTTTAGCTGCTTTGTCAGGAAGGTGTAAACCTATTCTGCCAGGGTGCAGGTCTGATCAATCAATGTGTCGCTGCCAATTGATAGTGAAAATGTGATGCTAAAAGGGATATTGGACCTCATTTTTTCGGCGAAAGAACCGAAGTCCTCGAGCCGGAACCGAAAACGTAAGAAGAAAAACGGTGCGGAGCGGATTTCCGGAGCGACCTTTGCTCCTGCCGATTCAGACGGATCCGGTTTGCCCATAATCCTGGTTGCCGATATTGCCGGTGACACAAGCGGTGAAGTCGGTGCCCGGGTGGCGACCTGTCTCGACGGATTTCAAAGCTATGAGGTTTTTCGCACGAAGCAGGTTCTGAAACTCGGCGACAAGGGCATATTCATTGATAAACTGATCGTCGCCGCCGAAGAGGGCCGGGCCTGGATGCGCGCGGAAAATGCAGACCTGTTGGTCTGGGGTGAAATGGCGGGCAGTTTGGTTGTCCTGCGGTTTCTGGTCATGGTGCCGATGTCGGAAAACCAGCCGGGCGCCTATGGCCTGGGTGATGTTCTGGCCCTGCCGGCAACCTTTTCCGGAGATTTAAACAGTGCCCTGCATGCGGTCGTCCTTAGTGCCGTGGGGCCGACATTCAAGGGCATGCGTACGCGGGTCGGCGCCGAACTGGACAAGGCGCTGGCACAGATAAAACCGCTGGTTCAGGAAAAACCGGAGGCCTTAAGTGGCGGCAACTATGCGGCGTTTCTGGGTTGCGTAGGTAATGCCTTTGCCGCCCACGGGCTTTTGGGGGGGCCTGAAAAACGCCTGGACCAGGCGATTTCGTCCTACAAACTGGCGTTGGCCCATGCCTCTGCTCAAGCTGATTCCGTGGTCTGGTCGATTACCCAGAACCATCTGGGCGCAGCCCTTAAAGCCAAGGGGGAACGGACCAAGGACGTTGATGTCCTGAAGGAGGCTTCCAAAGCCTATAAGGCGATTGCCGAGCAACTGAACCGGATCGGGCACCCCTTTGACTGGGCGATGGCCAACATAAATTTGGGTCAGGTTTTGTATCGCCTGGGCGTGATGTCTTCGGAAACCGCCTATTACCAGGAAGCGACCCGGTTTTTTGATGAAGCGCTGACCATTTATACCAGGGAGGGTACGCCCGGGAAATGGGCGGAAGTCTGCAATCAATACGGCGTTGTGCTGCTGGCCCTTGGCGAGCAGGTTAACGGCAATGTGACATTGGAAGTTGCGGTTAAAAAATTCCGGGCTTCCCTCCACGTCCGCAAAAAGGAGGTGGTGCCAGTGCTCTGGGCGCAAACCGCCAATAATCTGGGGGCCGCCTGCTTTTCATTGGCCAAGCGAAACTCCGAACTGGCTTTGCTGCGCGAAGCCTCGTCGTGTTTTGAAGGGGCCATCGAAATTTATCAAAATTCAGGCGCCGGAAAAAAAGCCGACCTGATTGCCAATAACCTGTCGCGGGTGCAGCGACTGCTGGCAAGCCGTGACGGCAGCTGAGGTGATGGTGAAAACAAAAAAAGCCCCGGCAACGGGAGCCGGGGCTTTTGATTGTGAAATAATGCGCGTCAGCGGTTCTGGCGGTTCTCGATCAGGTCTTCAACCACGCCCGGATCGGCCAGGGTTGATGTATCACCGAGATTGGAATAGTCGTTTTCGCCAATCTTGCGCAGAATGCGCCGCATGATCTTGCCGGACCTGGTTTTTGGCAGTCCCGGTGCCCATTGCAGCCAGTCGGGCGAGGCAATCGGGCCAATTTCCTTGCGTACCCATTGCACCAGTTCCTTGCGCAATGCCTCGGTCGGTTCGACCCCGACGTTCAGGGTGACATAGGCGTAGATGCCCTGGCCCTTGATTTCATGGGGTGCCCCGACAACGGCGGCTTCTGCAACATCGTGGTGAGCGACCAGGGCGCTTTCAACTTCGGCGGTTCCCATGCGGTGGCCGGACACGTTTATGACGTCATCGACCCGCCCGGTAATCCAGTAGTAGCCGTCTTCGTCGCGACGGCAGCCGTCACCGGTAAAGTATTTTCCGCTGTAGGTGGAAAAATAGGTCTGCATGAACCGCTCATGATCTCCATAAACCGTGCGCATTTGCCCGGGCCAGGACTGGATGATGCACAGGTTGCCCTCGGCAGCACCGGTCAACGGCTCGCCTTCGTTGTCGACCAATTGGGGCTGTACGCCAAAGAACGGGCGGGTTGCCGAGCCCGGTTTCAGGGCGGTCGCTCCCGGTAGTGGGGTAATCAGGATGCCACCGGTTTCCGTCTGCCACCAGGTATCGACGATCGGGCAGCGCCCATCGCCAACCACATTGTAATACCACATCCAGGCTTCCGGATTGATCGGCTCGCCAACGGATCCCAGAATCCGCAGGGATTTGCGGCTGGTTGATTTGACCGGACCATCGCCTTCACGCATGAGGGCGCGAAGCGCTGTCGGGGCCGTATAGAAAATCGCAATGTCATGCTTGTCACAGACTTCCCAGAAGCGTGAAAAGCTCGGGTAATTGGGAACCCCTTCAAACATCAGCGTGGTTGCTCCGTTGGCCAGCGGCCCATAAACGATATAGCTGTGCCCGGTGACCCAGCCGACGTCGGCCGTGCACCAGTAATTTTCGCCTTCCTGGTAGTCGAACACGTACTCATGGGTCATCGAGGCATAAACCATATAGCCACCGGTGGTATGCAGAACACCTTTCGGCTGGCCGGTGGAGCCCGACGTATACAGAATGAACATGGGGTCTTCGGCGTTCATTTCTTCGGGCACACAGGTTACCTCGGCGGCAGCCGTAATTTCTTCGTACCAGACGTCACGGCCATCGACCCAGTCAACAGCGCTGCCGGTGCGTTTGACGACAAATACCGTATCGACGCCGCCGCTGATTTCGATCGCTTTGTCGGTATTGGCTTTCAGGGGAATTGTCCGGCCGCCACGCACGCCTTCATCGGCGGTAATCACGCAGGATGATTTGCAGCCTGATATCCGGGCCGCCAGGGCATCCGGTGAAAATCCGCCAAAGACTATGGAATGGACGGCGCCGATCCGGGTGCAGGCCAGCATTGCATAGGCCGCTTCCGGCACCATTGGCATATAAATGGTAACAACATCGCCCTTTTTAATGCCGCGCGCCTTCAGGGCATTGGCCAACCGGCAGACTTCCTCATGCAATTGCCTGTAGGTAATTTTTTTGTCATCGGTGGGCTCGTCGCCTTCCCAGATGATGGCAACCTGATCACCGCGCGTTGGCAAATGGCGATCAATGCAATTGACCGAGGCGTTCAGGGTGCCGTCGTAATACCACTTGATGGAGACATCGGGGATATTGAAATTGACGTCCATAACCTGTGTGTAGGGTTTGATCCAGTCGAGCCGTTTGCCCTGTTCGCCCCAGAAGCCGGTGGGGTCATCGACTGATGCCTTGTACATTGCGAGATATTTCTCATTGTCACAATGGGCCGCAGCGGCTGTCTCAGCCGGTACGGGAAATAAATGATGTTCGCTCATGTTTACGCTCCCTCTTGAAATGTCCCTATTGTCTGGAAAGGGACCGGGCCCAAGCCAAACGCCGACAACTGTGTTTCCAGCATTGTGAGGATTATCGCAAAAATTTTCCAGTTAACAAGGGGTTGCGCGAAAATGTGGCTTGGCCCCTGACCGTCCGTCAGGCGGCTTCGCAAACGCAGTCATTTCCTTTATGGACCAAACCGGAGCGAGCGGATAGGCTTCGCACGGAGATTGGCTGAAGGACGGAAAAAGCGCATGGAATCACTGGTAAAACTATCGAATGACCTGGCGACGGAGCGGACCACGGCGCGTGCCCTGCTGGAGCAGTGTTTTGAAAATATCGCCAACCCGGCGGGCGAAGGGGAGCGGGCCTTTCTGTCGGTCAATCATGACAAAGCCCGCGCCCAGGCCGACGCCATGGACAGTTTGCGCAAACGCGGCCTGCAGCCATCTGCCTGGGCCGGTATCCCGATTTCCGTCAAGGACCTTTACGATGTGCGCGGGGAAGTGACTTCGGCCGGTTCCCTGGTGCTTAAAGACAACCCGCCGGCAGTTGTCGATGCGCCGACAATTGCGCGCCTGCGGGCTGCCGGTTTGGTGTTTGTCGGGCGCACCAACATGGTTGAATTTGCCTATGCCGGCATTGGCATGAATCCCCATTTTGGCACACCCCGCATCCCCTTTGATCGCCAAACCGGGCGCATTCCCGGCGGCTCCACATCGGGTGGTGCGGTGTCGGTGGCCGATGGCATGGCGGCGGCTGCCTTGGGGTCTGACACCGGTGGCTCGTGCCGGATACCGGCGGCGTTCTGTGGCATAACCGGATATAAGCCGACCGCTTCGCGGGTCCCGCTAACGGGTCTGACGCCGCTCAGCTTCTCGCTTGATTCGGCCGGCCCGTTGAGCAACAGCGTTGATTGCTGCGCCGTTCTCGATGCCGTTATGGCGGGCGAGCCGGCGCGTGAAAATGCACCGGTAAATCCCGCACATATACACCTGGCCATCCCGCAAACCTTGATGATGGATGGCGTCGATGCAGAGGTGGGCGCCGCTTTCGAGGCCGCTGTTGGCCGGTTGTCCGACGCCGGGATCACGATTGAGAAAATTCCCTTCGACGAACTTGCCGAATTACCACATATCAATCGGTTTGGCGGTTTCGCGGCGTCGGAATCCTACGCCTGGCACAAGCAGATGCTGGCCGATCACATGGATGCCTACGACCCGCGGGTTGGCGGCAGGATCATCAAGGGGGCCCAGCAAACGGCAGCCGACTACATCGAATTGTGTCAGCAACGTCAGCGGATCATCAGGCAGGCGGCGCAAACCACGGCCCGGTTTGATGCCTTTATCGCGCCGACGGTGGCCATTGTGCCGCCGACGATTGCGTCTCTGGCGGATGATGAGGCTTATTTTTCCACCAACATGATGACGCTGCGCAACACCAGTGTCGGTAATTTCCTGGATCGCTGTTCAATCTCCCTGCCCTGCCACGAGGCGGAGGCGGCACCGGTCGGGTTTATGTTAACCGGTCGCCACGGCGATGATCATCACCTGTTGCGGGTGGCGAAAACCGTGGAGACGCTCATCAGGGCGGCTTTGTAACTGGCGGGTGAGCCATCAAGTGAGAACCATTACCCAAAAATGAGAATTGGATGCTTACGTCCGGTCTGTTAACTGATAGCGGTCGTGCTGGGCGGGGTGAAAGCGGGTCTCCCTTGGGTCGATTCTGTTGAAAAACTCATGCTTGAGATTGTCGCGCTGTCCTGATTCAATTCCTTAGGACTTTAAGGGGAGTCAGGCCGATGATGGGTGAACGGATGGTGGAACAGGAAGCCTTGTTTTACGG
>JABMNT010000083.1 GCA_013203595.1 Rhodospirillales bacterium
AAGCAGAAGAAGGGCAAGAAGCGCATGCGCCAGTTCGGCAATGTGGAAATTCCGCAATCGGCCTTTCTGGCCGCCCTGAAGACCGGCGAAAACTGAGCGGCGGGCGCGCTTCCCTTATGTTCGTGGCACTGCTGTTACCCGCTGCTATGGGGGGCGATCTCCGTCGATACCCGCCCGTTCAGATCCCAAGATGGGCCCTTGCCTGATCGGCTGTCGCCACCTTGTTTCCAAGGTTCTCAATAATCGCGGCCGCGCGTTCGACCAGAGCGGCGTTTGACGGAGCCAGCACGCCGGCATCCAGATAAATATTGTCTTCCAGACCGACCCGCACATTGCCGCCCAGCAATACCGCCTGCGCGACCATTGGGAATTGCATACGGGCAATGCCAAAGGCTGACCACAGGGCGCCTTCCGGTAGACAGTTACGCATATGCATCATCGCTTCAGGGGTTGCCCGCGCCCCGTAGGAAATACCCAGGCAAAGCTGAAAATAGGGGGGATTGTCAATATGGCCTTCAGCAATCAGTTGCTTGGCCAACTCGATCTGACCGGTATCAAAGACCTCGATTTCCGGCTTTGCCCCGGCTGCCTTCGCCCGGTCAGACATGTCACGCAGGATATCGGTTGTATTCAGAAACACCGATTCACGAAAATTCATGGTCGCCACATCGAGCGAGCATATTTCGGGCTGCAACACCTCAATATGGCGCAGCCGCTCGGCGGCGGATTTCAAAAGGCTTCCTTCGGCAACGATTTCCGGGTCCATATTTCCGGTCTTAAAGGTGGCGCCCGGACCCGTTGTCAAATTGATAATGACATCCGAGCCGCTCGAGCGGATGCGCTCGACCACTTCGCTGTAGTGGGCCAGATCCATGGACCTGAGCGTCGTTTGCGGATTGCGCACGTGAATATGGACGATCGCCGCGCCGGCTGCTGCCGCGGCCAGGGCTGAATTCGCTATCTCTTCAGGTGTCACCGGCACGGCCGGATTTTTGCCGGGTGTCGGTGCCGAGCCGGTAACGGCGCAGGTGATAATCGTCTTGTTTGTCATGTCCGTTACTCTCCCGTAATTCTGCAATCACCCTATCGTCGTTTGTATGGGATGAAAATGCCGGATGTGCAAAGGTGATCGCAGCGAGGCTTTGAATAACCCGGCAGTCGACATATTGATCAGAGCATTGTGGGTGCATCTTATATCAGCCCAAGTCAATTTTACGGAAGGTCATTTCCAGATGCAGACGATCATAACTTACATGGCAGCCGCTATCGCTGAAATCGCTGGATGCTTTGCATTCTGGGCCTGGCTGAAATTAGACAAGCCAATCTGGTGGCTTGCGCCAGGCATGCTGTCACTTGCTCTTTTCGCCTACCTGCTGACGTTTATTGACAGTGCTGCGGCGGGACGTACCTACGCCGCATATGGCGGTGTCTACATAGCCGCTTCGTTGACCTGGCTGTGGCTCATTGAAGGCGTTCGCCCTGATCGTTGGGATGTAACGGGAGTCATCATTTGTCTTGTCGGTGCAACAGTCATCATTGCCGGACCTCGATGACAAGTCCAAATTAACTGTTATGACTGATGCCTGCCAAGCAGCAATGGGTTTTGTTCAGATATCCCCCCGGCCCGCCTGCTCTGTTAAAGGCGGATGCCGGGCTGCTCGCAACGGCGCCTAATGCGCCATCAGTATCGGCATCTCCCCGGCTTTCAGAATATCATCGGTCACCCCGCCAAAGATGAACTGGCGAAACCGGTTATGACTGTAGGCACCGAGGACCAGCAGTTGAGCGTCGGCTTTGCGGCTGGCGTCCTGCAGCCGTTTGCCAAGGTTTGAGCCATCGGTTTTGAAGGTCTTCGTCGTTGTCTTGATGCCGTGCCAGGCCAGAGAGTCGGTAAAGACCCGGACATCAGCCGGTGACAGATCGTCATTGATCCCGGCGATGACGGTCACCCGCTCAGCCGCCTCCAGCACCGGCATGGCAAACGTCACGGCGCGGGCGGCTTCCTGGGAGCCGTTCCAGGCGATGGCGACAGACTTGATGGCTTGCATTTGCCGCTTTGCGGGCGCCAGCAGCACCGGCTTTCCGGTATCGATAAGCGCGGCCTCGACCAACACGGGCCAATCCGGACTGGCCTTTTGGTTCGGGCGCAACACGCAAATCATATCGGCAAGGCGCCCCTGATTGGCCAGGTTCACCCCCATATTACCGATTTCCTCCGCATATTCAGCCGTCACCCGTCCTGCCAGCCGGGGAGCGCCGGCGTCCGCCACGGCACCCGCCTTTTGCCATTTATCGTATGTCAGCCGGGCGGCCTGACGGGCCTCTTTGAGTTGATCTTCCGCCGCCTGGATGAGCGGTTCAATTATACTGGCACTCATCCCATAGCCAACCTGCGAGGCGATAACGTCCCCCGGGTCGCGACATAGAAAAACCACCTTGATATGTGCATTTGTAAACGTCGCCATTGTCAGGGCCGTGTTGAGAATCTGCTGGTCAGCCTTGGCGCCGGTTATGGGTGCGAGTATGACTTTGATAGACATATCAAATTATTCCTTTCTATTTGCTATGTGTGAGCAGTACCACCCATGGGCCCGGAAGAAATTGACCCAAATCAATCCTTAAAAATGAATATGGGGATCCACCGCCTGCGCAGCTGCGAACGCCAAGACCTGATGGCGGTATAAAAAACCGGGAACCGATGAACTCAGACGGTCAGCGTCGCCAGCATGGCCCGGAGCTCGGCGATGCCTTCGCCCTTGCGGGAACTGGTTTTCGGGATCAGCGGGTGAGCGGCGGGATGGGTGGCCAGCTCTGCTGCGATTTTCGCCTGCAGATCATCCAGGTAGGAGGCTTTCACCTTGTCGACCTTGGTCAGCACCACCTGATAGGGCTGCGCCGCCTTGTCGAGCATTTCCATGACACCGCGGTCGGATTCCTTGAGACCGTGGCGCGAATCAATGAGCACACAGGTCCGGCGCAGATTGACCCGGCCCTTGAGATAGGAATCAACCAGCCCGGTCCATTGCTTGACCTGGGCTTTGGAGACGCGGGCGTAGCCATAGCCCGGCAAATCGGCCAGCATCAGGCGCTGACCCAGTTCAAAGAAGTTGATCTCACGGGTGCGGCCCGGAGTGTTCGACGTGCGGGCCAGGGTATTCTGGCGGACCAGCGCGTTCAGCAGGCTCGATTTACCAACGTTGGAGCGCCCGGCAAAGGCGATTTCCGGCAGCGAGCCGTCCGGCACCTGGTCGAGCTTGACGCAGCCCAAAACAAAGGTGCAGGGCTGCTCGAACAGAATGCGGCCCTGCTCGAGGATGGCCGGGTCTTCGAGATCGAGTTCGGTGGCCACGGACATGGCGCGTTCCTATCGGTTAGGCCGGTTAGGACGGCTGAATTATTTCAGCGCGTCCTTGCCGGAAATTCCCATACGCCGCATGATCAGCCATTGCTGGGCCATGGACAGGGTGTTGTTCCAGGCCCAGTAGATCACCAGACCGGCCGGGAAGCGGGCCAGCAGGAAGGTGAAAATAATCGGCAGGAACATGAAGATCTTGGCCTGTACCGGATCGGTGGGCTGCGGATTGAGTTTTTGCTGCAGGAACATGGAAACGCCCATGATCAACGGCCAGACACCAATCATCAAAAAGTCCGGTGGGGTGAAGGGAATCAGTCCGAACAGGTTGAAAATGGTCGTCGGGTCGGGAGCCGACAGATCCTGAATCCAGCCGAAGAACGG
>JABMNT010000084.1 GCA_013203595.1 Rhodospirillales bacterium
CCCGCGTTGAAGCCCGCCATCTTGTCGGACCAGCGGCTTCGCGCCGTCAAAATCAGCACTGGCATGTTCCGCCCGCCTTCGCGCCAGCGGGACAGGACGGTGACGCCGTCGATCTTGGGTAACCCGAGATCTAGCACGACCGCATCGTAGGTTTCCGTGTCACCCAGAAACCAGCCTTCCTCGCCGTCGTGTGCCACATCAACAGCAAAGTTGACGGCTTCCAACACTTGCTGCAACCGGAAATTCAAAGCAGCCTCGTCCTCGACTACAAGCACTCTCAATGATTTTTTCCCCGTTCCTTCATTTTCAGGAATTCACCGGAGCGGGCATCATAATACAGCTTAAGAACGCGACCTTTGGCGTTCAAAACGACAAGCTCATAGACCATTCTCCCGTCTTCGTCGTCAAATTCGGCTTCGATCAACTGGCCGCCATAAGTCTGCTCGGCTTTTTTCAGGATATCCACCAAGGGAAGGATTTCCCCTCGCTCAAGAGCACGGCGGGCACGGTCATGGTCATCCTCGTCCGCCCAGGCAGGAGCGGCAATCAACAGGGCGGCCAATATAAAGAGGAATACGCGCATGACCTGATAATAGCCGTTTAAAGATGAACCGTACATGAACGTCTCGCTCAGACAGCGTTCAGGTTGTTTTTGCTATGCTGCACTGCATTAACAACAAAGGAACGCCCATAATGCTTAAAAAAATGATTATTCACGGACTTGTCGCCGCCGCCTTGATTGGTGCCGCCGCCGCCGTCTACGCCCAGAGTCGCGAGGGCGGTTACCTGTTGCCCAATACGGCGTCGACGCCTTCAACTGAAATCGGCTCCCGACTGCTGCAAAGCAATGGCTATCTGACCGATAACGATCGGCGCAGGGAAGGTCTCAAATCCATCTTCAGGGACCGGGACCATGAGGGCGAAGAGGGCACTGAGCATCGCCGTAAGCACGGTAGCGGTCACGACGACGATTGATGAGGGGAGTAAACGAATGACACCGAAGCATCAGCATACGCTTCTTCTGTTCTGGCATGCCTGGCTGGGTGGCGGCTATCTTGTCGCCTACCTGACCGCAGATGAGGATACCTACGGTCTACACCTGTTCGCCGGATATGCGGTGCTGGCGGCAATTGTCATTCGTCTGCTCATCGGCCTGATTGCACCGTCCTCCAGGCTTCTGAAACTGCCTCGACCGACATGGGGCAGTCTGCAAGCGTGGTTTTCAACCGGCAAAGGCCGACACCCTCTGTTTGCCTGGTTCGCCGCCGCTCTGCTGCTGATCATTGGTGCATCAGCCGTCACAGGGGCTTTGTCCGATTCCGCCATGACCTGGCTGGAAGACCCACACGAGGCCATCTCGGAGGCGTCATTGTGGGTGATTTTTGGCCACATTTTCTTCGTGACCTTTATGTATGGCGGTAAACAGCTGCTCAGTCAGGGCGCTTCAAAGCTCTATCATCGTCTGCGGTCCACCCTCATCAAGGAACACTCGATATGATACGAAAATTTATTCTCATTGCGGCCATGACCGTTCCCACTCTGACATTCGCCGAAGAGCCGGCACGCGATGCCATTTT
This sequence comes from Rhodospirillales bacterium, assembly GCA_013203595.1. Lineage (GTDB taxonomy): Bacteria > Pseudomonadota > Alphaproteobacteria > Rhodospirillales > Casp-alpha2 > JABMNT01. The sequence continues at coordinate 1,578 of JABMNT010000084.1, forward strand.
GGCCGACTATGCCAAACAGGCTGGCCAGGTGGATACTGCTTTTACCCGGTTTTCCGCCGAACGCGGCGAGGCACTGTTCCGCACAGATTGGGTGGGTGGTGATCCCAGGACGCCGTCCTGTACCAGTTGCCATACGGACAACCCCAGAGGTCCCGGCCGGAATGCCAAGACGGGCCGTCCGATTGATCCGGTGGCGGTATCCGTCAATGCCGCCCGCTTCACCAATCGGGACGACGTCGAGAAACAGTTTGGACGCGACTGCAAGAGCGTGATGGGTCGCGCCTGCACGGCCCTTGAAAAAGGCGATTACATAACATTCATGATGGGACAATAAACCATGCGATACATAGTGATGATTGCCGCACTTGTGGCCTTTGCATTTCAGGCGCGGGCGGACGAACGGGTTCCCCGGGTGACGGATCCACTGGTGCGGAAGGAATGCGGGGCCTGCCATATGGCCTTTCAGCCAGCCTTTCTGCCAGCGAAGTCCTGGGATAAGATGTTGGGCGAGCTTTCCAACCACTTCGGCGAGGATGCCAGCCTGCCCGCGGATCAGGTCAGTGCCATCCGCGCTTATC
>JABMNT010000085.1 GCA_013203595.1 Rhodospirillales bacterium
CGTAACGCCAAAGCGCTACACGAAGCAGCGCGGGTCCCTCCTATGGACTACCGGGACAACCCGCAACACCAGGCTCTGCTTAACATCAAGTGGACTGGTTTTACTCCGCCCTAATGGACTAGATTTACTCCGCCGTTGACATCCGGCAAGGGCCTTTGCCCACTGGTATGAGCTGCTGAAACCGGGCGGAAAAGTGCTGATCGTTGACGGTGATTTTGTCAGCAAGTCATGGCTGGATAAATTCTGCAAATATGTCGAAGCCCTGCAGGCGCGCTGGCGCCCCGATGCCGGCAACCCGGTGCGCGCCCGCCTGGCCGACATGCACCAGTCGATCCTCAGCCAGGTTTATTTCAGCGATGGCGCTAAGTCCGACGTCGTCTCCGAACTTCTCCGCCACGCCGGCTTTCGCGACATCACCGTGCAGTCCAACATGGCTGATATCAACCGCGCCCAGGCCAGGCACCTGCCCCTGACCCGCTCGCTGGCGCGCCGCAGCCAGCATCGCTATGCGATCAGTGCCAGCAAGCCGGCGGATTAGGGAGAAATGCAATAGGGCGAAATTACCCTTTAAGCGCCGTGCTGGTCACGCAGACTTATGGCAGTTCTTTGCCACATATCCGCCGAACTAGGGTCTGACGAATTTTGGGCGAGAAGGGCCAGAAGGGGTCATGCCCATTTGGCATTGTCAAATTTGCAACCCAACCACTCAATCGACCGCGATAGCACCACGCGATTAATGGTTACATATGGCTCCCTTGGGTTCATTGCATCCCTTACCTACTAACCCAGAGACGACACTGCAAAATTTCAATCGGTTCCTGAGAGGCTGGACGGAAACGCTACGGTCACTGACGTTCCTTTCCCAAATTCACTTTCGATAATCATTTCACCGTCATGAAGTTCGACCAGAGATTTAGATATTGCCAGCCCTAAACCCCAGCCTTTTTCGGCTATATGAGGGCCCATTACGCTCCTGGTGAATGGATCGGTGACACTGGAAAGTTCTTCAGTTGGAATTCCTCGTCCATTGTCGGTAACCCTGATGCGGGTTTTCCCATCGGCACTATCTGAATGGATAGTGATCTTGCCACCTTTTGGCGTGAATTTGACGGCATTTGAAAGCAAATTCAGGAGAATCTGTTTTACTGCTCGTTTGTCTGCGAAAATAGAAGTGAAATCATCGGGATAAACCACGGTTAATTGAATATTTTTGGCGAACGCTTTTTCGTCAATTGTGTGTTTGCAATCGTTGACAATTTCACGAATGGACACGATTTCTTTTTCCAGGGAAGTGAATCCTGCCTCAATCGTTGAAATATCAAGAAGATCATTGACCAACTCAAGCAGATGCGTGCCGCTTTTATAAATGTCGCCGGCGTATTCTCTGTACTTTCCAGTGCCCGGTGGCCCTAAATACTGTTCCTTTATGATTTCAGAAAACCCAAGAATCGCGTTAAGCGGCGTCCGCAGTTCGTGGCTCATAGATGCCAGAAATTCAGACTTAGCTCTATTTGCTTTCTCCGCCTCATTTTTGGCTATAATTAAATCGTTCTCGGCCTTTTTATGTTCAGTAATATCAGTGATAATGTTGAAGGTATATCCGTCCGAAGAACGAGATTCATAAGCCAACAGCTCCCTATCGACACGGTGAATTTCCACAGGTTGCCCTGGCATCCTGTGTTTTGCTAACCGCTCTTTGATATAGTCCGCTTCTCGGCCGATCGCATCTTTAACCGGTTGGCGAGTAACCATCGTGTGGAGCATGTTTTCAAATGTCTCTCCAATTTCCAGTATGTCTCCCATGACTCCCATGACGGTTTTATACTGTGTGTTGAAAAATATCAGTCGGTCGTCTTCATCAAAAAGCGCAATACCCACAGGCACATGCTGAATAGCGTGGAGCAGGCGTTCAATGGTTCTCTCGGATTCAACGCGTTCGGTAATGTCGGTTCCGGTGCCCCGGAAACCTTCGAATATATTCTCGTCGTAAACAGGTATTCCGCTAATGGATAACCAGACAACGCGACCATCCGGTTTTGTGCGGGGATGTATAAAGTCTTTAAAAGGTTTGTGATCTCGCAGGTCGGCAAGTTGTTTTTCCCAAACTTCATGGGAGGCGCCGGGGTTGCCATTTTCCTCTCTTGTTGAGCCGAGCAAACTTTCTTCCGGTACTCCAGTTACCTGCATAAATCGATCTGAAAAATAGGAAAACCGCAAATTTTTATCCATTTCCCAGAACCAGTCAGAACTGCTTTTGGCAAAATCCCTGAAACGTCGTTCGCTCACGTGCAATTGTGCAAGAAATTGAGATCGTTCCAATTCGGCCCCGCCACGAACGGCTACAATTTGTAACAACGTCTTTATCAAATCTGGTTTTCTGAGTGGTTTATCATCCATTATCGCGATCAGACCGAGCGGTGTGCCATTCGCTGACCACAGCGGGATACCGGCATAACTCTCGGCTTTCAGTTCGACGAGAAGTTGATCATCTGGAAACAACTGCTGAACTCTATCAACGTAGCAGCACGTGCTGCGGCCTATAACATTCTCGCAAGGGGTACCCCTGAGATTGTAGCTGATGTTTTCTATTATTTCGCCATGGGCATATAGGGCGAGGGTTTGAACCACGGTGCTGTCATTCGGTTTGATCATATCACAGAACACATACGCGACACCCAATGACTCTCCCAGATACTTTACGAGTTCAAAGAAGAAACCGGAATCAGTTACCCGCCATACCCGATCGGCGACAAAGTGTAATGTTTGAGCGATTAACTCACGGTCATCGTCGGCCATATCGGTATGCTCTTCATCGTTCGGAAATAACGGTTAGGTCGAAAATTATATTAGGCGTAACATGAATCCAAATCAAATTTATGATCAACTTCGAAAGATTAACCGACGTCGAATATCTCCTTCTCAGTGGCACGAACAGGAGGCCGTTTTCATGATTAACGAGGTTTGGTAACCTTCCGCTATGGGTCAGGTTCCGCCGAGCTGACCACCAGAAAATTTTGACTGTAATGGGCATGAAACCGGACTCTGCGGCTTTGGTGGCCTTGTCCCAATTGAGCCTGTCGCGAGAACCGCTGCATAACGGCTTTGTTCTGATCCGAAAAGACCTGTCCACTCAGCCCTGAGTTCTATGGGGACAGTGGTGGTTGACTCGGGTGTCATTTCACTCTCTGCCGCAACAACTGGCCCCAAACAGGTGCAGGGCTTTCCTTTGGCGGTCCCGTCCCCTGCCCTAGCCCAACCCGGCCAGCCGCTCCCGCGCTTCTTGCAGCTTCACTTTTGTGGCTTGCGCATCGGCCAGCTTCTGGCGTTCGGTGGCGACCACTTCATCGGGCGCGTTGGCAACGAACTTCTGGTTAGCGAGCTTTTTCTCGAAGCGATCAATTTCGCTGTCCTGCTTGGCGATCTCTTTGTCCAGACGTGATTTTTCTTCCGTTAAATCAATGGCTTCTGCAATCGGAAGGATGATTGTTGCTTCATCAATCACGTCCTGAACAGCCCCCTCCGGCACCTCGCCAACAAGCAGATCAAGCGCCGACAGACGGGCCACCCGCTGCAGCAAATCCGCATGGTCTGTCAGGCATTTTTGCGCCATGGCGCCGGCGTCCTTGAGCATCAGCGGGATCTTCGCCGCCGGGGGCACGTTCATTTCGGAACGCAGGGTGCGGACCTGGGAAACCAGCCGGACAACCCAGTCCATTTCGCTGTTGGCATCGGCGTCGATCAGGCTGTCCGCCAGTTCCGGCCATGGCGATATGATCAGCGGCTGGGCCCGATTTTCAGACAATTCGCCCCACAGCTCTTCGGTGATGAACGGAGTGATCGGGTGCATGAGCAGCAAAATCTGGTCCAATACCCAGGCCGCCGTGGCCCGGGTTTCGGCCTGTGCGGCCGCATCATCGCCCATCAGCAGCGGCTTGGAAAATTCCACATACCAGTCGCAGAACGTGTTCCAGGTGAACTGGTAGATCGAGCTGGCGGCGTCGTTGAAGCGGTAGGCGTCAATGGCACCCGTCATCGCCCGTTCGGCTTCCGTGACCTTGCCGACGATCCATTTGTTGAGGGTCAGCTCAACCGCTGCCGGATCAAAGCCGGCCACCGGATGGCATTCATTGATCTGGCAGAAGCGCGCTGCATTCCACAGTTTGGTGCAGAAGTTGCGGTAGCCCTCGACCCGCTGCGTCGACATTTTGACGTCGCGCCCCTGGGCGGCGAAGGCGGTCAGGGTAAAGCGCAGGGCATCGGCGCCAAAACTTTCAATCAGTTCCAGCGGGTCGATCACATTGCCCTTGGACTTGGACATTTTCTGACCCTGCTCATCGCGCACCAGGGCGTGGATATAAACCGTGTGAAACGGCACCTCGTCCATGA
>JABMNT010000086.1 GCA_013203595.1 Rhodospirillales bacterium
GATCCTGATGGCCCGGCGCATGGGCAAGACCCGGATTATCGCCGAAACCGGTGCCGGCCAGCACGGCGTGGCGACGGCCACGGTCTGTGCCCTGTTCGGCCTGCCCTGCGTGGTTTATATGGGGGCCACCGATGTCGAGCGGCAAAGCCCCAATGTGTTCCGCATGAATTTGCTGGGCGCGGAAGTGCGTCCGGTGACCTCGGGCACCGGGACTTTGAAAGATGCCATGAACGAGGCCCTGCGCGACTGGGTCTCCAATGTTGACGATACCTTCTACATCATCGGCACGGTGGCCGGGCCGCATCCTTACCCGACCATGGTCCGCGATTTCCAGTGTGTGATCGGCGACGAGGTCCGCGTCCAGATGCAGGAAGCCGAGGGCCGTCTGCCCGATACCCTGGTCGCCTGCTTAGGCGGCGGTTCCAACGCCATGGGTCTGTTCCATCCGTTCCTGGATGACGAAAGCGTCGAGATCATTGGCGTCGAAGCCGGTGGCAAGGGCGTCGAGACGGGTGAGCATTGTGCCTCGCTGACCGGCGGCAGACCTGGCGTTCTGCACGGCAACCGCACCTATCTGCTGCAAACCGATGACGGCCAGATCCTGGACGGTCATTCCATTTCAGCGGGCCTTGATTATCCGGGCATCGGGCCCGAGCACTCCTGGCTGAAGGACAGTGGCCGCGTCAATTATGTCTCGGTGACCGACAGCGAAGCCCTCGATGCGTTTCAGTTATGCACCCGCATGGAGGGCATCATTCCGGCGCTGGAGCCGAGCCATGCGCTGGCCCATGTCGGCAAAATCGCCGGCGCCTACCCGAAAGACCATTTGCTGGTCATGAATCTCTGCGGTCGAGGCGACAAGGATATCTTTGCCGTTGCCAAACATCTGGGCCTCGATATGGGCCAGACGGATCAGGGATAACCGCCATGACACAACCCTTTGAGACCCGCATCACCCGCAAGTTCGCCGCCCTCAAAGCGGAAGGCCGTGGCGGGCTGGGTGCCTTCATCACCGCCGGCGATCCGGATTTCGATACCGGCCTGGAGATCTTCATGGGCCTGGCCGAGGCCGGCGCCGACATGATCGAGTTCGGCATCCCGTTCAGTGATCCCATGGCCGACGGCCCGGCCGTTCAGGCGAGCTCGCTGCGCGCTCTGAAAGCCGGCATGACTTTGAAAAAGACCATCGAGATGGTCCGCCGGTTCCGGGAAAAAGATGATGAGACGCCGATCGTCCTGATGGGTTATTACAACCCGATTTATGTTTACGGCGTACCGCAGTTTCTGATTGATGCCAAACAGGCCGGTGTTGATGGCCTGATCATGGTCGATCTGCCGCCGGAAGAGGAAAACGAGCTCTGTGTGCCGGCCCTGGCGGCTGGCCTCAACTTTGTCTATCTGACGGCACCGACCACCGATGACGCGCGCCTGCCGAAAGTGGTTGATAAGGCGTCGGGTTTTATCTATTTCGTCTCGATTACCGGGATCACCGGCACCCGCTCGGCGACCTCCGCGGCTGTCGCACCGCATCTGGCACGGATCCGAAAATACACGGATTTGCCGATTGCGGTTGGCTTTGGCATAAAAACACCGGAAAATGCTGCAGATATGGTTAAGGTGGGTGATGCGGCGGTGGTCGGCTCAGCCCTGGTCCAGGTGATCACCGACAATCTGGACGCGGCGGGCCGCGCCAAACCGGGCCTTGCCGGACGGGTCCATGAACTGGTTGGCCAACTGGCTGCCGGTGTCCGTGGGGTCGTCAAGAAAGCCGACGAGTCGTAGATTTTAGGGAGTTTGCATCAGTGAACTGGTTAAAAAATTTCGTTCCGCCCAAGCTGCGCAATCTGGTTATCGGGCAAAAGGATATCCCGGAGAACCTGTGGCACAAGTGTGCGTCCTGTGCGCAGATGATCTTCCATCGGGATCTGGAAAAAAACTGCCACGTCTGCCAGCATTGTGGCCATCATATGCGGATCGGTGCGGAAGCCCGCCTGAAACTGCTGTTTAACGGCGACAGTTTCAAGACCCTGAAGCTCGACAGCGCCATTGCCGACCCGCTCAAATTCAAAGACATCAAACGCTATTCGGACCGGATCAAGGAAGCCCGCGCCAAGACCGGCAAGGAAGATGCCCTGACAGTGGCGTCCGGCAGGATGGGTGGCCATCCGGTGGTCATTGCGGTCATCGATTTTTCCTTCATGGGCGGCTCCATGGGCATCGCCGTCGGCGATGGTCTGGTCAAGGCGGCCCGCGAAGCGATCACCAAGAAGGCCTCGTTTATTGTCATTCCGTCGTCGGGCGGGGCGCGCATGCAGGAAGGCATCCTGTCGCTCATGCAGATGACCCGCTCCACGGTTGCCGTTGAAGAGGTGCGCGAAGCCGGGCTACCCTATATCGTGGTGCTGACCGACCCGACCACCGGCGGGGTGACCGCGTCGTTCGCCATGCTCGGCGACATCGCCATTGCCGAGCCGGGCTGCCAGATCGGCTTTGCCGGGCAGCGGGTGATCGAGCAGACCATTCGCGAAACCCTGCCGGAAGGCTTCCAGACGGCGGAATATCTGCTCGACCATGGCATGATTGACATGGTCGTGCACCGCGACGAACTGCGCGAAACCCTGATCCGTATCGTCGGGCTGTTGAATCCGGGGGACGCTGTCAAGGCGGCAAAGGCCGAGGGCCCGGCTGTGGCCCTGGCCCTGCCGGAAGTCACAGACAACGTATTACCGGATTTGATTGTCGAGGCGCCCGAGGGTGTTCCGGTTGTCAAGGACTGACACGGCCACTGCGGGGCAGCCGTGACATCGCCGGAACCGGCGGTGATTGCGAAAAACGACGCTATTCTGGCGCGACTGCTGCACCTGCATCCGAAAATCATCGATCTGTCTCTGGACCGGGTTCTGGTGCTGCTTGAAAAGCTTGGCAATCCGCAGAACTTTCTGCCGCCTGTGGTTCATGTGGCCGGAACCAATGCCAAGGGTTCGGTGATCGCCTATATGCGGGCCGTCCTCGAAGCCGAAGGCTACGGGGTTCATGTCCATATTTCACCCCATCTGGTGCGCTTTACCGAGCGCATCCGCCTGCACGGCAAGCTGATCTCGGAGCCTGCGCTGGCTGAGTTGCTGGAAGGCTGTGAAACCATCAATGCGGGCCAGCCGATCACGTTCTTTGAAATCACCACCTGTGCGGCCCTGGTCGCCTTCGCCAGCGCGCCGGCCGATGTGGTATTGCTGGAAACCGGGTTGGGTGGACGGCTGGACGCCACCAATGTGATCCGCCAGCCAGCGCTGTGTGTGATCACCCCGGTATCGCTCGATCATCAGCAGTTTCTGGGCCACAGCATCGCCGCCATCGCCCGCGAAAAGGCGGGAATCCTGAAAACCGGGGTGCCGGCGGTGATCGCCCGGCAGGTGCCCGATGCCATGCAGGCGATTGCCGCCGCCGCCCAGGAAAAAGGCGTGGCCCTGTATCGTCAGGACGAGGACTGGTCGGTGCACCGGAACGGGGATCAGCTGGTCTACGACAACCCCAGGGGCCGCACAGTGTTGCCGCTGCCCAATCTGGTTGGCCCGCATCAGATCGATAATGCCGGTGTGGCACTGGCCGCGCTTGACCGGCTGGCCGCCTGTCCGACATCGCCGCAGGCGCGCCGCCAGGGTCTCGGCCGGGCCGAATGGCCGGGCCGCATGCAGCGGCTCCGCTCCGGGCCCCTGCTGGACCTGCTGCCCGACGGCTGGGAACTGTGGCTCGATGGCGGTCACAACCAGGCCGCTGCCGAGGCGATCGCCGGGCAGGCGAAAGTCTGGCAACAGGCGGTCGACCGAAAGCCGCTGTTCGCGATCATGGGCATGCTCAATTCGAAAGACCCGGCGGCGTTCCTGGGCGCTCTCAAGGACGAGATTGCCGGGCTGAGGGCCGTCACTATTCCCGGCGAGGAAAATACCCTGAGCGCCGCCCATCTGGCGGACACCGCCCAGGCGCTGCAGATCGAGGCCCGGGCTGCGGCCTCGGTCAGGGACGCCCTGGCGGAGCTGCTGTCTGGCACATCGGGACCCGCCCGGGTGCTGATCTGCGGATCTTTGTATCTGGCCGGCTCGGTGCTTGCGGAAAACGGATAGGCGAAACAGCTGGCGTTAATTGTGGGTCGGTGAGTTCTTCCCTAAAAACTGTATTTCATGCCTGCGTTTACCCCATACCTGAAACTGTCCAGGTCATTGAGTGGAAAAACCGAAGGTGTCGCCGTGTTCGGCCCGAGCGTGATTTCCCCGTCACTCATCAACGCCCAATAACGGAAATCAAGGGTTGCGGAAATCCGGGGTGTTACCAGATAAGACATTCCCACGGCCCATTCGTAGCCGTATCCGCTGCCATCCATTATCACATTGGGTGCCGGACCCAGGTCGTTAGATGCGGTTCGCAGCAGATGGCTGTCTTCGTTATGCATCGCGGTATAGGGAACAAAGGCGAAATCAAGCATCCACTCAAGCCGGTCATTGGGCCGGTATGTCCCGATGGCGCCGACGCGAACTGAATTCCACTGCACCTGATTTTCGATAACCGCCGTACTGTCTGCCTGCGTTTTGCTGCCGGTCAGGCGGTTATAGAGGCCGTAGGCCCGATATGTCTCGGTCCAGTACTGATAGCCGGCAAACAGCGACAGTGTTAATTCGCTATCCCTGACATTGATGATTTCCCTGCCGGCATCAAGCGTCAGATAAAACAGATCGGAATCTGCGATCACGCTGTCGGTCGACGAAAACAGCGTTTGCCCGGCAAGAAAATCATCGTCGCGAAAATTTGCATCGCTTCCGGTTGTCAGACCGAAGCCGACAGCGCCGCGCACAAAAAAGGCGTCCCTTAACGTCATCCCGCCATTGAATTCCAGAGCCGTGGTGCCGACATTTTCATAGGTCAGTTCGGAAGATGGATTGCCCAGTGTTGTCGACGAACTTGTGGCGTCATGGTTCCAGGTGGTCGCGCCGGTGCTGGCAACAAGTCCAACCCCTAAGTACATGTCCGGCAGATCGGTGCGCCTGTAAAGGCGGTTTTCAGACGACGCCCTTTTCAGTGATGGCCGTTTGCGTTCATCATTTTGAACAGGCAGCCGTTTTGGCACAGCCCGTTGCCCGGGCGAAACAGGCCAGGTGACAGAATTTGTCTGCAACGCGTTACGCGACGTAACCGGTTGCCCCGGCAGCGGCCCCGACAGCCAGTTATTCAGCCAGTCGCCGTCCTGAGGCATGCTGCCTCCGTTACCCAATATTCCGTCATCACGGGTTTGCGCATTGGTCACTTGACCATGGGCAAGCGATGAAATGACGAAGACGATCAGAAAGCACAACAGCGAGGGAAGCTTCTGATCCATTAAGGGGCCATCGACACTATGGGGTTAAAAGATAAACCTATAGCCACTTATGGTTAACGAACCGATAACCGGGCTGCCCGCGAAACACCCGTTCACCAGCTTATTTCCGGGGTGTGTAAATGGATTCTTCTGGCCCGAGGCGGAACATCAAAGCGCCACCAACGAAGACCGGCATTCCTTGATTGACGATGATGGCGAAGTCAGGGAGCTATCCGCCGATGATTTTGCTGGGGCCAAAGGCGGGCTAATGAAAAGCTGCGAGGGGCTTTGAAATATCCGGTAGAATGCAGATCAAAACCCACAGCGGACCGGTAACAGCGCGCCCTTAAAAATTGTCCTTGCGGATGCGGGTTTCGGCAAATACGTCAACCAGGTTGGCGCCGACCAGACCGACCGCCTGCTGCAGGTCGGCGCTGGACGGGCGCAGGAACGGGTTGGTGGCTTTCTCCAGGCCGAGCGTTGACGGCACGGTGGGTTTGCCCTGGCTGCGGAGCTGATCGATCTCCGTCATGCGGGCGATCAGCAGCGGGTTGCCGGGCTCGACCGTCAGGGCGAAGCGGCCGTTTGTCTGGGTATATTCGTGGGCACAGTAGATGCGGGTGGCATCGGGCAGGTCCATGATCTTGGACAGCGAGTTCCACATTTGCTTGTGGGTACCTTCAAACACCCGCCCGCAACCCAGCGCAAACAGGGTATCGCCGCAGAACAGGGCATCGGATTCTTTGAACCAATAGGCGTTATGGCCGCGGGTATGGCCGGGAACGTCGAGCACCCGGGCAACCGCCTTGCCCAGGGCATAGGTATCGCCATCGGCGACTTCCACATCAATGCCCGGGATCCGGTCGCGGTCCGCTTTGGGGCCGACAATGGTGCAGCCGGTCTCCGCTTTCAGCTCCAGATTGGCCCCCGTATGGTCGGCGTGATGGTGGGTATTGAGAATATGGGTCAGGGTCCAGCCTTTGGTCGCGAGGGCATCCATGACCGGACCGCCGACGGCCGGGTCAATGACCGCCGTCTGTTTGGATTGGGGATCATGGGCCAGGTACACATAATTGTCATTGAGAACCGGGATCTGGAGAATTTCAAGCTGGCTCATAAGCGGGTCCTCGCATGTCTGGGTGTTGGGTTTTGGCGGCATCGTTTGCTAGTCTGTCTCTATATAAACAACTATTCGGATATTTAAAGGGATGCGGGACAAAGGCGGCAAGGGCCGGGCGGCGATGGGCGGGCTTCCGGGTGCCGATGAAGAAGACGCGCCGGAGGCCAAAGCCCTGCCGGCGGGAGCTGCAAGCTATCTGACCCGGGAAGGTTATGAGCGGTTTCGGGCCGAATTTCGTCATCTGGTTACGGTCGAGCGCCCGAAGGTGGTCGAGGTCGTGCACTGGGCGGCGGGCAATGGCGACCGCTCCGAAAACGGCGATTACATCTATGGCAAAAAGCGCCTGCGGGAAATTGACCGGCGCATCCGGTTTCTCGATAAACGCCTGGATAAGGCCCGGGTCGTCGATCCGGCCCAGCAAACCAACCGCGCGCAGGTGTTTTTTGGCGCCACCGTCACCTACGCCGATGAACAGGACCGCCGGAAAACCGTCACCATCGTCGGCGCCGACGAGGCCGATATGACCCGCGCCCGTGTCAGTCTGCTGTCGCCGATCGCCCGCGCTCTGCTCAAGGCTGCGGTTGGCGATCTGGTCACCTTCCAGGCGCCGGCCGGGTTGATCGAGCTCGAGATCCTGGCCATCAGCTATCAATGAGCGGCCTGGGGTGCGGGCGGACCGCAGTGCCTGGCGTCCTGTGCCAGCGACGATCAGCACCCTTTCAAATCGCAACCTTGTCAGGCCGCCCGGGGCCGGGATAGTCTGGCAGGTGCCCGCCTGCCGGAGGCTTCCGGCGACGCAAGACCCACCTGATCCGCCGATCCGGCTCCCTTTGACCCCTAGTTGACCCGAGACCCGCCGTGCCCGCATTATTCACCCCAAGACCGCAAAATTCCCTGCATGGCATCGGCTGGATGCTGCTGACCGGCCTGTTCTTTGTCGCTGTCACCGGGATCGTGCGCTATCTGGGCTCAACGCTGCCGGCCATGGAAATGGCGTTTATCCGCTATGGCTTCGGCGCTCTGCTGGTGATCCCGGCGCTGCTGCCCCTGGTCAGGAACCCGCCGGAGTTTCGGCGCCTGCGGTTTTTTGCCCTGCGCGGATTTTTGCACGGGTTCGGGGTGATGCTGTGGTTCTATGCCATGGCCCGCATCCCGATCGCCGAGGTTACCGCGATCGGTTATGTGGCGCCGATCTTCGTTGCCATTGGTGCCGCGGTTTTTCTCGGCGAGAAAATGCAGGCGCGGCGGATCGTCAGTATCGGGATCGGCTTCGTTGGCGCCCTGATCATTCTGCGTCCGGGTTTTCAGGAGATCAATTCCGGCCAACTGGCGCAGCTGGCGGCATCGCCGATCTTTGCCGCGTCCTTCCTGATGGCAAAAAAGATGACCGGCAGTGAGGATTCGTCGGTCATTGTCGCCATGCTGACGATTTTCTGCACCCTGGTGCTGGCGCCGGGCGCGATTTATTACTGGCAGACGCCGACCGCCCATGAATTTTTCTGGCTGTTTCTGACCGCCGTGTCTGCGACCTGCGGCCATTATACCCTGACCCGGGCCTATCAGGCGGCGCCGATTACCGTGACCCAGCCCCTGAGCTTCCTGCAGCTGGTGTGGGCGGCGCTGATCGGGATCACCCTGTTTGGCGAGGCCGTTGACCCGTTTGTAATTCTGGGCGGCGGCATTGTCGTTGCCTCGGTCACCTATATTTCCCACCGCGAAGCGCAGGCGGCGCGCCAGGCGACCACGCCGCTGGCGCAGGCAACCAAGCTATGAGCAGCGCGCGCTCACCCTGGTCACTGGCCATCGGCGGACTGCTGGCCCTGGCCGTCGCGGTCGGCATTGGCCGTTTCGTCTATACACCGATCCTTCCGTTCATGGTCGAGGCCCTGGGGCTGTCGAAGGGCCAGGCCGGCTGGATTGCCTCGGCCAATTATGCCGGCTACCTGATCGGCGCCCTGGCCGCCTCGTCACCCCGGCTGACCGGGTCGCGACGGCGGTGGATGATCTCGGCCCTGCTCATCGGTGCCGCCTCAACTGCCGCCGTCGGCGTCCTCGATGCGGTCTGGGCCCATATGGCCATGCGCTTTATCGGCGGGGTAGCCAGCGCCTTCGCTTTTGTCTATGCCTCGGCGCTGGTGCTTGAACGCCTGCAGGCGAATGGGCGGGCCGGCCTGTCGGCCGTGCATTTTGGTGGTGTCGGTATCGGCATCACCCTGTCGGCGCTGATCGTCTCAGGCGCGGTGATGGCCGACATCGGCTGGCGCGGCCAGTGGTTCGGTGCCGGAACTGTGTCGCTGGTGGCGGCCTGTCTGGTGGTTTGGCTGGTTCCTGAACAGCAGGGCCGGGAAACCGTGCATGCGAAAGGGGTGTTCAAGGCGGGACTGCGGCCGCTCATTCTCGCCTATGGGCTGTTTGGTTTTGGTTACATCATTACCGCCACCTTTCTGATGGCGATTGTCCGCGATACGGAAACCGCCCGCCATCTGGAGCCGGTGATCTGGCTGGTGGTTGGTCTGACCGGGGCGCCGTCCGTCGCCCTGTGGATGTGGGTCAGCTGGCGCTTTGGTATATTGCAGACCTTCGCCCTCGCCTGTCTGGCCGAAGCCATCGGTGTCGGCGCCAGTGTCCTGTGGGTCTCGCCGTTGTCACTGGTGATCTCTGGCATGCTGCTGGGCGGTACGTTTATTGCCCTGACCGCACTCGGGTTGATTGGAAGCCGTACTTTTACAACTGGTGATCCTCGTCAGGTGGTTGGCTGGATGACCGCCGCCTTCGGCTTCGGGCAAATCATCGGTCCCGCCTTTGCCGGCTCGCTCTATGACGTCAGCGGCAGTTTCCTGCCGTCCTCGATGACGGCGGTGATTTCCCTGCTCATCGCATCCCTGGTGGTCTATGGCATCGCCCGGCAAAAATCGTAATTACCGGTCAAATCAGCGCTGGTGCATTTGCTAAAAACACGGTTAAAATTCCGCCCGTTTGCGATTTGGAGACAAAGACCCCGGTGCCCCAGGAATTCAAAATCATCTACCTAGCCGATGCCCGTGAACTGGTGGTGCCCCTGGCGCCGCTGTTTATCGAGGAATGGGAACCCTATTACGGGCGGCAGGGGCCAGGCGATGCGGAATCGGATCTGAACGATTGCTGCAACCGAGACCAGATCCCACTGGCCCTGGTGGCGATCGACAAGGATGGCGAGATTATGGGCACAGCGTCGCTGAAGGCCCGGTCCATCGAAACCCACCGCCACCTGAGCCCCTGGCTGGCGGCCATGTTTGTTGTCGAACGCCATCGCGGGCATGGCGTCAATGCGGCGCTGGTGGCAGCCATCGAAAAGAACGCGGTGCGGCTCGGTTATGATCGTATTTATGTGGGGGCCCGGGGGATCACCAGCGCCATGCTGAAAACCGGCTGGACCCTGCTCGATGAACCGGAAGACCAGCGCGGCCCCATCGCCATCTATGAGAAAAACCTGACCGATACTTGAAACAAATACTTGAATAACTGTTCAAGTATTATATATTCAGCTCATGAACACCGCCATTGATGACCAGCAACTCTCCGCCGTCGCCGATATGTTCCATTTGCTGGGCGATCCGACGCGCCTGAAAATCGTCTATTCCTGCCTCGACGAGATGCGCAGCGCCGGCGATATCGCGCTCCATACCGGGGCATCCGCATCGCTGGTCAGCCATCACCTGCGCCTGTTGAAAGCCGCCCGGCTGGTGCGCTCCGAGCGGCGCGGTCGCCAGGTCTTCTATGTGGCGGCAGATCATCATATCCGCCATGTCCTGGGCGATATGGTGGATCATCTGAACGAACCCCAGGCCAACGGGAAAGTCTGAAATCATGTCTGCAACCTGCACCCATCACGCGCCCAAACAGGCACCGGAAGGCGCCTATCGCCGGGTCCTGTGGATGGTGCTGGTGATCAATGCCTCCATGTGCGCGGTCGAACTGGCCGCCGGCTGGCAGGCCCGCTCGGTCTCCCTGCAGGCCGACGCCCTGGATTTCTTCGGCGACGCTATGACCTATATCATCACCCTGATCGTGCTTGGTATGGGGGTGCGCTGGCGGGCCCTGGCCGGGCTGGCCAAGGGCATCGCCATGGGCCTGTTCGGCCTGTGGGTGCTGGCGACCACGGCCGCCCGCTATTTCGAAGCCGAACCGCCGGCCGCCGAAATTATGGGCGCCATCGGCCTGCTGGCGCTGGTGGCCAACCTGTTCAGCGCCTATCTGCTGTATAAATTTCGCGATGGTGATTCCAATAAACGCTCGGTCTGGCTGTGTACGCGCAACGACGCCATCATCAACATAGCGGTTATTGGTGCCGGTATCGGGGTCTGGGCCAGCCAAAGTCCGTGGCCGGATCTGGCAGTGGGGGCCGGTATTGCCATTTTGTCGCTATGGGCTTCTGTCTCCATCATCCGCCAGGCAACCGGCGAACTGAAGGCTTTGCCCGGCCACGCCTGACGAAAAAACCCCGCCGGCTGGCAGGGTTTTTAAAAGGCCGGTTTGCTGTCAGGCCAGTTTAAATCTCGGACTCAACCCACTGAATCAGCTGGCTTTTCGGTGCCGCGCCGACTTTGGTCGCTGCCACTTCGCCGTTTTTGAACATCATCAGGGTCGGGATGCCACGAATGCCGTATTTCGATGGAATACCGGGATTGTCATCGATATTGATTTTGACAATGGTGACCTTGCCTTCCATTTCGGCGGAAATTTCTTCCAGTGCCGGGGAAATTTGCTTGCAGGGGCCGCACCATTCCGCCCAGAAATCGACGACGACCGGGCCTTTTGCATTCAAGACTTCGGCATCAAAAGAGGCATCTGTTACGTCAATTGACATTTTATATTCCTATCAAGGGGTTACGAAAAAAGGGGCCAGAAGGCACCATTTCGACGCCTCAACCGTTCTCTGAATTTAGGCATGGACCGGCTTGCCGTCAAGGTGCGTAAGGCAAAAGCACAGGATCACTCAGCCACATGGCGCTCGGCCCGTCGGTCCATAACAGCACCGTATCGACGCGGAGCGCGGGATAGATGCCTTTCAGCGCCGCCCGGTACAGGGCCATTTGCCGTAAATACTGGGGGGCCACATCGGCTTCCCGGTGCGGTGGCGGCCGGTTGGTTTTGTAATCAACGATGATTATCCGCGAATCGGTCAGGATCAGGCGGTCAATCTGTGCCGATATGACCCCGGCATCGACACCGCTGCCGACGGTCCCGACCAGCGGCACCTCGGCCCGCGACTGGGGCCCGAACAGGACCGCCAGATCCGGATCCTGGAGAACCGCCATGGTTTCGCTGCGGATTTCCAGTTGCTGGTCAGCAGCCAGGTCATGGACCGCCAGTGCCAAATAGCGACTGGCGGCATCGTCTCGCTGCTCAGCAGCCAGGTCAGGCAGGGTCTGCAGCAGGCGGTGGATCAGCCGCCCGCGTTTGAAGCGTGCGCCATCGTCATCACCGAGCGGTGAGCGCACGGGCGGCTCATCACCATCGGGCCGGGACGGGTTGAGCGGCAGCGCCGGCGTCGGTTCCGCTGGCGGCAATTGTTGGGTCCAGGCTGGCAGGGCCACCGCCGCCCCGGCATCGTCGCCGGGCGCATCGGGGTTGTCCGGCGGTGCCGTCTGTTCGGTAACCAGCCGCAAACCCGTGGTCCCGTCTTCAAAATCAAGTGTTTGTGCCCCCTGTGCCCGCAGGCCGCGCTCCACCAGGTCATACCAGCAGCCATCGCTGCGCCCGCGGGTGGTTTCCCAGCCACAGACATAAACCCGGTCCTTGGCCCGGGTCAGGGCCACATAGAGCAGGCGGCTGTATTCGTCGAGGGCACTGTCCTTGGCCTGGTTGCGCAAGCCCGTGCAAATGCTTTCCTCGTTGTCCTTGGTGACCGGCCAGAACAGCAGCGGCGCGTCGCCGGTGGTTTCCCAGTACAGGCGGCTGTCAAGGCGGGCGTCGGGGGTGGAGCAGGTATCGGGCAGGAACACCACATTGGCCTGCAGCCCCTTCGCGCCATGCACGGTCATTACCCGGACCTCGCCGCGGCCCTGCTCAAGGTCGCGCTTGATCTGGGTCTGGCCGGATTGCAGCCAGTGCAGAAAGCCCTCCAGGCTGGGCGGGTGGTCCCTTTCGAAGGACAGAGCCAGGCTGAGAAATTCATCGATGGGATCGGCCGCGTCCGGGCCGAGGCGGGCCAGCAGATGATGGCGGCCACGGCCTTCGCCCAGCAGCCGCCCGTAAAATTCGAAGGGCGGGGTATAATCGGCACCTCCGGCCAGCCGCTCGAGCCAGCTGGCGGCCTTTTCGTAAGCTGGCTGCTCGCCCCGTTTATGGCGCAGTTGCTGCCACAGGGTTGTCGTCCGGTCGCGCCCGTAGGCCAGATCAAACAGGTCATCGTCATCGAGCCCGAGAAACGGCGTCTTCAGGACAATGGCGGTGTTCAGATCGTCATCCGGCAGCAGGGCGAAGCGGCCGACGGCGACCAGGTCCATCACCGCCATCTGTTCCAGCAATACCATGCGATCGCTGCCGGCCACCGGAATCCGGCGCTGTTTCAGCTGGCGCACCATTTCTTCGGCAAAGGCGCCGCGCCGGCGCAGCAGAATCATCACGTCGCCGGGCGCGATGTTGCGCCCTGTCGAGGCCAGCGGCTCGCCCTTGGCGAACCAGCCGGCCAGGGTATCGGCTATTTTTTCAGCCAGCAGCACCGGCGGGCTTTTCTGCGACAACTGATCAACCGGTGCATCCCAGGGATCATCGTGGGGCGCGTCATCCGGCGTCAGCGCCGGCCACAGCTCAATCAGGCCGGCCTGGCCGTCGCGAAACGACAGATGCTGGATCGGCTCGTCCTCGACCTGCAGGCCTTTCGGCGCACCGTCACCGGTGAATACCGCGTCAACGGTGTTCAGGATGGCCCAGACGGAACGGAAGGAAAGCGTCAGTTCGACCGATTGCCAGCGCCGTTCGGCGGCCTGCACCCGTTCTGCAAAATAGCCGCGCATCTCGGCGAACTTGGCCGGGTCGGCCCCCTGAAAACTGTAGATCGACTGTTTCTGGTCACCAACGGCAAATACCGTTCGATCGAGCAGGCGGGCATCGTCGCCGGCGCCTTCGCCGGAAAAGAAATCGGTGGCCAGGGCCGCGATCACCTGCCATTGCTCAGGGCTGGTATCCTGGGCCTCATCAACCAGAATGTGGTCAATGCCGCCGTCCAGTTTGTAATGCACCCAGCTAACCCGACCATCACTCAAAAGGTCGCGGGTCTTCAGGATCAGATCGTCGTAGTCAAGCAGGGCGCGAAAGGCCTTGAGCTCGCTATAGGCGCTGATCAGGGTAGCACCGACCTGCACCAGGGCTTCCGTCGCCTGGGCAATGCGCAGCCCTTTCAGGCGGTTTTCCAGACCGAGAATGCGGTCCTGTTCGGCCAGCAGGATCTCGACAACAGCAGCGTCGGCCTTCCTGGCGCCCTGGGTTGCCAGCCGCGCCTCGGCCGAGGCCTCGCCCTTCTGGGTAACGAAAATCGACTTGTAGGCACCGTACAGGGATAAAATTTCGGGTGCGGTGGTGGCCCGCAACAGGCCGCGGATCAGCGCTGATTTTTTCTGATCCGTGGCTGTTCCCTGATCCAGGGCATCGGCGGCCCGCCACAGGGCGACGTCATTGCGCCCGGTCGGGTCGGTGCGGACGGTTTCTTCCGTATCACTGTCCTCGACCCCCAGCCGCCGCCGTACCGCCCGGCCCAGTCCGACAATGCCGCCATGACGGCCGAGCAGTTCGGCCAGCTGGTGGCGGTTGCTGTCAAGCGAGACCATCAGGCGATCGAAACCCTCTTCATCAACCAGCCCGGCAATAAAGGAAAAGGCCTGCTGGATATCGGTCTCGTTGTCGCCGACCCGTCGCATCAGGATATCGCGGGCTTCAAGACGCAGTTCGTTGGCGGTGCGCTCGTCGATAACCGAGAAATGCGGCGCGATCCGGGCTTCAATGGGAAAGCGGCCGAGAAGTGATTCACAAAAAGAATGGATGGTGCGGATTTTCAGGCCACCGGGTGCGTCCAGGGTCTGTGCAAACAGCCGCCTGGCCGCCCGTATGCGTGCGGGTTCCGGTGCTTCCCCGGTCAGTTTGTGCAGTTCGCCCACCAGCTTGTCTTGGTCCATGACCGCCCAGGCGCCCAATTGCAGGCTTAACCGGTTGGCCATCTCGGCGGCGGCGGCCTTGGTGAAGGTCAGGCACAGAATCCGGCTGACCGGAACCCCTTCCAGCATCAGGCGCAGGATGCGGGTAATCAGGACGCGGGTTTTACCGGTTCCGGCGTTGGCCCCGACCCAGACTGACTGGCGCGGGTCGGCGGCGCGGGTCTGTCCTTCAATCTGTTGGGCGGTTGGCGCATTGAGGGTGGCACTCATGAGCCGTCCTCGCCGTCGATGCTTGACCACTCACGCACCCGGGCCAGATGGTCGTAATCGCTGAAACGGCTTTTGAACATGGGCCGGGGGCGCGACCGGTAGGGCGTTTCGGCTTTGCTGAAGCTGGCGATATAGCCCCGCAACCGCTGAACCGCCGTCTGCGCGACCTCGTCAACATCCAGTTTCAGGCGTTTGACCTCGCCGGCGATGCGACCGCCCGACAGCCGCAAATATATCAATGCGCTGACCGGCGCCGGGGCCAGGTCGGGAAAGGCGCCGGCTGCGGCCATGGCCGCTTCCAGTGACAACTGCGGGACCAGCCAGGATTCGACCTGCGGTGCGGTTGGCGGCTGTCCGGTTTTGTAATCGATGACAGCCAGACTGCCATCGGTCAGACGGTCCATGCGATCAGCCTTGGCCCGCAGATTAAAGGAGGTGTCGCCGACGTCGATTTTCATATTGCCGGTTTGTTCGATCAGGACGCTGTGAATACCGGCCAGACGCTGAGCCTTCTCATAGGCGACAAACCAGCTGGCAATGCGCAGGAACCGTGGCCACCAGAAGGCCCGCACGCCGGGCCGCGACAAATGGCTCTGGAAATATAGTTCACCGATTTCAATCAGACAGTCTTCGGCATTGTCGGGCAATTCACGGGGGTAGGTGTTCATGAAGTCTTCGAGAATTTCATGGATCAGAGACCCGCGATCGGCGGCACCCGGGTTGGCGTCCAGCGGCTCCAGCGGTCGCAGCCGTAAAATCTGGCGGGCAAAGATCGAATAGGGGTCTCTGATCCAGGTTTCAATGGCGGTAACTGACAGACCCCTGGGCCGCGCCGCCACCGGTGGCCGTGGCGCCGGGGGCTGGATCGGGGTCACCCGGTCGGGCCGGTCAAGGGCATCGAACCAGTCTGAATAGGTGTGATTTTCGGGCAGGCCTTCGGCGATGCCGGATCCTTTCAGGCTGTTATCGAGACGCATCAGCCAGCGCGAGGCGACAGTCGGCGTGCCGTCGACCCGTTCCGCCCTGGTCATCAGCACGTTGGGGGCGCAGAAGGCCTGGACAAAATCATGGGCCGTCAGGCCGATCTGGCGTTCCGGCTGACTGAGCCCAAGTCCGGCCATCATCGGTCGGCTCAGCCAGGGCCCGGCGTCGGTCTGCGGCGGCCAGGTGCCCTCGTTCAGACCGCCCAGGATAACCAGGTCCGTGCGCTGCAGGCGGGCTTCCATCAGGCCCCAGATGAAGACCCGCGGGTGCCGGCCAAAGTGCGGGCGAACGGCCCGCCCGCTCATCAATCCGTCGAGAAATGCCGGGTAGGTGGCGAGCGTCAGATCGGACATAACGGCGGAATGCTCGATCAGTTCGGCGACGAAACCGGCCAGGGCCTCACCCGCCTCGCCAGCCCAGATTTGTCGAGCACCATCTTCAGAGCCGTTGCCCGCCAGCTGTTCGACCAGATCCACATGGGCGCGCACCAGATCGGACAGACCCATTGACGGACTGCCCGTCAGGGCTTCCATCTGTTGGCTCGCCTGGTCAAGGATGGCGAGGACGTCGCTGACCGGTTCAGCCGCAGTGTCGGCCTCGGCGAGGGCCTGGCGCAGACCGTCAAGCCCAGGCGCCGGGCGCGGGCCGCGCAACAGGGATATTTCCAGTTGGCGCACCCGGTTGCGGAACCGGGCCCGTGCCATGCCACCGGCCGCCAGTGGATGTTTCAGGGCGGCCAGCAGGGCCACAGGCGCATAGCGTTCGCTGACCATCCGCGCTGTCAGTCGGAAAAATGATCCCGGCGCCGACTGGATGAGCGGTTGTCCGGCTGAATCATCGACCTCGATTTGCCAGCGCAGGAGTTCCGATGCGACACGGCGTGCCAGGGCCCGGTCCGGGGTGATCAGGGCCACGGTTTTTTCCGGCTGTTCCAGGGTTTCGCGCATGGCCAGGGCAATCACGCCGGCTTCCTCGCGCGCCGTCGGGCAGTTGGCCAGGCTCATCTTGGCCATGGCCGTCTGCGGCAATGGGCGCGGCGGCGATACGGCCACATTGGCCGGAGCCAGGGCCCGGCTGACAAGCGCCAGGCGTTCCCGGTTCGCCTCCGTTGCCGCCGGTGACGACCAGTCCTGAACCTGGTGGCGGGTGAGGCCGAAATGGGCAAGCAGGCGCGACAGGCCAAACTGCGGGTGGTGGGGCTCCAGTTCCTGCCAGGCCTCGTCCGACAAGGCGCGGTCCAGTCCCGGCACAACCACCCGACCGGCCGGCAGTCCGGCAATGGTCGCCAGCAAATCGGCGGTTGCCGGGATACTGCCGGTCGAGCCGGCGGCGATGATCGGGCCTGTTGGCGGATGTCTGCGCCATTGCCGGGTTTGCGAATCGAGCAGGCGATTGCGCCGGTCGGCGGCATCGATGGCGCCGTCGCTGGCCAATATGGCAGGCCATTCCCGGGTCAGAATTTCCAGAAACTGCAGGGTTTCCTGCCAGTGCTGCGAATAGGTGTCGGGCACCAGCGTTGCGAACTTGGAAAAATCCAGCCGTTCGGTATGCAGCTGGTCAAGCAGGCGCGCCAGTTCCAGGCCGAGGCGAACGGCCTGGTCGGCAGAGGTGTCGCCGCGCGCCATGATCAGGCGGGCCAGCAGCAGTTGCCGGCGCAGGGGTGACACCGCCGGCGGAATATCCAGGGGATCAACACCCGCCATATCGTCGCCGGTACCGGAAAGCAGCAGTTCATCTTCATCAACATCCCCGATCGGGGTCATCTGCGGCAGCAGGGTTGGCTGGCCATGGCTGAGGCGCAAAAACGCATCGCGCAGGGACCGGCAGGCCCGGCGCGTGGGCAGCAGCACACGCACGGCGGTCAGCTGAGCCGGGTCGTTTTCAGTCAGGTCGCGAATTCCGGCGGCAAGGGTATCAACAAAGGGAAGATGCGCGGAAATGGTATAAACAGCCAGTGAACCGCCGTCATTCTGATCATTTGTCATCAGTCAAATTCCCGCTGCGGTCTGGGTTGCCGGCATGGGGCGCCGCTAACGGCGCTTCACACCCGCATACCGGTATTTCATAAAACCTTCCACTTCGGCCAGCCCGTCGGGGGAGCCGACATGGAACCATTCACCATCGTGGACCATCCCGTACAGACGCCGGTTTTCGATGGCCGTATCATAAATGCGATTGAGGGAGAAAGCGCCTCTCGGGGTATTTTTAAAGACCTTGGGGGACAGAATCTGGATCCCGGTGAACAGCCAGGGGGCGATTTCCATTTCCGGTCGGCGGCTGACAAGGCCATCGGGGTCGACATTGAAATCACCGCGTCCTTCGTAACCATAGGCATCGACGGGCGAATGCAGGATAAGCAGGGCATCCATTTTTTCCGGGTCCCACTGTTCGAGGGCGCGGGCCATCATCTGGGTCGGACCATTGAGCCACAGCGAATCACAATTGACCACCCAGAACGGCGTTTTGCCAAGCTGCGCCAGGGCCTGCTTGACGCCGCCACCGGTATCCAGCAGCTTTTCCCGCTCCCAGGAAAATGTCACCTTCGGCATTTCGCTGCGCGTCAGATGGCGCTCCACCTGGGCCCCCAGATAATGCAGGTTGACGCTGACATCGGTGACGCCGCCTTCAACCAGGCGGTCGATGGCATGATCAATCAGTGGTCGGTTGTCGACCTTTACCAATGGCTTCGGTGTGCGGTCAGTTATCGGTCGCATGCGCCGGCCAAGCCCTGCTGCCAGGATCATCGCATGGGTTAGGGGCTTCGGTCGGTTGTTCATCTGTCCTCATCTGCCGGCCACGCGGGCGCGGTTCTCAAGCTATGCGGTAAATAGGTATCAAACCAGTCCGCCAAGGCGGCTAGCATAGGGTGGCGGAGGCTGCTTTCCAAGAGCCGCCAGACGCGCGGAATATGGGTCAGATAATCGGCCTTGCCGTCGCGCAGGCACAGGCGGGTGAATATGCCGATGACTTTGGCGTGACGCCCGGCGCCGAGGATCGCATAGGTCGCCTCAAAGGCTTGCCTGGCCGGTCCGGGGTTTGCCAGATCGTCAAAGGCGGCGAAATAGCGCTGTTTAAGGGGCCCGGCGACTGCATCAGGTATGTCGCGCCTGGCGTCTTCGAGCAGCGACATCAGGTCATAGGCCGTGGCACCGACCAGAGCATCCTGAAAATCCAGCAGGCCGCAGGACTTCAGGCCTGTGCGGCCTTCCAGCCAAAGCAGGTTGTCGACATGAAAATCGCGCAGGATCAGGCATTGGGGCTGGTGCTGGACAAAATCAAACAGTTCACGCCACAGGGCCTGATAGCTGACAATCGCCTCTGGCGGCAGCGGGGCGCCGCTGAGTTGCGGGACAAACCACGCGATCAGCAAATTGACTTCTGCCAGCAGCCGTTCCGTTGTGAATACAGCCAGGCCGTCGGGAAGAAGCTGTGCGGATGGCAATTTATGCAGATAGACAAGGACGTCAACGGCCAGCTGGTAAAGCGCAGGCTCGCGTGCGGGGGTTGATTTGAGAACCCGGGTATAGGTGGCATCGCCCAGGTCCTCAAGCAGCAGAAATCCCTGGTCGCAGTCCTCGGCGTAAATTTCCGGCGCGCTCAGACCCAGTCCCCTGAGGTGATTGGCAATCTGAATAAACGGACGGACATCTTCCTGGGGCGGCGGCGCGTTCATCAGCACTGCCCGGCGCTGGCCATCGCGCAGCCGGTCATAGCTGCGAAAGGACGCATCGTCGGCCAGGCGGGAGCGATGTTGCGGCCGCCAGCCATGGGCGGCGAGAAAAGCCTGCACGGCCTGATCGCGATCAGGCATGAATTTTGCCGTCGTTGATAACGTCGGACACGCGGGCCAGCCAGTAGCCCCGACCGGTCAGGCGAACGGTCCGGGAATTGGCCTGGCTGCCCTGACTGATTTCGATATCGAGGCGGTCTGCCGGCAGGTAAGGACCCAGGCGGTCCGGCCATTCGACCAGTACGGTGCCCTCGGCAAGGGCGTCTTCAAAGCCCAGTTCCAGGACTTCATCGGCATGGTTCAGGCGATACAGATCAAAATGCGCAATCGGTGCGGGCTCAGCGTCATAGGTCTGGACAAGGGTAAAGGTCGGGCTTGGCACCTCCTCGTCGGCGTTTAAGCGCTGGCACACAAAGGCCCGGGCAAAAACCGTCTTGCCGACCCCCAGCTTGCCGATGAGCGCGATCAGGTCACCAACCCCGCAAATGGCTGATATTTGGGCAGCCAGGGCTTGCATGGCCGCTTCATCGGCAATCGCAATATCGGTATGGGTATCTTGTTCTTCATAAAACATAGGTGATATTTATCTGGCTACCGGCTCTTGAGCAAGGGCTTGCACAGACTGCCGGTCGGCGGCATTTTAAGGGAGCAGATATCGGGTGGTCCTATCGTGAAGAATAACGGCATTATAAAAACCGACGTGGTGATCATTGGCGCAGGCCCGGTTGGGCTGTTTGCCGTGTTCCAGTGCGGCATGGCCGGGCTCGGTTGCCATGTTGTCGATGCCCTCGACGAGATTGGTGGCCAATGCATTGCCCTGTATCCGGATAAGCCCATATACGATATTCCGGGCTTCGCAAAAATTTCGGCGGTCGACCTGATTGCAAATCTGCAGCGCCAGGCCGCGCCTTTCGCCCCCACCTATCACCTGGGCCAGGCGGTGAGCGGGCTGCAGCAAGGCGCTGGCGGGCGCTGGCAGCTTACCACATCAACGGGGCAGGCCTTCGATGCCGGTGCGGTGATGATTGCCGCCGGCGTTGGCGCCTTCGAGCCGAAGCGACCCCCCCTGACCGGGTTGCCGATATTTGAGGCGATGGGGCCGGGACGCGGCGTCAATTACCTGGTCAAGCAGATCAAAGCCTACGCCAACAAGCGGATTGTCATTGCCGGTGGCGGCGATTCGGCGGTCGACTGGGCGCTGGCCCTGGCCCCGACCGCAACATCCATTGTCCTGGTCCACCGCCGGACAAAGTTCCGGGCCCATGAAGGCAGCCTGGAGCAGTTGCAGCGGGCCGTTGATGCGGGTCAGATCAAGCTGGTGGTGCCCTTCCAGCTGGCCGCCCTGCAGGGCGACAGCCACGGCCTGAGCGGCGTCGCTGTGGAGGATCTTGACGGCAATTCACGGCTGTTGCCAGCCGATGTCCTGCTGTCGTTTTTCGGTTTGTCACAAAAGCTCGGACCGATTAATGACTGGGGTCTCGGCATCGAGAATAAACGGATAACCGTGGCACCAACCACTGCCGCGACAAATCGGCCCGGCATCTTCGCCATTGGTGATATTGCCCGCTATCCCAACAAACAGAAACTGATCCTGACCGGTTTTTCGGAAGCGGCTTTTGCCGCCGAAGCCGCACATAATTATATCCATCCGGATACGCCGCTGCGTTTCCAGCATTCAACAACCCGGGGGTTGCCGTAAACAGCCGGTCTGCAGCGGTTGCGGAAACGTACCTATTACCGGCCCCGGCGGCGCGGATGATCCAATTGATGAGACAAGGTGACACGCATGATTGATATAGCCAGGGCCCGCGCTGAAACGCCGGGAGTCGAAAATGTGATGCATTTCAACAATGCCGGTGCCGCGCTTATGCCCAGCGTCGTCGTCAATGCGATCAAGGATCACATTGACCTGGAGGCGGAAATCGGCGGCTATGAAGCGGCTGAACGCATGATTGATGCGGATGCCCATACCTATCAGGCGATTGCCAGCCTGATTAACTGCAGCGCCGACGAGGTGGCGTTTGTGGAAAATGCAACAGCCGGCTGGTGTGGGGCTTTCTACGGGATGGCACAGACCTTCAGGCCCGGCGACCGGATCCTGACGGCCGCCGCCGAATACGGCAGCAACTATATCGCCTATCTGCAGGTTGCGGCGCGCACCGGGGTGAAAATCGAGGTGGTGCCCGATGATGAAAGCGGGGCGATGTCGACAGAGGCGCTGGCGAACATGATTGACGACCGGGTCAAACTGGTCTCGATCACCCATGTCCCGACCAATGGCGGCCTGATAAATCCGGCCGCCGCCGTCGGTAAAATCACCCGGGCTGCGGGCATTCCCTATTTACTGGATGCCTGCCAGTCGGTCGGTCAGATGCCCATCGATGTCGAACAGATTGGTTGTGACATGCTGACGGCGACGGGCCGCAAGTATCTGCGTGGACCGCGCGGCACCGGTTTTTTATATGTGCGTCCGTCCATGTTGACGGTTTTTGATCCGCCAGTCCTCGACAATCATTCGGCGACCTGGACTGAAAGCGATCGCTTTGAAATTCGCGCCGACGCCAGGCGGTTCGAGAATTGGGAAAATTATACGGCGGGGAAAATTGCCCTGGGTGTGGCCGTCGATTACGCCCTGTCATGGGGCATTGAAGCGATTTTTGCGCGCAATCTTCAGTTGGCGGGACTGTTCCGCCAGCGGCTGGAGCAAACCCCGGGTGTGGTTGTCCGCGACCTTGGTGCGGCACCGGGCGCCATTGTCACCTTCACCGTCGATCAGATGGCCGCCGACGAGGTCAGGCGACGAATGGCGGCCCATAACATAAACATTACCCACTCCACGCTGTTTTCAACCCGTCTCGATATGGAAAGGCGTGGACTGGACGCGGTGGTCCGGGCATCCCTGCATTATTACAATACGGAGCACGAAATTGAGCGATTCATGGAGCTTCTGAAGCGGGAGATCAGCGGTGCATCCGGTTAACCCATTAATCGGAACATTTACATCTGTTCACACAGTAGCGTTGGCTTTTACGCCGTTAATTCGCTAAATTTCCCAACAGGCTACGGACACTGTACATGAACCAAGACAGCATCAAACTGACGCGCACCATCCAGAAATTGGTCAAAGACACCAATATCAACGAAAAAACGCTGCTCGCCACCGATTATCTGAACCATTTCAACGAAGTGATCATGCTGCTGGAACTGGTGCCGGATATGCCTGAGTGTCTGGATGACGTCAGGGAATGGCAGCCGAAAAGTTATGGTGAACACTTTGCCGATTCAACTTTTTCCGATAAGGAGTTGGCGGTTCTGGCCTACGAAAATGCCCCGTCGGCCTATCGCATCCCGTTTGATGAAACGACAGATGCCATCAATGGCAAGGTCAAAAGCAGTATTGTCGATATTGAAGCCGTGCAGCAGAACGGGAATGCTGATGAACTGCGTGAAACCGTCCGCAATCTGACCCGCGACATCCAGTTGCTGATGGACCGGTCAAGCGCCATCATCAACGGCGACTTCGACAAGGAAGAGGCGCAAGCGGCCATCACCCTCGACCAGGAAGACATCGACGCCCTGTTTGACTGACAGTTTTGTAAAACTGGAAAAACCGGCGTCAACGGGCTCATTCGTTCCCATATAATTCTTTATATATCAATAAGTTGTGATGCTTTTTTATGGCATAACGTCTGGAGCCCTTTCAGATTTGACGGGGCCGTTCGTGGACAGCTTCTTTATGCCTATTTGAGATCCTTGGTGATATGCACCAGGCGTTTGCGCAGGTCTTTAACATTGAAGGGTTTCGCAATATAGGAATCAGCACCGGCGGCCATGGCCTCGGCGACAGCCTCGCCGGTGGCCTTGCCTGTCAACATCAGGAATTTTGCTTTGCAGTTATCGGCCCTGATTTTCTTGAGATAATCCAGGCCGTTCATGCCGGGCATTACCCAGTCGCAGATAATCAGATCAAAAGGGCCGGCGATTTCCATTTTGAGCAATGCTTCGTCGCCATTATTTGCCAGCGTAATTTTCTTGATCCCCAATGCCTGGAGGGAATAGACGATCATTGTTCGCAGGACCTGTTCATCATCGACCACAAGAACTTTGAACTTCGTCAGTCCCGGCCCGAATAGTTCAGTTGACATAAATTGCTCCTTCAGTGCGTCCCGCCTTGTCCCTATTCATATGTCAGGTCCGTTCGGGTTACAACCGCAATCGGCGCAGATTTATGGCCTGGTTCCCTGCCCGGCGTTCCTGTTCAGCGGCCATTGTGCGGGATCGGGCGTGCCGGCAAACAGGGCGCGTACTTGCTCAGGCTTCCGGCAGTGCGGCACTGGGCAGACGGATTTCGACGGTGGTGCCGCGCCCCACCTGGGAGCGCACATCGATCGTTCCGCCATGGCGTTCGATGAACCGTTTGGCGATGGTCAGGCCGAGGCCGACGCCGCGGGTGAAGGTACTGTTGTGCTGACGTGCCGGGCTGGCCGCATTGGCCGGCGAGGTCGCAGCGCCCTTGTCAAAGGCGGCGAATATCCGTTCCTTATCGGACTGGGGAATGCCGATTCCCGTATCAATGACGCGGATGACGATATAGTCCTGATCGCGCGCCGCACTCAGGGTAATGCTGCCGCGTGGCGGCGTATAGGTGGCGGCATTGGCCAACAGGTTGTAAATCACCTGCTTGAGGCGGTTGTTGTCGCCGGTCATCCAGCCGATGTCCGGCGCACAGTCAAAGGTGACGTTGAGGTCGCGGCGCTTGGCCCGATCCTGGATCAGGTTGAATGCGGAAACCAGCAGGCCGTGAATATCCACACTTTCCTTCGCCAGTTCCAACTGGCCGGCATCCATGCCGGCCAGATCAAGGACGTCGCCGACCACCGCCATCAGATTGCGGCTGGTATCGGCAATGGCTTTTGCATATTCGTTCTGCCGCGGGTTCAGGGCACCGAAATAATCCTGGGCCAGCATGTCGGCAAAACCGATGACGGTGTTCATGGGCGTGCGGACTTCGCGTGAAACGTCGGCAATAAATTCCGACTTCATGACATCGGCCTGTTCCAGGGCCCGCGCCCGGTCGCGAAGCGCACCTTCGACCCGTGCGCTGTCAGTGACATCCACATGCGACAGCAGAACGGCGCCATCGGGCAGGGGCAGATTGGCATAGTCGATCACGGTGCCGTTGGTCAGTTCAATGCGCCCCGACGTCTGCGCCCGGCTCAGCATGCGGGTTGTGACCAGCGCTTTGTGGTCGCTCCAGTCCGCATCCGTCCAGCTGTTCAGATTATCCGGCGGCGGCCGCAGGGAGCGGGTTAATTCCAGAATTTCCGACAGATGCGGTTTGGCCTCGAGAGCCATTGCCTCCAGGTTCCACAGGCTGGCGAAAACCGGATTGTGAAGTTTCAGGCGGCCATCGCTGCCAAATACCGCCACACCTTCGTGCAGGTTATTGAGGGTTTCCGTTTGCACCGCATCCAGTTCCTTGTAGGAGCGCTGCAAATCGAGGCGTTCGGAGATGTCCTCATAGGTATAAACCAGGCCACCACTGTCATGGGGCTGGATGCGCTGGCTGAGGGCACGGCCATCGGGCAGATAAAGCATTTCGCTGACAGGCTCGCTCAGGGCCCGGAACCGGGCCAACTGCTCTTCCTTGAAGGCACGGAAATCGGGAACTTCCGGCAGCCTGCGCTGGTCCCGCTGCTTTTCCAGAATCTCGCTCAGACCGGGCTTGTCGCGCAGCCACAGGGCATCCAGATTCCACAAGGCGCCATAGGCGGAATTGGCAAACTCCAGGTGGCCGTCGGCGGCAAAAATGGCGACCGCATTGGGCAGACCCTGCAAAATTACATCCCGGGCCTGGCGATGGCGCAGCAAGGTGCTTTCCATTTCTTCCCGCTCCGAGCGGTCTAGGGCATAGCCCAGGGTGCCGCTGTTCGGTTTGATCTCGCCGTTGCTTTGCATACCAAGAGGAATTTCCATCATCTCAATCAGCTGCGCCTTGCCGTCGCGGTCAATCAACCGCCGTTCGCTGGCCAGTTGACCGGCGGATCTGGCTTTTTCGGCAAGCGTCGGGCTGGCCTCCACGACCCCGGCCGCGGCCCGGTTGGCAAAGGCGATGTTGAGTTTGGAATCACGCAGCCAGACCGGTATCGGCATGGCGTCGAGCAGGGCCGTCAAATGCCGGTCATCAAAGCGGTCGGCAGCCTCCTGCGGGAGCGGGGCTGTGAACTTTGGCTCGGCGCCGGCTGTCAGTTCCGTCACATCGCGCATCCAGACCAGATCGGCCTGTACTTCGCCGCTGTCCGTTTCGGCGCGTTGGCCGATCGCCTGGATCATCCGGTCGCCATACAGCAGAACCAGATCAAAGGGCGTTCCCTTGCCACGCAGGGCCGAACAGCCGCGTTCCAGGGCTTTCAGGGATTCGCCCTTGAAGCAGGAACGGATGTCGTCGTAGCGGGAATGGGTGCCGGCGCTCAGGCCGAGCAGCACCGCCAGTCGCCGCGATACGGTGACCCCGCCGAGCACATGGTCCCATAAAAACAGGCCGTCGGGAGCCGCCGCCAGAATTTCCCGTCCCTTCTGGGCGACGGCAAATAGCCGGTCACGTTCCGCCTCCGCATGCAGGCGCCGCGCACGCTGCCGCGCCCAGCCGATGGCAAAGGCCAGGGCCAGCACAATCGAGACCAGGCTGGCCCCGGCAAACAACTGCGGGTCCAGCCCATCGAGAAAGGTTTTTATCTGATCTAACACCCCCGGAGATTACCCTGCACAATCAACCCGGAGCAAGTGCCGGTTAACGGATAGGCCAGCTGATAGCTGTGGCGGGCAATCCCGTATGCAGCCGATCATTGCCGGTGCGGATAAAAAAACGGCCTCCAGAGGAGGCCGTTTTGGTATTTTGTCAGGAATTCCGGTGCCCTAGTAGCGGTAGGCGTCCGGCTTGTGCGGGCCGGCCACATCAACGCTGATATAGGCGGCCTGCTCCTTGGACAGGGTGCTGAGCTTGGCGCCGACCTTTGCCAGGTGCAGGGCGGCGACTTTTTCGTCCAGGTGTTTCGGCAATACGTAAACCTTGTTTTCGTAATTGGCGGAATTTTCCCAGAGCTCGATCTGCGCCAAAACCTGATTGGTGAAACTGGCGGACATGACGAAGCTCGGGTGGCCGGTGCCACAGCCCAGATTGACCAGGCGGCCTTCGGCCAGCACGATAATGCGCTTGCCGTCGGGAAATTCGACTTCGTCGACCTGCGGCTTGATGTTGTCCCATTTCAGGTTACGCAGGGCACCGATCTGAATTTCAGAATCGAAATGACCGATATTGCAGACAATGGACCGGTCCTTCATGACCCGCATATGGTCGATGGTGATGACATCGATGTTGCCGGTGCAGGTGACGAAAATATCGGCACGCGGCGCGGCGTCTTCCATGGTCACCACTTCATAGCCTTCCATGGCGGCCTGCAGGGCGCAGATCGGATCAACTTCAGTGACCAGAACCCGGCACCCGGCAGATCGCAGGCTTTCGGCGGAGCC
>JABMNT010000087.1 GCA_013203595.1 Rhodospirillales bacterium
GCTCACCGATACCCCGCATCGCTTTCCCATTCGCTCCTAACCGGCAGGCCGCTTTGGCGATCTCAGCTGTTTCCATATGAACATGAACTGCACTAGCCAACTTGGAAATAGATATTCTGGAGAACGCCTTTCAGGAAGATCAGGCCGAGAATCAAAAGCATGGGCGCCAGATCCAGGCCACCCAGATTAGGCAGGAATTTGCGGATCCGGCTATACAGGGGCTCGGTCGCCCGGTAAATAAAATCACCGACAATATAAACAAATTTATTCTGTGTATTGATGACATTAAAAGCGATCAGCCAGTGAAGAATGATGCCGATGATGATGACCCACATATAAAGATCAACAACGATAATTGTAACCTGCAGCAAGGGGCCTAAAACAACGCTCATTATCAATACCCAAATCTGATTGTTCTGAATGGTCATAACCTAATGCCACGACCGGGGCGGTGCAAGACTTGCCAGCGGCAGCCGATGGCCGGTTGTCACGGGCCCAGGGGGGCGCCCGGATCCTCCATGTGGCGGTATTTGGCGATCTGCCCTGAGATCAGGGCCAGCCGTTCGGAAAACTCCGGCGGGGCCGCAATATCCAGCAGCGGTGTCGCCATGGGCGCAAAACCGGCGTTCTGAAATTCCAGCGACAAACTGATGCGGGGGCTGCCTGCCCTGGCGGTTGCGGTCCCACTCCAGTGATAGAGATCCTGCGCCCAGCCCAGCACCGCGCCGGCCCTTGCCGGCAGGGCAAGGCCCTGTTCCTGGTTAATCAGCCCGCGATCTCCTGTTTGGGTATCAATGGCGGCCTGGCGGGATCGTGGCAGCACATGCATGCAGCCGTTGTCGATGGTTGCATCGGTGAGCGGCAGCCACAGCGACAGGCTCATCAGGGTCTGGCCACTGTCGGGATCGGTAAACCGGGTGACACCGTCATTGTCTCTGTGCACCGGCCAGCCGCACGCCCCGGCGCGCGCCGGGATATGCCAGGCCCAGAAGTTGGGCAGCAGAAAATGGCGGTCACCCAGAAAATGGCGGATCAGCGGCCCGAGCCGCCGGAAAAGTGACCAGGGCTGATCGAACATGTAAATATATACCGGCGGCAGGCGCAACCGGTTGAGGGCATGGATGGCGGCGATGATGGGTGCCAGTTCGGCTGGCTCAAAGACCGGCGCCAGCTGCAGATAACCGTCCTTTGCCATGCCCTGGGAAAGAGCCGTCAGCACCGCCGGGTCGATCTCGATCGTCTGATCGCAGGCTTTGGCGGTTGGCAGGGCCAGCTGCGGGGCCAGTTCATGCCAAAAGGCCCTGTCGGAAAGATCACGCGGTGGCCATAGGTTTTTGATTTTCAGCTGTCCGTGCGAAGAGGCTGGTGACCGGTCACGTGATGACCCTGTGTGCCGGAAAGCGGACGGTCACCCGGGTCCCTTTGTCGACCTCGCTTTTGATATCAAGGGTCCCCTCGTGCATCTCGATCAGATGATTGGCCAGTGACAAACCCAGCCCGGTGCCTTCGTGGGTGAGCAGGAAATCGTCGCGGGCCTGACCAAAGGGTTGCAGAATGAGCGGAATGTCCTTTTCGGCGATGCCCCGCCCGCTATCGTCGACCCAGATTTCATAATGGCCCTGGGGGCCAATGGCGGCGCCAATTTCGATCCGCCCGGCCGCTGGCGTGAATTTCACCGAATTTGACAGCAGATTGAGGATGATCTGTTTGATGCGGATGTGATCACCGCGCAGATGCGGCAGATTGCCGGCCACATTGACCACCAGGTTGAGGTTTGATCGGCTGATCCGTTCATTGACCATGGTCAGGCAATCGTCGATGACGGCGCGAATTTCGATGTCATCGACATTTAACTCCATCATGCGCGCTTCAATTTTCGAGATGTCCAGGATATCGCTGATAACGGCCAGCAGGTGATTTCCGGCGTCGTTGATGTCGGCTGCGTATTCCCTGTATTTCAGGATGTTGATGGGCCCCAGCATTTGCTGGCTGATCAGTTCGGAAAATCCGATGATGCCGTTCAGGGGGGTCCGTAGTTCGTGGCTCATATTGGCCAGAAACTCGGTCTTCGCCCGGTTCGCGTAATCGGCGGTTTCCTGTGCCTGACGCCGGATGATGATCTCATCCTGCAGGGCACTGGTCCGCTCCTGAACCCGACGCTCCAGATCGGCTTTGGCCTGGGACAGGGCTTCTTCGGCGTATCTGCGGTCGGCAATTTCAGTCTGCAGCTCTGCGGTGCGCTCGATCACCCGGCGTTCAAGTTCATCGCGGCCGTCGCGGACCGCCTGTTCGGCGTTGACCCGCTGGGTGATGTCGTCGCTGATGGTTCCCGTTCCCGCGACATTGCCGGCATCATCAATGATCGGAATTTTGCGGACGGAATGGATCTGTATGGGGCCATCAGGCCATGCCAGTTCGATTTCGAGCTCGACGACTTTTTTCTCGCGAATGGCCAGTTCCTCAGCGGCCGTTGCCCGGTCTGCTGTTTCCTTGTTCAGGACCGCGTAGACCGTCTGGTCGGCCAGGTCCCGGCCTTGCGGATTAAAAATATTATTCCACGACCTGTTGGTCATCTGGATACGGCCGTCCCGGTCCTTGATAACAATTGCCGCCGGCGAGTTGTCAAAAAACGCCTGCCAACGGCCCTGGCTTTCGCGCAGCGCGGTTTCGGTTCTCTTCTGCTCGGTAATGTCGGTGCCAACGCTCAAGGTGCTGCCGTCAGGCAGCTTTTTCTCGCGTATCAGCAGCCAGCTGCCATCGCTATATTCAGCCTCAAAAGGTTCTCCCGGTTGGTCATGGCGTGCCAAACGCTGTGCGATCCAGGCTTCTTCTTCGCCCTCGGGGACGCGAACAATGCCCTTTTCAACGGCAAGGCGAACCATGGAGCGGTAGTTGGAACCCTTGACGACGGAACCGGAGATCAGTTCATTGAGTTTTCGAAACGGACCGTTGCTGAAGATCAACTGATCATTTTCATCATACAGGGCAATGCGATCCGGGGATCCATCCAGAGCCGCGATCAACAGATGCATGGCCCGCTCTTCTTCCTTGCGCTCGCCAAGATCAAGCAGAACGGCACCAAGGCCGCTGATTGTGTTGTCCGGTGCAAAGACAGGGAATTTGATCAGTTGAATGATGCGGTCCTGGCCGCTGGCAAAGGGCGGATTGGTCTCATGATGCACCGTCGCCCGGCTTGCGATCACTTTCTCATCAGATGCGGCAATATGGGCGGCAAGGGCGGTGGAAAAAACCTGTTCTGCGGTTTTCCCCAGGATGTCTTCCCTGGCAATGTCATACCACGCCTCGAAGGTCTGGTTGACGTATAAATAGCGCTCTTGCAGATCTTTGAAGCAAATGGCGATCGGGGTGTGCTCAAGAACCGCATTCAGGCGCGTCTCGCTTTGCTGCAATTTGCTTTCTGCCGCTTTGAGCTGGGTGATATCGGTTGCCCAGCCGCGATAACCGGCGAAATTGCCGTTTTTGTCATATCTGGGTTTACCGCTTATCTGAATGTAACTCAATTGGTGATCAGGGTTTTCATATTTATACTCGAAATCACGAAACGGTTGGCGCTGCTCCAGTGTCTTGTTGTGGGCCTGCCACCGGGCCGCGTCGGCGGTGTCGATGTGGGCGAACTGCTCGCGGCGCAGGCCGCGGGTATCGGCAAAGGGTTTCGCTGTTCGGGTGGTGCCGTGGTGGGATTCAAAGACAATGCGATGGGCCGAATCCGTCTCCCAGAACCAGCCGGGCGTGGAATCGGCAAAATCCTCCCGGCGGCGGCTTTCCCGCTGCAGGGCCTTGTCGGTCTGCCGCCAGCGAACTGACACATAGAGCAAGGCCGCTAGCAAACATCCGCCAGCCGCACCCAGAAGTATCATCGGAAGAGTCATCAATTAAAACAGAACCAAGTGCATGAGCAGAAAAAGCCTGCCGGTTAGGTTGGGGCAGCGCCCATTTTCGTTTCAGATCATTTATCAGGACGCAATTTGTGTCAAATAAACAGTCATATAGGCTAGTCTGACCGAAGATCCCATAAATATCATGCTTTTTCCAAGCAAAGGCTTGATCCGTCTCTGACACCGCCTATATTTTGCACCGCCGGAGTTCTCTATCTGACGGGCTCCTTTAAAAATGCCAACTCAAAAAGGCTGAAGACACAGAGCCAACTGCCGCACTGGCAGTTAATCTGATGACCGGTCGAAACCAATGGGATGCGTGCATGTCACTATTGATTGTTCTTGAAAAACTATCCAAATCATTTGGCCAGTTCACCGCCGTCGACGGTATTGATCTGGCCGTTCCCAAGGGCGAAGTCCTGGGCTTTCTGGGCCCTAACGGCGCTGGAAAATCGACAACCATGAAAATGATTTCCGGTTTTTTGGAACCAAGTTCAGGAAGCGCCCGGGTTGCTGGCTTTGATATTGCGCAATCCCCGGTCGAGGTAAAACGCCGAATTGGTTATATGCCGGAAGGGGCGCCCAGTTACGGCGAAATGACCGCCGCCACTTTTTTGAGCTTTGTCGCCGAAATCAGGGGGTTTCGGGGTGCCGAAAAAAACCGGCGGATTGATGAGACCGTGGACCGGGTGCGTCTGGCCGAGGTTTTTCACCAGCCCATCGACACCTTGTCGAAGGGCTTTAAACGCCGGGTCGGTCTGGCCCAGGCGATGCTTCATGACCCGGAAGTCCTGATCCTGGACGAGCCGACCGACGGGCTTGATCCCAATCAGAAGCATCACGTGCGCGGACTGATCAAGGAGATGGCGCGTGATAAGGCGATCATTATTTCAACCCACATCCTGGAAGAGGTCGAGGCCGTTTGCTCGCGGGCCGTGATCATTGCCCAGG
The DNA here is from genome assembly GCA_013203595.1 of Rhodospirillales bacterium. Classification (GTDB taxonomy): domain Bacteria; phylum Pseudomonadota; class Alphaproteobacteria; order Rhodospirillales; family Casp-alpha2; genus JABMNT01. The sequence continues at coordinate 4,848 of JABMNT010000087.1, forward strand.
GCCGCCTGCTGGCCGATGGAACCCCGGAAGAGCTGCTGGCGCGGGACCCCCATCACCAGGCCCTGGTGATCACACCGGTGTCCGGCAGCGAGGATCAGGTGCGCGCGGCACTGGCGGCCATGGGTCAAATCGAGGCGATCACCGGTCGTGACCATCAACTGCGGTTAACCGGTGCCAGCCACAAAGACGTATCCGCCGCCATTCGCGACAAAAACCTGCAGATCGAGGAGCTTTACGTGGAGCGTGGAACCCTGGATGACGTCTTTCGTCAAATTACAGCACCCCGGGAGAGCGCCCATGCGTAATATATTCATCATCGCCAATCGGGAATTTCGGGCCTACTTTTCGACTCCCGTCGCCTATGTCTTTCTCGTCATTTTCCTGGCGCTGACAAGTGCCTTCGCTTTCTATATCGGCGGGTTTTTCACCCGCGGGCAGGCCGATCTGGTCTCCTTTTTCAGCTATCACCCGTGGCTCTATCTGGCACTGATTCCCGCCATATCCATGCGCCTGTGGGCGGAGGAACGCAATTCCGGTACGATTGAACTGCTGCTGACCCTGCCTATATCGACGACAGAAGCGGTTGTCGGAAAATTTCTGGCCGCCTGGGCGTTTACCGGCATTGCTCTGGCCCTGACGTTTCCCATGTGGATCACGGTCAATGTGCTGGGCATACCCGACAACGGTGTCATCCTGACCAGCTACGCCGGCAGCCTGTTCATGGCAGGCGCGTTTCTGGCGATTGGCTCGTGCGTGTCGGCATTGACCAAGAATCAGGTGATCGCCTTTATTGTTGCGGCCACGGTCTGTTTCCTTTTCACCATGAGTGGTCTGGACCTGGTGCTCAATTTCTTCCGCGGATGGGCTCCGGAGATCCTGATTGAAACCATCGCTTCGTTCAGTTTCCTGACCCATTTTCAGGCAGTGACAAACGGTGTCATCGATCTGCGCGATGCCATCTTCTTTTTCTCGTTGATTGCATTTTGGCTGTTCGCCAACGTGGTTGTCGTCGATATGAAAAAATCGGCCTAGGGAGCTCAATCATGTATACAAATTCCAAACCTACCCGTTTTGCCGTTATCGGCCTGGGCCTCGCCGTGGTGCTGCTGCTGGCGATAAATATTTTCTCCAATGCAACTTTCAAGGCATTGCAACTGGATTTGACGGAAGGTCAGCTGTTCACCCTGTCCGACGGCACCCGCAAGGTACTCGCGACGATTGACGAGCCGATCAATGTCCGATTGTTCTTCAGCAAGAGCCTGGGCGACGCAAGTCCCCAGCATGCGACCTATTTCAAACGGGTCAAGGAACTGCTTGGTCAATACGAGAAAATTTCCGGCGGCAAGGTTGTGCTCAAAATCTTCAACCCCGAACCCTTCTCCGATGCCGAGGACATGGCCGTAGCGGCCGGTATCAAGGGTGTGCCGATCAACCAGGCCGGTGATTTGGGCTATTTTGGACTGTCGGCCTATAACAGCACCGATGACGAGGGGTTGATGGGGTTTTTGTCTCCGGACCGGGAAACCTTTCTGGAATACGATATCACCAAGCTGATTCATGCCATCGCCAAGCCCAAGAAACTGGTTATCGGTGTCCTGAGCTCGTTTCCGGTTACCGGTGGATACGGGCCGCAGGGTGCGCCCAACCCGCAATGGGCTTTCCTTGATCAGTTAGGCGAGTTTTTCGAAATTTTGCCGCTTCCCCGGGAAATGCCGAAACTGCCGGAGGCGGTTGACATATTGCTGTTGATTCACCCGAAAAACATTCTGCCGGAGATGCAGTACAGCATCGACCAGTTTGTGTTGGGTGGCGGCCGTGCCCTGGTCTTTGTTGATACCAATGCCGAGCTGGCGGCCCGACCCGGCAATCCGGCGCTTGATGATACGGTCTCTGATTTTGATCCGATCCTGAACGCCTGGGGGGTTAAGCTGGTCAAGGATAAGGTGGCGGCTGATATTCTGACGGCGCGCCGGGTCAATGTCCAACAGGGTGGCAAGGTCGAGTATACCAGCTACGTTGCCTGGCTGGCCCTGACCCCGGAAAACATGGCCCGCAATGATGTGATCACCGGCGACTTGCAACTGCTCAATATCGGCTCTGCCGGCATTCTTGAGCCGATTGAGGGGGCCGGCACCCTGGTCACCCCGTTGCTCGAGACCAGCGACCAGTCCATGGAAATTGACCGCAGCAAGGTCATGCTGCAGCCTGACGTGATCGGCCTGTTCCGCGATTTCAAACCGCAGAACAAAAAACTGATGCTTGCGGCACGGATTTCCGGCAAGGCCAAATCGGCCTTCCCCGATGGTCCGCCGAAGGGCGTCGAAACAGATGCGAAGGCGGCCAAACCGCTTACAGAATCGGCCGCCGGGATCAACGTCATTGTTGTCGCCGATACGGATTTTCTGCGCGACAGGTTGTGGGTCGACCGCCAGGACGTGTTTGGAAACATGACGCTGGTTCCGCATGCCAATAACGGGGATTTTGTGGTTAATGCGGTCGATAATCTGGGGGGCAGCAGTGAACTGATCGATTTGCGCGGTCGCACCCGCACCCAGCGCCCGTTCCATCTGGTTCAGGACATCCAGCGTGATGCCGAAATGCAATACCGCTCCAAGGAAAAGGAATTGCAGGAAAAACTGATCGATATACGGGCCAAACTGAACAAGGTGCTCAGGCGCGAGGACAGCAGTGGTGAGGTTATCATGAACACCCAGGAAAAGGCTTCCGTCGACAAGTTCCGTGGTGAGATGACGACCATCCGCAAGGAACTCCGCGATGTCCAGTTGGCCCTGCGTCAGGATATCGATACCCTCGATTCCTGGATCAAGTTTATTAACATTGCCGCTATTCCATTGATACTGCTGGTCATTTCGATGATTGCAGGGCGCCGTCGCCATACCAGGCGCCGGGCTGCCGTCGCCGGCCAGTAATCACGCCAATGCATTAAGGAAATTAACATGACTCCACGTTTGTTATCTATTCTTGCCGTTGCCACGGTTGTTGCCGTCGGCGCCGCCGGTTATGCCGTCATGCAGGACCAGGGGTTTGAGACGGTTGCCGAGAACACGGCCGTTTTTCCCCAGTTGCGGGAAAAACTGAATGACGTGGCGCAGGTGAAAATCGTCACCGACACGCGCCAGATGACGCTTGTTCGCAAGGATAACGACTGGTCAATGGTGGAAAGTGACGGTTATCCGGCAGAAGTGAAAAACATCCAGAAAGTCCTGATCGGGCTGGCTGATCTGGTTTATGCGGAAGCCAAGACACGCAAGCCGGAATTATATGCCAAGCTGGATTTGCGTGAACCTTCCGTCAAGGAGGCCCGTGGCCGCCATGTCAGTGTATTTGCCGCCGATGGCAGCAAGCTGGCTGACGTGATCCTGGGCAAAACCCGTTACAATATGCCGGGCACGACCCGCGACGGCATCTATCTGCGGTTCCCGGAAGATCCCCAGGCCTGGCTGGCGGTTGGCCAGCTGGAGGCCAGTAGAGCACCCGGGGACTGGCTGCAGACCAAGATTGTCAGTATTGAGCCTAAGACCGTTCAGCGCGCGACCTTCCGTCATCCCGACGGCGAGGAACTGACCGTTGAGAAAGCCTCCCCTATGGATGAAAAATTTCAGTTGCTGGGATTGCCCGCTGACAGGAAGCTGAAATTTGCCTCGGATCCCAATAACATGGCGTTGGTGCTTGAAGATTTGGAACTGGAAGATGTCCGCAAGGCCTCGCATTTTGACTTTTCTGCAGACAATACCCTGACTGCGGACTTTCAGACCTTTGACGGCATGACCGTTACGGTCCGCATGATCGAGCTCAAATCACCGGCTGGTGATAACGAAGAGGAGCAGGTTGATGCGTGGGTTCAGCTCAGTGCCCAGGCAGACAAACCCGACGTGGCGGCACGGGCCAGGGAGATTACCGCACATACGGCGGGTTGGGCATTCAAGATTCCGGCCTACAAGGCATCACGGCTGAACAAGCGTCTGGCTGAAATTTCCGAGGATCAAAAATCCGGATCCTGATCCGCCAAGGGGCCTATTGACAGTCCGGGTTTTTGCACCACATTTACAGGTGAACAGGAATTTTTAATCTGGAATTCTGGTCGTTACGGGTGCCTCGGATAGGGCCCGTACTTCGTCCTCGCTCAGATACAGGAGGAGCACGCCTAATGTCACGTATGTCTGCTTTCAACAGTCCGCTGTTGCTGGGGTTTGAAAACTTTGAACGGGTCCTGGACCGGGCCTCCAAGGCCTCGGCGGAAGGCTATCCGCCCTATAACATCGAGCAAACAAGCGAATATGGTCTGCGAATCACGCTCGCGGTTGCCGGGTTCTCGATGGATGACCTGGGGGTTACCGTTGAAGACAATGAACTGGTGGTCCGTGGACGCAACGTGGACAACGATGCAGAACGGGTATTTATTCACCGTGGGATCGCCGCGCGCCAGTTCCAGCGTAGCTTTGTTCTGGCGGAAGGGATCGAGGTGACCGGTGCCGGCCTTGATAACGGCCTGCTGCATATTGATCTGGAGCGTATTGTTCCCGAGCCGGATGTGCGGACTATTAAAATTGAAAATGCCGCGCCCGACCGCAAGAAAAAACGCCCGACCACGATCAACGTGGGCTAGCCCCGTTTATAATGCCAGGTATCAGCTAAATGGCCCACCGCAGGTTCGGGGGCCATAACAGAAGGAATTCGCTTATGAACAATCCGATGATTGGCTCCGCCAAAAACCAGCCGCCCATGTCTTCACAGGCGTTTGCTGAATGGGGAGCAGGTGCCTTTGCCTATTTAAAACCCGAACATGAACAGGGGATAAACGGCTATGCCATTTACGCGGCGGATGGGCGTCACCTGGCTTTTGTCGAAAACCGTGACACGGCAAAAGCCCTGGTCCTGCAAAATCAGCTGATGCCGGTTTATGTTCAATAGGCCGACACTATCAGGCGGCGCGACTTTCCGTGCTTTCCGCAAGGATCGCGTACAGGCCGTCGACCGTATTGGTGCCGCGCAGCTTGTCGCAGGTCGCTTTATCGCGCAATAAACGCGATACCCGGGCCAGGGCCTTTAAGTGATCGGCTCCGGCGGATTCAGGTGCCAGCAGTAAAAAAATCAAATCCACCGGCTGGTCATCAATGGCCTGGAAATCGACAGGCGCTTCCAGGCGCGCGAACAATCCATACAGTTTGTCGAGGTTTTCAAGCTTGCCATGGGGGATCGCAATGCCATTGCCGACACCGGTCGTGCCCAGGCGCTCGCGTTCCATCAGCACATCAAAGACAGCGCGCTCCGGCTGCCCCGATATTTCGGCTGCACGGCGGGCCAATTCCTGTATGGCCTGCTTTTTACTTGAAGCTTTTAAATTCGATACAACGCCATTTGTAGATACAAGATCATTGATCTCCATGGTGTTCCCTCAGCAAATTGAGCGCGAAAAAAATCGCGCAGTTATTGGGTATTTGACGGATCAATCCAGCCAATATTTCCATCGGTACGCCGGTATACAACATTCAAACCGCCGTTGGCGCTGTTGCGGAACATGACAACCGGCACGTCGGCCAGATCCATCCGCATCACCGCTTCACTGACTGTGAGCGTTGCAATATGCGTTTCCATTTCGGCGATGATCGTCGGCTGGCCTTCCGGCTCGACGTCGGTGTCTTCGCTCTCGGGTTCGATCACATATTGCAGGGCCTGCATATATTCATCGGCGGCGGACATCCCCTTGTGATGATCGGATAATCGCCGTTTGTAGCGGCGCAGCTGCTTGGCAATACGCTCAAGGGCCCCTTCAAAGGCGCCATAGGCGTCGGCCCCATCGCTTTTGCTCTGGATCAACAGTCCACGGGGCCCCGGGTGCACCGAAATATCGGCACGCAGCATATGTGCCTCGCGCGAGAAGGTGACGGTGGCATCGATGGCCTGGTTGAAGTATTTGGCAACAGCTGGTGTTAGTTGGTCGAGAACGTGAGTGCTTAATGCGTCACCCACATCCATATTCTTACCCTTGACGGAGATTTCCATAAATATGTGCGGTCCCGTGTCTACATATATAACCTGATCCCTGAATAAGGGGAAAAGGTTCTGAGCCCTGTGGCTGCAGCGAAGTCCTGGCGAATGATAACGCGATCACTTGATTCTGTCTTCGTCAGGAAGGCCGGGAAACTAGAACCCAACCTCAGTTTTGTCAATACACCGGTTTTTTAACATTTTCTATCTTGAAAAATAAAAAAATATCACCTAGGGGACGCCTTGTCACGACGCCGCTGTACAGATGACGGAATCCGCATCGATTCGCGGTATTTGGCAACTGTTCGCCGGGCAATGTCCATTCCTTCGGCTTTCAGGATGGCAACGATTTTATCATCCGAGAGAATCTTTTTGGCCGGCTCCGCATCAATAAGTGTCTTTATGCGATAGCGGACCGCTTCCGCCGAATGGGCCTCGCCTCCCGACGTCGAGCCAATCGACGAGGTGAAGAAATATTTGAGCTCAAAAATTCCGCGCGGCGTCGACATGTATTTATTGGAAGTGACCCGGCTGACGGTGCTTTCATGCATTTCAATGACTTCGGCGATATCGCGCAGGACCAGCGGTTTGAGATGCTGGACGCCCAGACGAAAGAACATATCCTGCTGGATGACCAGTTCCGTCGCCACCTTGAGGATTGTCGTGGCCCGCTGATGCAGGGACTTAACCAGCCAGTTTGCCGAATGGAACTGCTCCATAATATAGGTTTTATCGTCACGCCCCTTGGATTTGCTGAGGATTTCCGCGTGATAATGGTTGTTCACCAGCACCCTGGGCAGGGTCTCGGCGTTCAGTTCAATCACCCAGCCGCCACCCGGTTTGGCGCGCATCAGGACGTCCGGCGTGATCGGCTGGCTTATGTCGTGGTCAAAAGCCGTGGCGGGTTTTGGGTTGAGGGCCTTAAGCTCCAGAATCATGTCACCCAGATCGGCCGCATCGACCTGACAAACCCGGGCCAGTTCCGATAAGTTGCGGCTGGCCAGCATGTCCAGGTTTGCCAGCAGGGCCTGCATGCACGGATCGCAGCGGTCCAGATCCTGAAGCTGCAGCGTCAGGCACTCGCGCAGATCGCGGGCGAAGATACCGGGCGGATCCAATTGCTGCATAACCGCAAGGGCGGCTTCGACCCGCGAAACGGGGCATCCCAGCGCCTCGGCGACGCCGTCCAGCCCCTCACGGATGTATCCGGCGTCATCCAGCTGATCGATTAAATGAATGCCAATAATCCGGTCGGTCGGGTCGTCAATTTCGTAGCCGATTTGCCGCATCAAATGGTCGCGCAGGGAAATCTGCTCGGACAGGGTCTGTTCCAGATCCGGTGGCAGTCCATCAAAACCACCGCCACCGGATTCACGATAGGGGCCGGTATCGAAGGCCGGTGTTTCCACATCGCTGCCACTGTCGTTGGTATAGGTATTATCGAGTTCTGCATCGAGTTCCATGGATTTCGGGATTTCAGCGGGATCCGCTGCGGTGAAATCGATATCCTCCAGGGCCGGAGATTCCAGGGCCGAGGCTTCTTCCGCCTGCGATTCGGCGGCCCCGTCCTCGTCACGGCGGTCGCCCTCATCGCGCTCGAGCAGAGGGTTTTTTTCCAGCTCCGTCTCGACAAATTCCATGAGTTCCATATTCGACATCTGCAGCAGTTTGATCGCCTGCTGCAACTGCGGCGTCATGACAAGCGACTGCGATTGCCGTTGGTCCAGGCGTGGGCCTAACACCATGGGTATGCTCGAGTGGAGTTGTTAAAGGCTAAACCGGTCACCTAGATAAACGCGCCTGACGTCTTCGTTGCCGACGATATCATTGGGCGCCCCTTCCATGAGCATCATACCGTCATGGATGATGTAGGCCCGGTCAATAACATCCAGTGTTTCACGTACGTTATGATCGGTAATCAAAACCCCGATGCCACGGTCCTTCAAATGTGCAACCAGATCGCGGATATCGCCCACAGCAATGGGGTCGATGCCGGCAAAGGGTTCGTCTAAAAGTACAAAATGCGGATTGGAGGCAAGGGCGCGGGCAATCTCGACCCGGCGTCGTTCGCCACCGGATAAGGCCAGTGCCGGGGTGCGGCGCAGGTGGGTAATTGAAAATTCGGCGAGCAGGGCTTCTAAAATCGCTTCGCGCCGTTCCCGTGATTTTTCAACGACTTCCAGAACTGCGCGGATATTGGCTTCGACGGAAAGGCCACGGAAAATTGAGGCTTCCTGGGGCAGGTAGCCAATCCCCAACCGGGCCCGCCGATACATCGGCAAATCGGAAATATCATTGCCATCCAGTATGATCGAGCCCTGGTCCGGCGGGATCAGGCCGGTGATCATGTAAAAGCAGGTGGTTTTGCCGGCGCCGTTCGGCCCCAGCAGCCCGACAACCTCACCGCGCTGCAATTCCATGCTGACGCCGCGCACAACCGGGCGTTTTTTGAACCGTTTGCCAATATTATTGACAACCAGACCCCGGTTATTGGTCACCAGTGCGGGCCGGACCGGTTGATTTGCTGAAGTGCTTTGGTTCATAATTGCCTGACCCTGTTCGTCCTGTCCGACGATTTCACCCGAATATTACGGGGTTTTCAACTATTTAGGTGTTTTCTCTGCTGGCCGAAAACTGCCTTGTACGCGGGTTCCCCCGTCCGCACAACTATGTAACTTTGAAACACCGGTGTTCAAGTTAACTTCTGCACTGCATCCATTCAGAACATTGTTATCCCGCTCGATCTTAACCGATCCGGTAAGTGTCGCAATACCGCTTTCCACATTATAGACACCGCGCTCCGCTGTGGCCTGATCCTTGTCAGTGATGATCTTGACCGATTCAAAGGCATCGACCCGATAAATACCTGTTTCCCCTTTTTTGTTCTTTCGAAAATAGGCGGCCAGTATGTTGGCATTCAGTCTTTTTGAATCGCGCTCGGCGGCTGCATCGCCGCGGGCCACGGCCATTTGTTTGGCTTCCCAGTACTCCAGCTGATCACGCGCCGTCAGCCAGTCCTTGCCCGAGACAAGCCTGATATTTTTGCCGGTTATGGTGAGGATGGAATTATCAACATCATAAATCGCCTTGTCCCCATAGGCCGTGCCTTCTGTGGATTTGATGCGTACGGTGCCGACCGCGTCCAGACGCCAGATTTCTGTCGAGCCATTGTCGGTGTTTCTGTAATAGGCGCGCAGTTCGTCGGCCAGGATCTGAACGTCGCCGCGCTGGGCGCGGGCATTTCCCCGGGCCACAAACAGCAGGCTGTCCTGTTGCCATTCGATGCCGTTATCGGCAAAAATTTCGATCGGTGCGTCACCGGAACCGAAATTCAGGCTTTGTGCGTAACCGGGCTTGGCCAGGGTAATGGCAGTCGCCGCAACAACAGAGGCGAAGAGGAAAAGCGTTCTGAAAGATTTCATTTGTCGGTTTTCCCCGCACCCGGGTGCAGAACCAGTTTTGATTTGCCACTGAAATAGATGGTCTTGCCTTTTTCGATCAATTTGAAACCTTCGGCCTTTAACACACCAAAAGGCCCCTGTCCCTCAATCGGCAGGTTGCCGCTGGCAACCCCGGTGGCCAGGTTAATGGCGGCTTTTTCCGTGCGAAACTCGTATCCGGAATCGTGAAACAGATTAACCGCGCCTTCGAGATTTAGGGCCTTGTCCTGATTGGCCAGCAACCCGGTCCTTGCCGTCAGCACCAGCCAACTCCCGTCCTCCAGGGTAATATCGGCTTTTGGCATTTCCAGTTCGATATTCGTCGGTACATCCTTGTCACTCAGATCTCCCAGGCTGCGGGCCAGATCCGCTGTGATCGAATAGGGCTTGTTTTCTGAATCCGTGCCGACAAATCGCGGATTTACCATGCTCGGTTCTTTTGAGACACTGGCCTTGATCGCGGCAAAGCCGATCCGGAACCGCAGGTCGTCGGCTCCGATATGTGGCCACAGCACGACCATGGCAATCAAAACCAAAGCCGCCACCGGCAGCAAAAACTTCATCATCGCGACAAATCGACTATAGGACTGGGTAAACCGTCGCGGCAACCGCGACGCCCGGATCTTGTGGGCGGCACCCGCGCCGCCAACGGTAGGCTGGAATTTGCCAGACAGGGAATTCATTTCCGCCGCCCTATACCACACCTGCCCGCAGGCAGTCGTGAATATGGACAATGCCAACGGCACGCCCGTTATCGACAACGAATAAATTTGTGATCGATCTGGCGTTCATCAGGGCCACCGCTTCGCTGGCCAGGGTATCGGGGCCAACGGTTTGCGCACCTGCGGTCATGACGTCTTTCGCCCGATGTTGCAGAAAGGCAGGCCCCATGTGACGGCGCAGGTCACCATCGGTGATGATTCCCTCAAATTTTCCGTCCGCATCGACAATGGCCAGGCAGCCAAACCGCTTGGCGGTAATGACCAGGATGGCTTCCGACATGATGAGGTCACTGGTCGCCGTCGGCAATTCGTCGCCGGAATGCATGAGGTCGGCGACCTTGAGCAGTTTTAAACCCAGTTTTCCACCCGGATGAAAGGTTTTGAAATCGGTTGGCGAAAACTTGTTGCGCTCCAGCAAGGCCACAGCAATGGCGTCGCCCAGGGCGAGCATCAGGGTTGTTGATGTGGTCGGCGCCAGTCCCATGGGGCAGGCTTCCGGCGCCGCGGGAAGGACCAGAGCGACCGTGGATGCGGTTTCCAGCGCACTGCCGGCACGCGAGGTCATCCCGATAAGCGGAATCTGAAAGCGTTTGCAATAGGCAACCATGTCGGCCAGTTCCGATGTCTCGCCGGAGTTTGACAAGGCCAGAACCGCGTCGTCCTTTGTAATCATGCCCAGATCGCCGTGCGACGCTTCACCGGGATGAACAAAAAAACTGGGGGTGCCGGTTGAGGCCAGTGTCGAGGCGATTTTGTTGGCGATATGGCCGCTCTTGCCCATGCCGGAGACGATTACACGGCCCTTGATGGCAAACAGAATATCAAGGGCAGTGACAAAGGCGCTGCCCAGACTGGCGGCCAGATCAGCGAGGGCTGCGGCTTCCATAGTGAGAACTTTGCGCGCTGATAACAGATCATCATTTTGCTCTGACCGTGCAGATGGTGACAGATGCGGAGCGGCAGAAGGTGTCATTGGGTACGGCAGTCCTAACCAATCTCTGGAGATGCGGATTTTATCAGTGGAGTATGCGCCCGGTGTTTCAATTCGTCAATAAAACCGGGACCTTAGCTTAAGACAATGCGTCTATTTGACAGACGGGCGGCGGTTAGTGGGCAAAGATGTCAATATCACTCCAGCCCTGTGCGTCCAACTCGCCGCGCGTGTTCAGGAAATCAAAGCACGATTGCGCCAGCGCCAGCCGTCCTTCGCGTCCCAGCATGATGTCCAGACGCTCTTTCAGGGCATGCAGGTTCAATACATCCATCGCCGCATATTTCAATTGATCTCCGGACAGTTTTTCGGCGGCCCAGTCTGAGGATTGCTGCTCTTTCGAAAGCTCAACCCCCAGCAATTCCCGCGTCACATGCTTGAGGCCATGATACTCCGTGTAGGTGCGAACCAGTCGGGAGGCGATCTTCGTGCAATAAATGGGGCGGACATCGATGCCCAGGAATTTTTTCAGAATAACCACGTCGAAGCGGGCAAAGTGAAAAATCTTTGTCACTTTCGGGTTGGCCATCAGGGCTTTCACGTTTGGCGCCTCGTAGCCGTCAGCGGCGAACTGCACGAGATGGCACACCCCGTCGCCGGCGGAAAACTGGGCAACGCAGAGGCGGTCCCGACCGAGTTTCAGACCCTGGGTTTCCGTGTCGACGGCGACACAGGCACCAAAATCCAGCCCGGCAGGCAAATCTCCGTGATGTAATTCTATGGAAACCGGTATCTTACGCGGTTCAAAAATCATTTACTTTCCCCCATACTTTTACAGAACCTATAATCGATGGGGAAGAAATGGTGCCCAGGAGAAGACTCGAA
>JABMNT010000088.1 GCA_013203595.1 Rhodospirillales bacterium
ATCAGCACCGGCATGGATGGGGTGCCAATCAGGCGGGACAGTTGGGAGACGGTTATTTCAGTTGGTGACGGCATGGCGTCCTCCTTAAGGTGTAAGGGTTCGATGGACGCGAATCTTCGGCTGTCGCCTCACGGGGTTTTTCGACTTCCCCATGGGTGTTAAGAAATCAGAAAACCCGGAGGCTGTCAAACCCCTGCGGGTATGTGGTTGAAAAGGCTGTTTTTGTGAGCCGCATTGGGCCGTGTAAAGCGGTGGGCTACCAGCGAACCAGTGCAGAGCCCCAGGTCAGGCCGCCGCCCATGGCTTCCATGAGCACCAGGTCGCCGCGCTGGATGCGGCCGTCCTTGACCGCTTCGTCCAGTGCCAGCGGGATTGAGGCGGCCGAGGTATTGGCGTGGCGGTCGACGGTGACGACCATGCGTTCGATCGGAAGCTTAAGCTTGCGCGCGGTGCCGTCGAGGATACGCTTGTTGGCCTGGTGTGGCACCACCCAGTCGATATCGGCCGGCGACAGACCATTGGCGTCCAGAGTTTCGTGGACGATACCGGCCAGATTGGTGACCGCGTGTCGGAACACTTCCTTGCCGACCATGCGCACATGCCCCACCGTCTGAGTCGATGACGGGCCACCATCCACATACAAGAGATCGCGGGTCGAGCCGTCGGAATGCAGATGCGTTGATAAAATGCCGCGGCCCCGGTTATCGCCGAGGTCGGCGCTGCCGCCGGGCTGGCTGGCCGGGTCGGCCCCGTTGGCGGCCTGCAGGACCACAGCCCCGGCACCGTCGCCGAACAGCACGCAGGTGGTGCGGTCTTCCCAGTCGAGGATGCGGGAAAAGGTTTCGGCACCGATCACCACAATATTTTCGGCCTGGCCGCCCTTGATCATGTTATCGGCAATCGACAGCGCGTAGATGAAGCCGGAACAGACGGCCTGTACATCAAAGGCCGCGCCGTTGACCATGCCCAGATTATGCTGGACCTTGGTGGCGGTCGCCGGAAAGGTGTTGTCGGGTGTGGTGGTGGCAACAATGACCATGTCGATGTCTTTGGCATCGACCCCGGCATGGGCGAGCGCCCGTTCAGCCGCTTTCAATGCCAGATCCGAGGTATACTGGCCTTCGGCGGCAATATGGCGCTGTTTGATTCCGGTGCGTTCGACAATCCATTCATCGGAGGTGTCAACGGTTTCGGCCAGTTCGGCATTGCTGACAATGCGCTCCGGCAGGTAGGAGCCACAGCCCAGGATAATCGAGCGTTTGGTCATTCGTTGGCGGCCCGATCCTGTCTGTCGGAATGATCCATTTTTACCCGCGCGTAATCTTCTTTTATCGCGTCATTGATGTTGTGTTTGGCCAGTTCGGCAGCAACGGCAATGGCATGCGCAAAGCCTAATCCATCTGTACCCCCATGACTTTTCACGCAAATACCATTGAGGCCCAGCATCATTGCGCCATTGTAGCGGCGCGGGTCCATATGTTCCTTGAGTTTGTTCAGGGCGGGTTTGGCAAGCAATGCGCCTAACATGGACAGGGGCGATGATGTTAGGGCATCCTTCAGGAAGGTCGCAAACATTTTTGCCGTCCCCTCTGCCGTTTTGAGGGCTATGTTCCCGGTAAACCCATCGGTGACGATCACGTCGACGGTGCCTTTGGCGATATCATCACCTTCAACAAAGCCATGAAATTTAATTGGCAGATCACTGGCTTGAAGAATGCTGGCTGCGTCCTTGACCGACTGACGCCCTTTCAGGTCTTCAACCCCGATATTCAATATTCCGACAGATGGATTCTCGATGTTAAGCCCGATTCGTGCAAAGACTTCGCCCATAACGGCAAACTGGACCAGGTTTTCCGCGTCGCATTCAACATTTGCCCCCAGATCCAGCATCACGCTTTTCCCGCGCATGGTTGGAAAATAGGCAGGCATGGCCGGACGGTCGATTCCCGGCAGTGTTTTCAGAACGAACTTGGCCATGGCCATGAGCGCACCGGTGTTACCGGCTGAAATCACACCTGCCGCCTCGCCGGCACCGACCGCATTGATCGCCAGCCGCATGCTTGAATTGCGTCCGGCCCTTAAGGCCTGGGCGACTTTCGCTTCATTGGTGATGACGTCGGGGGTGTGGCGGACTTCGCAGGCGGCAGCGGCCGTTGGATAGTTCAAAAGCGACTGCTTGAGCAGGCTTTCGTCACCAAACAGCAAAAAGCGCAGGTTTGGATGCTTTTTCAGCACCACCTGAATACCTTCGACTACCATGTCCGGCGCGTTATCGCCGCCCATGGCATCGATGGATAGAGTCAGCTGTTCAGGCAAAACAATAGCCTTCGCTCCCGCTTAAGGACAAAACAATACCAGCGGCCTTTATAGGCGGCTGGTTCATGATTGAACAGCTTCAGGCAGCGTCGGCGGTGTTGACAACTTCACGGCCATCATAGAACCCGCATTCACCACAGACATGATGAGGGCGTTTCAATTCACCACAATTTGCACACTCATCATAGGCAGAAATGCTCAGTGCATCATGTGCCCGACGCATGTTACGCTTTGATTTGGATATTTTTTTCTTTGGAACTGCCATTTTTTCGAGACCTCGAGTTAAAAACCTTCACGCGGGAAGGAGCGCTTACTTAAACAAAATTGTAGCTGAGGGCAAGCGGCTTGCCATATTTTTTTAGTCTTTCCGCTTGAAATCCATGTTCTTGAGGGCGGCAAACGGATTTTCGCTGGCCGGCGGGCCCTTATCGGCCGCGTGATTAGCCGTCCCGGAAACGCTTGGATCGCCTTCCACCCCCGGTTTTCTGGGGTGCAGGTCGATTTCCAGGCTAAGACTTTGGGCAAGCAGTTCGCCCAGGTCGATGTTCCCGTCAACAATCGGTTCCGGCGGGTCATCGGCCTGCGGATCAAGCTCCCAGTTGGCGTCGTCGTCATCGGCGCGGGCGTCGAAGACCGTATCAAATTCGGCTGTGATCGAAGTCGTGAACGGCTCCAGGGAAACCACGCATGTTTGCACGATCTCGGCCTCGAGCTGCCCGTGAACCATTATTTTCAGCCGGTTTCCTGAGCCGCTGCGCTGCAGGCCCAGGTTACCTTTCAGATAGTTCAGCGCGTCAATGGCAAACCGCTGGCTCAGCGCCGCACATTCCGGGGCGGATGCCTGCAGGGTTTTCTGCGACTGGCCGTGGATCAGCGAATCGGCCTCGACCGGCCTGTAGAACTCCGGCACGGGCATTGTCGCATCGCTGGCGTTCATGATGTCGCCGCCAGTGATTTCGGGGCATAAAAGGAGATAAAGCCTTTTTGCAGATCATTCAGGTCTTGGGCGCTGAACTGGGCCACCTGGGTCCGCACATAATGGGCGGCAGCGGCAGCCTGGGCCTCGGTTGGGCTGGATTTGCGGTAGAGATTGCGGCGCAGTGCGGCGATCAGGTCCCCGTCGTCGGCCTGTTTGAGGGCGTCGGCATAGGCGGTGGCCCGGCCGTAAAAGGCTTCGGCCATGGCTTTGATGCGTTTGCCGACACCGATATCGCCGACCCCCATCTCGCGCAGATTCTGGTCCAGATCGGCAAACATCAGATCAAACACGGTCTGTGACAATTGTTCCTGATCAGCGCCGCCGTCCTTGAGCCGGCTGAACAGGATATGGGCGTGCAGGACAATCATGTCGAAGCGTCCGTCGACGGTGTCAGGTACTCCATAGTCCGTATAGAAAACGGGCAAGCGCGCCTGCCCGAGAAGGGCGCTGTAGAGCTCATGGGCCTGATCCCGGTTTTTGGTTGATTTAAACCATCCAAACATAGCAAAAATTCCCGTTTCATTGTGCTTTTCGACAACATACGCCTAGGCGCGGAATTGACAACCCGCAGATGTTGCTTTTCCCTTTCCGGAAAGATCGGGTATAAACAAGGCGTGCTGTTGGCACTGAATGGATCGGTAGATACCTATGAGACTTGTTTCCAAAAACCGGCTTTCCTTTAAATGGGTTGCTCTGTGCCTGCTTGTCGCCGTCGCCGCCTGCACGCCGCGTGCCCAGACCCGCGGTAATTTACCGGATCCGGATCTGGTTGCCCAGCTGAAGGAAGGCGATATCACCCGTGACGAGGTGGCTGAATTTTTGGGCTCCCCATCCAGTGTAACGCCGTTTGGTGAAGAGGTCTGGTTCTATATTTCCGAACAGACGGAAACCCTGGCCTGGTTTGAGCCGGAAATCATCAGGCGTCAGGTTCTGGCCCTGCATTTCAACAAGGCGGGAACCCTTGTTAAAATTGAAACCAAGGGCCTGGAAGAAGCCAATGATCTGACACCGGTCGACCGCAAGACACCAACCCACGGCAACAAGTTCACCCTGCTCGAACAGCTGGTCGGTAACTTCCGCCGCTTTTCCAGAAAATAGCCCCCTGCCCGGCGCCGCTAACGACGGCGTGGCAGTTGCAGGGTAAATGTCCGGTCACCGTATTTATGCACCAGGTCGTGGGCCCGGACGATCACTGTGGTTACGCCTACCGGCACGGTAACGCTTGATATGGTGCGGGTGAACGGTTGTTCATTGACGTGCGGATGGTAAAGAATCCGCGTTGCCAACACGGTGCCGTCGGTACTCAGCACCTCAAACTTGTTGGCGTAATGTTTCCAGCCCTCATCCTTGTGAAAGAGCGTCGCCGATATGGCGTAGGTGCCATTGGTATTGGCTTTCACCGTGGCGTCCAGGACCGACGGCTCGCCCGCTTGCGCAGCCAGTGAAAGCAGCCCGAACGAGAGGCCGCATATTAGTCCGATAGGGGGTTTCCGATGGCTCATATATTGCCTCGCCTGCTGCTGTCGCTGGTCGTGGACCGTGCAGTTATAAATCGCCCATCTGCGGCAAAAACTCAACCCCTGCAGGGAAATGAAAATAGATATTGCTATTTAATTCACTTTATGTTCTATTTATGTTCTGCTCTTAATCACATTTGTTCCCGGGAGATACTTATGCAGAATACCCTGTTTTTTAAAGAACTGGCATCCCTTTGTCTGGTGGTTTTTGCTGGCTATATGTGCGTTCTTGTTGTCGCCTGAGGGGGCGTTACATCCCCTCGTCCGGCACAACCCGCTTGTTGCGGTCATCGTCGATGGCGACAAAGGTGAACAGGCCTTCGGTCACCTTTTCCCGGCGCTTCTTTTCGCGCTGACGTAACACCCAGGCTTCGACCCGGATCGAGACCGAGGTGCGTCCGACTTTGATAATATCGGCATAACAGCACAGAACATCACCGACCTGCACGGGCCGATGAAAGGTGAAGCCGTCGACAGCCACGGTTGCCACCCGGCCGGCGGCGCGTGAATAGGCGGTGATGCCGCCGGCGATGTCCATCTGCGCCATCAGCCAGCCGCCGAAGATGTCGCCGTTGGGGTTGGCGTCGGCGGGCATTGCCAGGGTGCGCAGGGCCAGTTCGCCGCGGGGTTCGGAATTGGGGTTGGGGGCGGAGGCTTGGGTCATTGATCACAGGTCCCTATCGGCAAGATAATCCACAAGATGTTGTTATACTTTTAAGGTCTCACACTGTATCATGCTTGTCGATAGGGCTGTCATTTTTTAACATGGGGGCCCGGGCGAACAGCAGGTGCCTTGATTGAACAACCGGATTTAGAGTTAGTTAGGGAAAATAGAATAGACTATGGCTGATCTTTTTGAGCATGCAGAAGCACGGGTGGACGAACCAGCCGCGACAACCGGCCCGGCGTCAAAGGCGGTCCCATTGAAAACACCGGCGAATTCCAACGAAGCGGATATGACATCGCAGGCGACAACCTCGCCGAAAGCCGCGAAGTCCGGATCCTATTCGGCCAAGGATATTGAAGTCCTG
>JABMNT010000089.1 GCA_013203595.1 Rhodospirillales bacterium
AAGGCTTGCACCAGGCCCTCGAAGCCAAAGAGAACGCCCATATCCAGAACGAAAACCAGACCCTGGCCTCGATTACCTTCCAGAACTACTTCCGGCTCTATCCGAAACTGGCCGGGATGACCGGAACGGCGATGACCGAAGCCGGTGAATTTTCCGAGATTTACAAGCTCGAAGTTATGAATATCCCGACCAACGTGCCCTGTATACGCAACGACATGGATGACGAAGTCTATCGCACGGCCCGGGAAAAGGGCGAAGCCATCGTCAAGCTGGCACAGGAATGTCAGGCCCGCAACCAGCCGGTGCTGGTGGGTACGGTGAGCATCGAAAAATCCGAAGAACTGTCGAAACTGCTGAAGGCCGCCAAGGTCACCCACAACGTCCTCAACGCCCGCTACCATGAACAGGAAGCCGCAATCATTGCCCAGGCCGGACAGCCTGGTGCTGTCACCATTGCCACCAACATGGCCGGTCGCGGTACCGATATCCAGATGGGTGGGAACCTCGACATGCGGATTGCCCAGGAAGTGAAAGCCGAACCCGGCACCGACGCCTATAACCAGGCCGTTGCCAAAATGGAACACGAGATCGCCGCTTACCGCAAAACCGTGGTTGAAGCAGGCGGTCTTTATGTGATCGGCACCGAACGCCATGAGAGCCGGCGCGTCGACAACCAGTTGCGCGGCCGTTCCGGCCGTCAGGGCGATCCCGGTGCGTCCTGCTTTTTCCTGTCATTGGAAGATGATCTGATGCGGATCTTCGGTTCCGAGCGGATCGACGGCATGCTGCAGAAACTGGGCCTGGAAGAAGGCGAGGCGATTGTTCACCCCTGGGTCAACAAGGCGCTCGAAAAAGCCCAGCAAAAGGTCGAGGCCCGCAACTTCGAAATCCGCAAAAACCTGCTTAAATTTGATGATGTGATGAATGACCAGCGCAAGGTGATTTATGAGCAGCGCAAGGACCTGATGTCGACGGATGACGTTTCCCAAGACATCATCGAAATGCGCATCGACATCATCGACGGCATTGTCGCCCGCTGCATTCCGCCCAAGGCCTATGCCGAGCAATGGGACATGAACCTGCTCCACGAAGAGGTTCTGCGCCTGATCGGGCTTGATCTCCCGGTGCAGGAATGGGCCAAGGAAGAGGGCATTGCCGACGAGGAAATCCGTGAACGCCTGAACGATGCGGCAAACCGCAAGATGGCGGAAAAAGCCGCCAACTATGGCCGGGAAGTCATGCGGAGTGTTGAAAAAAGTCTTTTGCTTCAACTGCTTGACCAACTCTGGAAAGAGCACCTTCTGACCCTCGACCATCTGCGTCAGGGCATCGGTCTGCGCGCCTATGCCCAGCGCGACCCGCTCAATGAATACAAGCGCGAAGCCTTTAATCTGTTTGAGGAAATGCTCAACGGGTTACGTGAACGGGTCACCCAGGTTTTATGCCATGTCGAGCTGCAGATGTCCGACCCGGACGAAGCGCTATTTCGCCAGCAGCAACAGGAAATGATTGAAAGCCGCACCGATCCGGCTTTTGCCGGGGCCACCGAAGGCGCCGGCGAGGTTCCGCCGCGGCTGCCTGCCACGGGCCGGAAAATCGCCGCCAACCGCGACCCCAACGATCCATCGACCTGGGGCCGGGTGTCGAGAAATGCCGATTGTCCCTGCGGTTCCGGCAACAAATACAAACGCTGCCACGGCAAGGTTTGAGCCCTGGCGGTCAGATCTGGTAATTCGCCCCTCGGGTTTCAGGCCCGGCTTTAAAGACGCTGATAGGCCATCGACGCGGTCACGGTCTGGCCGGGTTGCAAAGTCAAAACCCGCCCGCCAGCAACACCCTGGGCGGCCAGATTAAAGCCGTCGGTCGGATGTGAAACCGGTTCCGGGCAGAAATAAACGGCACCGTCCGGCACATGGACGATAAAATGGTCGAGCAGCCCGTCCGACGTCATACGCAGGCGATGACCACTGGCTCGCCAGATCATGTCAACCTGCCCCTGATAGCCTTCGAAGCAAACCGTTTTGGTATCGCGCCAGAGATGCTGGCCGTCCGGTCCGCCAAATTCATGGGCAAGCGGTTGCTGCTCAGTCGGATAGGCTTCCGGTGGGCTGATCCATTCCGCCTCAGCACCAAAGCGCATAGTTACATCGCCGTCGAACGGAAAAAACGGATGGAACCCCAACCCCGCCGGCATTTCGGCATCTGACTGATTGGTTATCCCCAGGGTAATCCGGCAGCTGTCAGGCGTCAGTTCAAAATGCTGGCGGGCTCTGTAGGTCCAGGGCCAGCCCAGGTGCCCGCCGGTATGGGTATAGGACAGATCAGCCGTATGGCCGGTTTGTCCATCAACAATCCATTCACTGAAACAGCCATGCCCGTGCAGGGCGCTGGTCGGCTCATTGCGATGCGGCGTCAGGGCGATGTCGCGCCCCTGAAAGGTCAGCCGGGCGTCTTTTATGCGATTGGAAAAAGGCACAAGTGGAAAGCTGCCGCCCTTGTATCCACGCCAGACATCTTTTTCAGTTTCCGGGATCGGCCGCAAAACCTCCCAGTCGGCAAACGCCAGACCGGAGATGCGCCCGCCATAGGCAGGCCGCAGGTTCAGTCGCGCGTCGCCGTTGGCCAGTGTCAGTGTGTCGCTCATGGGTGAAATCAACCCGTCCTGTCTGTAAGATACGGCCTGTCAGCCGCCCCCGATGCGCGGCAACAAATGGACCTCACTGTCTTCCGATACCTTCTCGAACCAGGCGTCGTGGAAGATCGTGCCATCGATGGCAACGGCAATATCGTTTTCCATATGCGCTTCGATATTGGGAAAGCGTTCGCGCAGGTGGCGGAAGATTTGACGAACGGAGGTCGCCTCGACCTCCATTTCCGTCTCACCACCCGCCATCTGTGAGATGGTGCCGCTGAGGATGACCTTTACCATGGGCGCTCAGGCACGGGCTTCCTTGAGGGCTTTCAATATCTTTGGCGGCGACATGGGAAGTGCCGTCATGCGCAGCCCGGTGGCCTGCGAGACGGCGTTGGCGATGGCCGCCAGGCCCGGAATAATCGGGGTTTCACCGACACCGCGCACCCCGTAAGGATGGTTCGGGTTGGGCACCTCGACAATGATGGTATCAATCATCGGCAGATCAGACGCCAGCGGGATCCGGTAATCCAGAAAGCCGCTGTTTTGCAGACGCCCATCGTCGCCATAGATATATTCCTCGTTGAGGGCCCAGCCGATGCACTGAACAGCACCGCCCTGGTACTGGCCTTCCACATAACTGGGATGGATGGCCTTGCCGGCGTCCTGAACCACTGTGTAGCGCAGGATTTTCACGTAGCCGGTTTCCTTGTCGACCTCGACATCGACGATATGGGCACCGAACCCGGGGCCGGCCCCCTGCGCATTGATTTCCGCATGGCCGGATATGGGCCCGCCGGTTTTCGGCGCAATCTGTGCGATCTCGGGAAGGGTCATCGGATCGAACTCGCCGGCATTGCTGCTGGCGGGCCGGGCCGCGCCATTTTCCCAGATCACCGCCTCGACCGGAACTTCCCAGATCTTGGCAACCCGTTCGCGCATGTTATCGATAGCATTGCGGGCCGCCTCAATGGTCGCCAGACCGCAGGCAAAAGTCGTGCGGCTGCCCGCCGACAGGAAGTTGAAGCCCAGCGACGAGGTATCGGCGATGATCGGATTGATCTTGCCCACATCAATGCCCAGTTCTTCCGCTGCCATATTGCAGATCGACGCGCGTGAGCCGCCGATATCCGGCGATCCGGTAATCAGGGTCAGGGTTCCGTCTTCGTTGACACTCATCGACACACAGGTTTCGCCACCGATATTGAACCAGAAGCCAACGCCGATTCCACGCCCCTGATTAGGGCCCAACGGCGCCTTGAAATGATCGCTGGCCTTGACCGCATCGAGCACTTCAACAAAGCCGACCGGGCCCAGTTTTGGCCCATAGGCGGTCTGTGTGCCTTCCTTGGCGGCGTTTTTCAGGCGCAGTTCAACTGCGTCCATGCCGATGCGTTCAGCCAGTTCGTCAATGACGCATTCAACCGCATATTCGGATATGGGCGCACCCGGCGCCCGGTAGGCGGCGACCTTGGGCCGGTTGGTCAGCACATCCCAGCCGACCACATCGACGTTTTCCAGATCATAAGGGGCAAAGGCGCACATGCATCCGGGCTGAACCGACGAGCCCTGAAAGGCCCCGGCCTGATATTTGAGCTCAGCCTCGGCGGCGGTGATTTTTCCGTCCTTGGTAATGCCGATCTTGACCCGTACGTTGCCACCCGACGTCGG
>JABMNT010000090.1 GCA_013203595.1 Rhodospirillales bacterium
CTCTTCTCATCCAGATTGTCGCGCTACAGGCATCGGCAATCGCCTTCCAATCTCCCATATGCCAGTTCCGCAAAAGCTCGAAGGCCATCTGACTGATACGGAAATAGCGGCTGCGGACAGGATCATAGACCGTCCAGGTCGGCGCCCCGCCACGCGCCCGGGGGCCGGGCAACAACTCCAGATCATCGCGTAACGTCGGCAGCCCGGGTGATGACAGATCCATCATAGGTCCCTAAAAACCAATCCACTGACGCAGGGCGGCGATAGGACGGCGGAATAAGTACAGATAAAGCGGCACTTTACTACCTTCTATCTTTGCCGTGCCCCGCAAACCAATCCGTGTCTGAGCCCCGTCTGCAAAGCGGGCGACAAGACGGTAGCTAAGGACACCGGAGGCCGACACTTCGGCTTCATACCCCACATGCTCGAGAACCGCGTCGAGCGGCGTCAAAGGGCTCCGGTCCAGAAACAGGCGAACCGGCGCCCCCAGTTGCAAAGCGACAGCGTCCGCCACCGGCAATTCAATGCGCAGTTCCGTTTCATAGGGTCCGGCGATCAGCATTACCCGCTCACCCGTGGCAACCGGACGCCCTTCAAGATCAGAAGCCTCGCGAAACAAGGCGACCCCGCTGCGCCCGGCACGGACGTCTTTACGCGCCACCTGGGCATGGATATGGTTCCGCTCAGCCATACGCAATGAAACTTGCGCTTCCAGCAAAGCGACTTCCGCATTACGTTGTTGATCTCCGAACGCCCCTTGCTGGGCTGTTCGCAACGCCGTTCTGGCAACCAGAAGCTCCTCCTCGGCAACCTCCAGACGTCCGGACAAACTGGTGTCGTCATAGCTGAACAAAAGGTCTCCTTCGGAAACCGGACTGTTGGGGGCAACGTGGACGGTCTTGATCACACCATCCATTGGTGCGGCCACCAATTCCGGGTGGCGGCCCACGACTTCCGCAGGCGCCAAAGCCGTTTGCATGACGGGGATAAACTGAATAGCCAGAAAGAGTGCGGCCGTCACCTTCACCCCCCAGCCAAAGGCACGCTTCCTGCGGTGCCCCCGGAGCCCGAGCAGGGCAGCCCAGGCATGCCCCCAGGCACCAGCGATATGTCCCATCAAAACGCCATCGACCTCACCCCAGGGCTCATCGCGCGCTATCAGCAAACTACCGATCAGAACGCCGTCCGGTGCGCTTAAGGGACACCATACCAAATGGGCAGGCAACCACGCCGAAACGTCCTTCTGGTCCCGCTCGGGTAAGGCACGCACGGCCACTTCATGCAGACTATTTCCCGACTCTCCGTCGGCAATGACCTTGCCAATGCGTTTCAGCCAGCGCACAAAAGGGGCATTTTGATCCGGTGTGGGGACATCTGAAATGGCCTGGACCTGGGCGTCCCCCTTGCCGTGCAATCGGAACAGGATTGCCTGACGGTAGGGCACCAGCACCCGCGCCCGATTGACCATGGTATAACCCAAAGCTTCATTCGAACTGGCATCGCGCGCCTCTTTCTCCAACTGCAGAAGCGTCAGGTAAGCCCGATCCTGAGCTGGGCCCTCCATATCATTCCCCAGCCTTCGCAGGCCGGGGTCTTTGAAAGCGGGCAACACCGCTCATCCCTGGCACCAGATTGTGCCCAGGCGTCTCCAGGGTGGAAAAAACGGTTAGAGACTGGCTAACCGCATCGATTACGGCTCCCATTCGGGTGACTTTTCCGCGAACGGACTCCCCGGTTTCATCTATCCGGATTTCGAAAGGGGATCCCTGTTTAAGCCAGGACAGCCACGAGGACGGCACCACGATTTTCACTTCAAAGCGCGTATCATCAACAATCCGCATCAACGCCGCACCCGCCGAAACCGTCTCGTGGCGGCGCGCACTAAGCTCCACTATCCGGCCTTGAAAAGGTGCGCGAATATGACATTTATCAACGACAAAGCGGGAGGTGGCGACCTCGCCCAACGCTTTTTCAACGTCAGCTTCGGCCAATCCCACTTCCAAGGCGCCGGCAGAATTCAGTTCAGCCCGCCGGATCTGGTTTTCCAGTTTCAGCTTTTCCGCCTTCAAAGAAGCCAGCGACACCTGCAACCGTCCCTCATGGGCGCGGCAATCGAAACGAATCAGGGTCTGGTTATTGGCGAAGCGGTCGCCTTCGCGAAACGGCAGCTCAATGATTCGTCCGGCGATTTCGGTCGACAACGTCACTTCTGAATCGGCCTGAATCAAAGCCCGGGCCTCGTAGGTTCCGGTCGTCGGAAGAATATTGAACGCCGGCTCGGCCGCCTGCGTTACCGGCACCATGAACCGCCCATAAATGAGAAAATAAATCAACAGTACGACAGCGACCCTGAGCATCATCAACCCCATGCCCTCGACGGCCTGAATGGCCTATGTTTTCGACTACCCATGGCACTGACGTGAACGCTGGTTAACCATCCGACAGGCTATTTTCCGGGTCGGTGGTGTCGATCAATGGCTGTGGTTTCTTCTCACCAAATACGGATTTAAACCAGCGAACAACCGCGTGTTCCCGGCCTTCTGCCAGCGCTTGCGTTTGTTTTACAGGCTCGGCTGCGGGCGCCTTCGCTTCGGCATCATCCCTGCCGGTATCCATCTCTGCCCCGGTTGCCGGCTCGGGTAGATCGAAGCTGCCGTTGAACCATTTTTGGTTAACACTCTTGAACGCCGCCGTAATCGAGGCGAGGTCATGGCCTCCGACCTTTTCAGGAAGAGGATCAGCGCCAATCGTGACATATATCCGGCTGACCGAGTTAAGCACGCTGGCCAGCGCAAGGTCGCGCCGCAGTTCTGCCAGAAGAGACTCCAGTTCCGCCCGGATAGAGACACGGTCGCCACCGCTGCCAGCGCTGACATTGGCATTTATTTTGGCAAGAATATCGCGCTCCACCTCCCGGATTTCGTCAGAGGTTTTGAACTCGTCCAAGGCCTGGGCGTAGCCTGCCACTGACACGTGGACCTGGCTCAGCACGGCCATGCTCAAGGCCAGTCGACGCGTTTTAACCACGTCAATGCGCGCCTTTGCCGCATCAACCCGCTGCGGACCTGTGAAAACATCGAGCAGGTTGGCGGTGATGGAACTTCCCCATGAGAACCAGGTTTGTTCCCAGGCATAGGAGTTACTGTCAGCGTTCCACGCTGCGTTCAGTTCCAGGCCCGGCACCATGTCGAGGTATGCCAGTTTCACGTCGTTGTGCGAGATTCGGTCCTGATAGGTTTCCTCGCGCAATTCCGGGCGATGAAGCATGGCAAGGCGCTCCAACCGCTCGACATCGACACTGAATGAAGGCACAGTAGCCTCCAGATCCGCATCCTCAAGACGGAAACCCAGCCCCGGTTTCAGGTTCATTAAAGCCGCCAAACGCGTCTTTGCCGTGTTCAGTTCACGATCCAGGACCTTCAGTTGACGCAGCGCATCAAGCAATTCACGGCGGTAGCGCAATGCAGACAACGGGTCTTCCGTGCCGGACTTTTGCGCCAGGCGGGCATTATCAAGGGCATCTGTCACCCGCGCCGTCAAAGGGGCAATCTTGGCAAGAAGCCGTTCGGCCGACATTGCGTTCCAATAGGCACTGCGCACATCCTGAACAATATTGTGAATAACCTTGCGGCGGCGCTCTTCTGAAATAAGCAGACGGTCGGCCTGCTGGTTGGCGCGCACCCAGCTCATACCCAGATCCAGAACGTTCCATGTCAATGACAAATCGAAGGTCTTGAGATCCCGGTCAGAGGACGTTGAGCTTTCCAGAGATTCCGAATTGGTCGTCAGCGAGTTACTGTTTGAGCCGGCAAAATTATTGCGACCCGCATATCCGGCTCGCGCTGTCAGCGCGGGCAGCATGTTCAGATTGGCTGACGTCAACTGGTGGCCAGCCAGTGCGTTTTCCATCACCTTCAGGCGATGATCCAGATTATATTTAACGGCCCGGGCCAGGGCTTCCTCAAGACTGATCGGGCCGGTAACGGGGTCCTGGTCGGCGAACAGGCTGACCGTATCTCCGTTTACCCGCTCGCCATGTTCCGCTAGGGTCAGCGGTGTCGGACTGACCGCACAACCGGAAAGCACCAGCGCAGTCCCGAGAACAAGAGCGGGCAGCATGGCAGGCGGAAAGGGCCGCCTGTGCTCCTGTAAATTAAGATGATTTCGATTAATATTTTGCAGCATGAATAACCCCAAACGCCTCCCTGTATGCTTTGAAAAACATACTTTGTTAATTGCATTGTCAAATGCGCATGAAAAAAATACTGACCCCACTCTTTTCGGCGGTTTCATCTTCGCTTTTCTGCGTTGTCGGACATTTGTCCCGAATTATTTCCCCTACCACCATCAAACAACAGCTTCCGCCAGGGCCGCCGCCAGGCGGCTCATGTCGGACGCGGAAGCACGGGAGGCCTGCGCCAACTGGTCACCAAATCCGGGCCGGCCAGACGGCTGCATACTTGCCCCGAGACCCGGAGTATCCGTCCCACTTTCGCCTTCTTCAAATAGCCCCCCGCCGAAATTGCCACCAAAACCAAATCCCGGGCCGCCAAATCCAAATCCCTGACCGCCCAGACCGCTGATGTTATTGATAACGCTGTTGCCGACAAGGCTGCTGACGTCGTTACCGCCAAGACTGCTGGTACCGCCGTTGCCGCCTCCTCCGTTGCTGCCACCGCCACCGCCGCCGCCGTCATTACCCCCGCCTCCTGGCGCAGTGATTCGTCCCGCCCCATAAAAGCTGTCAACCAGGTTCGAACGTCCGCCGACCACATTGCCGACGATCGCTGAAGCATCAATACCACCTGGGTCAACCAAATTATCGCTTGAGGTGAAACGTCCATTATTCTCAGCAGTGTTATCCCCAGGACCTGGCGGCTGGCCAGGCGTGGAAAGGGTAGGAATCGGGGGCACCGTTGGCGGTACCGAGGTGTCAATACCGCCAACCCCGGGCGCCGCAGATGGTGCCGGCAGGTTGGGATTTGCGCCACCGCTCCGCTGTGTCTGCGTAATATTCAGCCCGGTTCCGGTTCCAGGTGCTGCTGCCGGGATACCTGTCACAGTCAGCCCATTGCTGGCGTCGGCTATATCTGCCGTCGCCGCCGCTGCCGCCATCCAGTTATCAGCCCCGGCAAGGTTATATGCCGTTGCATCCGATGCTGAAGTACCATTCTTGTCCAGCAAGGCTTTTACAGATGTCAGGTCAGTCCCGCTCAGCGTGGCGCTAAAGCCGGTCCCTGACGTGACTTCCACGTCCGTGGCTGTGGTCAGGGTGTAGGTTGCACCAGCTTTGCCGGTGAAGGTCAACGTTGACAGATCGACGTCGTTGGCCGCACCCGGTTTCGACACAAAGCCCGTTCCGGTTACCGTCAGCACGCCCGTAGAACTGTTTAAACTCGCTGACGTGATGGTTGGCGCCGCATAGTTACTGGCCGTCACCCCGTTGGTCGCATCGGCAATATTCGCCGTAGGCGCGGCCGCAGTCATCCAGTTGTCGGCGGCGGCCAGATTATAAGTGGTGCCACCATCCGATGCCGTCAGGTTCTTGTTCAACAGGCCATCGACAGCCAACTTATCGGCACCCGACAAAGTGATGGTAAATGCGGTTGCCGACGCCACCTCCACATCGCTGGCACTGGTCAGCGTATAACTCGCCGCCCCTTCCCCGGTGAAGGTGAAGGCGGAGACATCAACATCGTTGGCGGCGCCGGTTTTCGATACGAAATTGGTGCCGGTCACAGTCAGGATGCCGGTACTGATATCGTAGGCGGACGATACAATGGCCGGAGCCGTATAGTTGCTGACGGTTACGCCGTTGCCGGTGGTATCGGCAATATCCGTTGATGCCGCAGCGCCGGTCATCCAGTTGTCAGCGGCCGCCAGGTTATAAGTGGTGCCATCATCCGATGCCGTCAGGTTCTTGTTGAGCAGGCCTTCTACGGCCAGTAAATCGGCTCCGGAAAGCGTCACCGTGAATGCCGAGGCTGAGGTGATTTCCACATCGCTGGCGCTGGTCAGCGTATAACTGGCCGCCCCTTCGCCGGTCAGCGTCAGGGTCGATACATCAACGTCGTTGCTCGCTCCTGCCTTATTGACAAAATTTGTGCCGGTAACCGCCAATTGGTTAGTCGACGCATCGTAGGTCGCTGAAGTGATTGCCGGGGCCTGAACATTACTTACGGTGATGCCGTTACCGGTCGCGTCAACCACATTGACGGCGGTGTCAGCACCCGCTGCCCAGTCTTCCGCTGCCGCCAGATTATAAGTGGTGCCACCGTCCGATGCCGTCAGGTTCTTGTTCAGCAGGCTATTGACGCCCAGCTTGTCAGCTGCCGATAAAGTGATGGTGAAGGCCGTACCGGAGGTGATTTCAACGTCCGTGGCACTGGTCAGGGTATAGGTCGCTCCGCCTTCGCCGGTGACTGTGAACCTGGAGACATCAATGTCATTGGTTGCACCGCTGCGTTTCAGAAATCCCGTACCTGTGACCACCAGCGCGCCGGTGCTGGCATCGTAGGTGGACGAAGTGATAGCGGGTACTGCCACACTGGATACGGTCACCCCATTACCGGTCGCATCTACGACATTCACAGCCGCATCAGCACCCGCCGCCCAGTCTTCCGCTGCCGCCAGATTGTATGTGGACCCACCAGTCGATGATGCCCCGGCTTTGTTCATAATCTGATTGACGGCGGCTGAATCAGTGGCGCTCAAGGTCACCGTGAACGACGTGGTCGAGGTGATTTCAACATCTGATGTGTCCGTCAGCGCATAGGTCGCTCCGCCTTCACCGGCGAAAGTGAACTTCGATACATCAATATCGTTGGTTCCGCCGTTTCCAAAAGACGTGAAATTGGTGCCGGTAACCACAAGCGCGCCGGTGGTGGCATTATAGGTGCTCGAGGTGATGGACGGTACCCCGACATTACTGGCCGTGATGCCGTTGCCGGTTGCATCAACCACATTGACGGCGGCGTCGGCACCGGCTGCCCAGTCTTCGGCGGCTGCCAGATTGTAGGTGGTCCCGGATGTCCCTGCGGTGCCGTTCTTGTTTACAAGACGGTTGACCTGCTCTTTGTCGGTCGCACTGAGCGTCACTGTCGCCGCCGTGGCTGACGTAATCTCAACATCTGACGAGTCTGTCAATGTGTAGGTCAGGCCACCTTCACCGGTAAAGGTGAACAGGGAAACATCAATGTCATTGGTGGCCCCGTCGCGCTTCAAAAATCCCGTGCCAGCCAGTGTCAGGACCCCGGTCGAAGCGTCGTAGGTGGTGCCTGTCGCCGCGATCGTCGGTACCGGAACATTGCTCACGGTCACCGCATTGCCGGTGGTATCAGAAGTGTCGCCTGCCGTCACATTGGTATCCCAGTCATCGGCGGCGGCGACATTGAAGACAGTGCCTCCCGTCGAAGACAGGCCCGCCTTGTTCATGATCTGATTGAGCGCCGCCTTGTCAGTGGCGCTCAGGGTCAGGGTAAACTGGCTGATCGAATCCCGCTCAACATCGGCCGTATCGGTCAGCGTGTAGGTGACGCCGCCTTCACCGGTGAGGGTCAGTTTAGACGCGTCAATATCGGCGCCGCCACCGTTGGCCTGAATATTGGTCCCGGTAACAACCAACACGCCGGATGTCGCATCATAGGTGGCAGAGGTGATATGCGGATTTACGGCCACGGTAACGGCGTTTGTCGCATCGGCAATGTCGGTCGCGCTGTCGGCACCCGTCAGCCAGTTATCCGCCGCCGCCAGGTTGTAGGTTGAGCCGCCGGAAGAGGTCGCACCGACCTGATCAAGCAGTGCGTCGACATTTGTTTTGTCAGTTCCCGACAAGGTGAAGCTGAACGATGTGGCGGAGGTAATTTCCACATCTGTCGCCGTCGTGATTGCATAGGTGGCGTCGCCGGTCCCCCCGGTGAAGGTCAGCGTCGACAGATCGATATCATTGGTGGCACCGATTTTCTTAAACAGGTTGGTGCCGGTTACCGTAACAATGCCCGTATCCGAATCATAAGTGGCCGAGCTAACGGTTGGCGTTGCAACGTTGGATACGGTGACGGCGTTGAGTGTGGCATCGGCGATATCGGTCGCTGCAGGTGAGCCGGTCATCCAGTTGTCGGCAGCGGCGATATTGTAGGTGATTGCGCCGCTGGAGGTAACACCGTTTCGGTCGAGCACGCCATGTATGTTTAACTGGTCGGTGGCCGACAAGGTCAGCGTAAACGCAGTCGCCGAAGTGATTTCCACATCCGCCGTATCGGTCAGGGTGTAGCTGCCGTCCTGGCCGGCGATGGTCAGTAACGACGCATCAATATCGTTCGTGGCCCCTGATTGATTTACGAAGTTGGTGCCCGTTACAACCAGTTGCCCGGTCGATACATCATAGGTCGCGTTCGAAATTGCCGGGGCCGCATAGTTGCTCACGGTAATCGCGTTCGTGGCGTCAGCGATATCCGTGGTTGCCGCAGCACCCGCCATCCAGTTGTCTGCCGCGGCCAGGTTATAGGTGGTACCCGCCGTTGCCGCTGTTAACCCATCCTTGTTCAGCAGCGCTTCCACATTATACAGGTCGGCCCCGGAAAGGGTTACCGCGAACGATGTCGCTGACGTCACCTCTATGTCGGAAGTGCTGGTCAGCGCATAGGTCGCGCCGCCCTCGCCGGTAAACGTCAGGGTCGAGATATCGACATCGTTACTGGCCCCCACTTCGTTGACGAAGTTGGTGCCGGTCACGGTCAGAACGTTAGAGTTATAATCATAGGCTGCAGCGGTAATGGCCGGGATTGCGTAGTTGGAAACCGTAACCTCATTGCCCGTGGCGTCGACCACCGTGTTAGCGGCCGGCGCACCGGCGGCCCAATCCTCCGCCGCATTAATGTTATAGATGGTGCCGCCGTCCGATGCCGCGCCGTCCTTGTTTAGCAGACCGCCGATAGCCAGCCTGTCAGTCGCACTGAGGGTCACTGTAAACGACGTCGCCGAGGTAACGTCCACATCCGCAGAATCGGTCAGTGTATAGGTTGCGTCCCCGTCGCCGGTAAACGTGAACCTGGACACATCAATATCATTGTTGGCGCCACTGGCTGCGACCAGATTGGTGCCGGTAAAAACCAGCGAGCCGGTGGAAAAATCATAGGTCGCCGAGGTGATAGTCGGTACGGCGTAATTGGAAACGGTGACCCCGCTGGTCGCAATGGCAATGTCGGCGGCAGCCGGTGACTGCACCATCCAGTTATCTGCCGCCGCCAGATTGTAGAGGGTGTTGGCCGTCGCGGAATTGGTCCCGTCCTTGTTCAGCAGCGATTCCACATTGACGATATCCGCTCCGGAAAGCGTGGCCGTGAATTGCGTGGCGCTGTCGATATCGACATTGGAGCCGGTCAGCGTATAGGTCGTGCCGCCTTCACCGGTCAGCGTCAGTGTAGATAAAGCGACATCATTCGTCGCCCCCTGCTGGGTGACGAAGTTGGTGCCGGTTACCACCAGGGTATTGGTACTGTAATCATAGGTGGCGGCGGTAATGGCAGGCGCTGCATAGTTGGAGACAGTAATGGTCGCGGCAGCATCGGCCACGTTATTGGCGGCAGGAGATCCGGTCATCCAGTCTTCGGTGGAGGCCAGAGAGAACGTTGTAGCCGACGTCGCCGCAGTGGTGCCGGTGGCGTTCAGCAAACCTTCCACATTTGTCAGATCCGCTCCCGACAACGTAACCGTATAGGATGTATCCGAGGTCACCTCGACATCCGAGGCGCTGGTCAACTGGTACTGCACGCCGCCTTCGCCGGTAAACACCAGCTTCGAGATATCCACATCATTATTGGCGCCTGCGTTGTTTACAAAGTTGGTGCCGGTGACCACCAGCACCCCGGTGGCGTAATCGTAGGTGGCCCCATCCACCGTCGGCACCGCATAGTTGGAAACCGTAACCCCGCTGGTCGCGTCCGCAATATCATTGGCACTGATTGCCCCCGCCATCCAGTTATCGGCGGCGGCGAGGTTATAAAGGGTATTGTTGGTTGCCGAATTGGTCCCATCCTTGTTCAGCAGCGCCTCAACCCCAAGGACACCAGCCCCGGACAGGGTAACCGAGAAAGATGTGCCGGAGGTAATTTCCACATCCGTTGCCGAAGTTATTGTGTAAGACGCCCCCCCCTCGCCGGTCAGGGTCAACAGCGACACATCGACATCGTCGGCACCCGCAGCGTTTTTATGAACAAAATTGGTGCCGGTAACGGTCAACACGTTGGTGTTGTAATTATAGGCGGCAGAGGTGATCGCCGGATCATTGACATTGGACACGGTGACCCCGTTGACACCCGTATCGGCAATCGCGCCAAAGGAGGCAATGAAACCCGCTGCGCCATCGATATCGTAGGTGGTACCCCCGGTAGACGCCGTTGAGTTGTTATTTATGATCTGGTTGAGTGCGGCCTTGTCGGTGGCGCTCAGCGCCAGCGTGAACCCGGTTGCTGACGAGATTTCAACATTCGCCGTGTCGGTCAGCGTATAAGTCGCACCGCCTTCGCCGGTTATGGTTATTTTATTGGCGATGACGTCATTGGCGGCGCCACCGGTCGCCGCATAGTTGGTGCCGGTGACCACCAGGTTACCGGTAAACGCATCGTAGGTGGCCGAGGTGATGGTCGGATCCGTGGACGGGGCGACGGCACTGGTGGTGGTAAAACTGCGTAGTTCAAAATCACCAGTGCCTATATTCTGCGTATCATCTTCCGAAAAGAAAACCTTGAACGAGGTCAGGTTCACTCCCGAAAAATTGGTCATATCACCGCCGGTAAACGTAAACGTGTCGCGAACATCATCGGTCCCGTTCTTGGCAGAGGTCTGCACAGTGCCGCCACCCGATACGTATCCCTTGATGTAAACACTGCTGAAATTACCTGATGCACGATAATCGCCGGCAACCACGGTGGTGAGCTGAAACGTTCCCACATTGGTGCCATCTGCGGTGATGGTGAAAAAATTGCCGGCCGAATTGGTGGCACCGCCGGATATATAAGCGACCGTGCCGGAAATGTTCAGCGGCTTAACGCCGCCGCTATCTGTAGCCGTTGCCGAAAAATAGTTGTGAGTGAGTGTGGCCCCGCCATCGGTCCAGCCCGCGGCCGTGGCCATGGTAAAGGTAGTATTGTCCGCCGGCACGGCCAGCACCCCGGTGAAATCGGCCATGGCTCTGGCTGAAAAGGGGGTCGCCGCCTCAACCGAGCCCGACACCACTTCCAGATCCCAGTCGCCACCTTTGTCAGCGGCCCCGGTCAGATCATCAGACGCGGCCACATCGGCCCCGGTCTGGATGGAGAGGTCGTCAATAAAGGCGCGACCGACGCCGGTACCGACTTCGCAGCCATACAGCAGTAAATCGCCATCTGCTGTCAGCGCCGCGCCCAGGGCACTCAGGGCGCTGTCGTAATCAGCCAGGGAATCAGACGTCAGCAGGCTGGCCCCCAGTTTCACCTCGCCTTCGCCGCCATGGGAAACGATATGGATAGCATCGTAGCTCGGGCGGCCAGCAAGGGCATCCGCCAAGGACTGGAAGCCGTTTTCCTGGGCGCCGATTTCAAGCACCTCCGCGCCCGGCGCCAGCCCTTCAATGAGCGTCAGGTAACCCGCCACCGAGGTATCAACGACAACCAGTTCGCGGCGGCTTTCCGGCGGGCTCTCGCTATGTGCCGGGGCATCAGCGATGCTGTCGGCGGCGGCCTGTTCGGCAACTTCGGCGCCGGTGGCGGCTCCGGCCGCATCAAACATAAAGCGCGGCTCCAGTGCCAGGGCCATCGGCTGAGCCGGATGAGCCAGTGACGCCTGCGCAGACTGCCCGCCCTGTTGGCGGCTGTTGTTTGACTTTGCAAAGAGTCCCACGTCTATCGCCTTTCGTTCCCCAACATTTTTATCGGCGCTTTTTTTTAGGCAGTCGGCGCAATCACATGTGCAGCGGAACCCGCCACATCACGCCAAAAATCCATGCCCTGGTATTTGGCAAACAGGTCCGGCGGCAAAAGCGTGGTGCGCGGCGTAAACTCGACCTTGGGTGCAATTTTGTGCATACCGGACAAACCCAAAACCGCATCAAACTCGGGCGCATCGAATTCAACATTGTCAAAATCATGGCCGTCCCACAGGGGCTCGCCTATAAAATCGTAAATCAGACGCAAGGTGCTTTCCGGTCGCTTGCTCAACAGCTCGTAGTCAACCACCAGTACACGCGACGCCTGATCGCCATAGAACGCTTCTTTCAGGCCGGCCCAGGGAAAGCCGATCAGCCGATCCTGGCGCATCAGCGTTTCCACCCGGCTGTACACGGTGGCGCGTTCGTCGCCGGAAAAAATCGGGGAATTCTGGAACGGGTTTTTACGGACGATCCGCTCGAAGCTGTCCAGAATCCAGGACACATCACGGACACAGGCGATCACCTTTGCCTGCGGAAATAATTCGGCGATCAGCGACATTTTTGAACACCAGCCCCGGTTGGTGTCGAACACCACCTCCCGGTCGGTCCGGGTCCGGCAATAGGCCTCGGAGATCGCCTGCAGGATGGCCGGTTTCTGGGCCTCATCGATCAGATGCGCGGCTTCGGTGCCGGCGCTTAGCATTTGTAAATTGGCCTGCAGGATAGATGCCAGCGGCGTCGAAAGTCCGGCATGGAACCGCGGGTTCTGGCGTAACAACGCCGACAACAGCGCAGACCCGGAACGCGGCAAACCAGATATAAAATGCGTTGTCTGGGCCATATTCCCCGTTCCACTTTTAAACCGCCCTGTTTTGAAAATTATATGCCCTATGTCTTCTTTATGCCACCTTGAATATATTTGCTTTACAATTAAACCCGTATAATGAGCCAGAAGAGCATATATAAACTCATATAATTCAACCTTAACAAGATCGTAAGGATTTGCCTGAAGAATAGGGCCTTGTTCGCGCGTTCCATCTATTAAAAAACGGCGGGAACATTAAATGAACAGTCCTGTGAATTCATTCTCGACCACCTGCGGATTCGAAGCCTCTTTGTTTTTAAGGCCCCTCCTCCTGGGGTTGAACAGCGCGCAAACAGATATTTACATGGCACATGGCCCCTCCCATACTCGACCGGCTCGCAGGGGGGATTGAGGGGAATGGTGGAGAGAAAACAACGCCGGTCACAGGCAACCCGGCGCCATGATCTGGAGGATTTTACAGACGTCCGCCCTGCCCCCGTGGCGGCCGAACAACCGGCTGCCACACCCGAACAATCTGCAGAACAAACCACCGCTGAATTTTCCTTTACCGGCCGCCGGGGAGAACTGGTTAAAATTGCCCTGGTCAATTCCCTAGCAAACCTCCTCACCCTGGGCTTATACCGGTTCTGGGCAAAGACCCGGCTGCGCCGCTATTTCTGGTCGAACATCCGCATCGCGAACGAGCCGCTTGAATATACCGGCTCGGCGATGGAACTGCTGACCGGGTTTCTGGTTATGCTGGCGATCCTGGTTCCGGTTTTTGCCGTTCCGCAAGGGGCCTTGTTTTTCGCAAAGAGCACACCTGATTGGATCACCAGCGGCCTCGGTTTTTTCTGCGGTTTCGCCTTGCTGGCGCTCTTCCAGTATGGCTTTTACCGGATATGGCGCTATCGCTTCAGCCGCACGAACTGGCGCGGCATTGGCTTCCGCCAGAGTGGGTCGGCCTGGGCCTATATGGGGATGACCCTGGGCTGGCTGCTGGTCAGCATCACCACCCTTGGCCTTGCCTATCCGTGGCTGCGAAACGCCCAGTGGAAATACCGGATGAATAACCTGTACGTCGGTCAGGTGAAAGCCGGCTACACCGGCAAAGCAACAGGGCTTTTCAAGAAATGGCTGATTGTCTACGTACTTCCCGTCGTTATCGTCGGCACGGCCGCGTTCATAAACAGCGGTCCTTTGATCGAATTTATCGAAGGCATTGATCAACTGCTGGCACCAGAAAGTACCCGGGAAAACATACGGCAGGTTATGTTGGAATTTATTACTGAGCTTCTGCCGTTTCTTTTCGTGCTGTTGGCAGCAGTTCTGTTCTTTTTTGCCGCTCTGGTTTTGTATCGAATTTTCGAACTTGGTTTCGTCTTTAACCATACGCACTTGGGCAATGCCACTTTTACGGCAACATTGAAACCGGCTACCGTTCTCGGCTTCTATATCTTAATGATCCTGTGCAGTCTGATATTATTTTGTCTGCTTGTGTTAATGGCCGCCTTTGCAGCACCGACCCTGATCGAAGCCCTGGGCGAGACCGATGCTTCATTGACCCAGCAATACATACGGCTTGTTCCCTACCTGGCACCGCTGCTTATTTTCACCTGGTATTTCGTTTCGTCTTCACTCATTTCGGTGATCATTATACATTTCGGCACGGTCAGACATATATGTGCCCGGCTGCGCCTGAAAAATATGGTCGCCCTCGAACAGTCCACCCGGTCGCCGAACCAGCCACCGCAATTCGGTGAAGGTCTGGCCGATGCGCTCGTATAATGGTAATGGCCAGTCCGCTGCCGCCTGGCAGGCCCGCCAAGGCCGTCTGCACCTATTCACCCAAGGCCCGTTAGCGCAGGATCACTCAACCACCGGCTTTCCCATTATCCGTTTATAGCGATCCGCATACCGGCCCCAGGAATCGGGGTTTTTGTAACGGGGCGGGCGTCTGCCGGCGATGATGTCGAGCCACTGCTCGGCCGACCATTTGCCCATGTTGAACAGGCAGTCGGTGGTCACCCCGGCATTGTGCGGCGAAGCGATGACGTTGTCGTATTTCAGCAGCGGATGGTCGTGGGCCGGGGGCTCGGTAACGAACACATCGACACCGGCTCCGGCAATGGCGTTGCCGGCAATCACACTTTCCAGAGCCACTTCATCGTGGATGCCGCCGCGCGCCGTTGAAATGAAGATCGCATTGGGCTTCATGGCCCTGAACTCCTGGTCACCGATCATGCCCCGGGTCTCGTCGGTCAGCGGGCAATGGACCGATACAAAATCGGCCGTCGCCAGCAAGGTGTCCAGGGAAACGGAGGTGGCGCCGCGTTCGGCGAAATCAGCGTCACTCAGATACGGGTCGTAGGCGATGACGTTCATGGCAAAAACCTTGCTGATTTCGGCCAGACGGCGGCCAATCTGGCCAAGTCCGATGATCCCCAGGGTGCGCCCGGTCAGTTCGTCACCGGTATAATCCCAGCGTGTCCAGTCGCGCTGCGGGCGGTGAATGGCCCGGTCCGTCTGGTTGATCTGCTTGCACAGGCTCAGCATCAACCCGAGGGCATGCTGGGCCACGGATTCCGAATTGGCGCCGGTCTGATTGACCACCAGAACGCCGGCTTGAGTGCAGGCCTCCACATCGACCATGTCGTAACCGGCCCCGGAGACGGAAACCGCCAACAGATCAGGACAGCGCAACAGCATTTCCTGGCCCGGATAAAACTCTTCCGGTGTTTCCGTAGACGGCAGTGCCTGGTAGCCATGGGCGGATGTAAGTTGGGCCCAGTTAACCGCCGGTTTTTCGGAAAATGTCAGTTGCTGAACCGTGATGTCACCGCCTGCCGACAGTATGTCGAGGCCGATGGGATCCATCCATTTTTCGAAATATACCAGTTTAACCATGGTTGCCCGTGTCCTTTGCCTCTGTTGATGCGGCGATTCGGAAGTCCGAATTGCATTTCGTCGAAAAAGGAAGCCCGTGGGCAGGGACAAAGCAAGATATTTTAGGCATTAAGACTCAATAAATAAAAAACTTGGCGCTAATTAGGTGGAAATTCTTAAGGGCCTCTGAATCCAGTTTACCGGCTGGCAAGGAGTCAGGTAAAATGCAAAGGCGTTGGATAAATAAACAGAGGGGAAAAAGGATGGCCATACTTCGGAGCATTAT
The DNA here is from genome assembly GCA_013203595.1 of Rhodospirillales bacterium. GTDB lineage: Bacteria > Pseudomonadota > Alphaproteobacteria > Rhodospirillales > Casp-alpha2 > JABMNT01. Next base: position 15,883 of record JABMNT010000090.1, read on the forward strand.
TGTCGCCTGTTCCCGCGCTTTGGGACTGCGCCGGCGCTCACGCCCGGTGCGGATGATTCAGTTTCTGCCTAACGCCTTGAAATAAAAGCTTAAAGTGATGCTGCGGCGCGGGCGGCCTGGTCGTACATGCCGGACAGGGCGCGCATCAAACCCGCCAGTTCACCGATATCGGTGTTGGCCAGACCGTAGGGTTTGAGGACGCTGATCAGGCAGCGTTCGCGGATCTGGCGATAGGCATCACAGGCTTTCTCGCCTTTTTTCGTGGTCGAAAAATAGTTTTCCTTGCCGACTTTGCGGGCGGTCACCAGGCCGATTTTAGTCAGTTTCTTGATCGCGTAGATGGCCACGTGGGTATCTTCAATATTCAAGACCAGACAGATGTCCGCCAGTTTTTTATCCCGGTTCTGCTGGTTCAGCTTGTGCAATACAAGAATGTCCGTGGGGCTTAAATCGGCAATCCCGGCGGCCGCCATGCAGCGCACCATCCAGCGCTGAAAGCCATTGTTGACGATGGTCAGGGCAAACTCAAACTCACTCAGTTCCGGCGACTGTTCACTCATCAGATGCGCAGACGAAACGATGGGGCCAACTTCCTTATCACTGACCATGTCCGAAACACTCCATATTTATCAACAGGAAATTCGCTAATTATCAACTTTTTATTGACAAAATGTCAACGTTTTTGCTTTGCTGTCTATTGCGGCGTTTTTTATGCTGTCTATTGCGGCGTTTTTTATATGGGAAACCGATCATGACCACCGTTAAGCCCCCCCAACCCTGGCAGATATGGATCGACCGCGGCGGCACCTTTACCGATCTGGTCGCCCGCTCCCCCGAAGGGGCTCTGGTTTCCCACAAACTCCTGTCGGAAAACCCGGAACAATATGAAGATGCCGCGCTGCAGGGGATCCGCGACCTGATCGGCGTTGATAAAAACCAGCCAATCCCGGCCGGCCTGGTTGAGGTCGTCAAAATGGGCACGACCGTCGCCACCAATGCCCTGCTGGAACGCAAGGGTGACCGGGTTGTTCTGCTGACCACCAAGGGTTTTGCCGACGGCCTGCGCATCGGCTACCAGCACCGCCCGGATATTTTCGCCAAACAGATCATCCTGCCGGAAATGCTCTATGAGCGGGTGATTGAAGTTGACGAGCGGATCCGGGCCGATGGCGAAGTCCTGCAGTACCCCAGTCTGGGCACCGTCAAGGAAGAGCTTGAAGCCGCCTTCAAAGACGGCATTCGTTCGGTCGCCATCGTGTTCATGCACGGCTACCGCTATACGGATCACGAAAAACTGTTTGCCTGCCTGGCCCGAAAAATCGGCTTCACCCAGGTCTCCGTATCGCACGAAGTCAGCCCGCTGATGAAGTTTGTATCGCGCGGTGACACCACGGTTGTCGATGCCTATCTGTCACCC
>JABMNT010000007.1 GCA_013203595.1 Rhodospirillales bacterium
GGGCATCCCCGGCTTGACCATCACCATGTCGGCCCCTTCGGCAATATCCAGCGCCACTTCGCGGATCGCTTCATCGGAATTGCCGGGGTCCATCTGATAGGTCTTCTTGTCGCCGCTCAAGGCACTGCTGGAGCCGACGGCATCGCGAAAGGGTCCATAGAAAGCGGAGGCATATTTGGCGGCATAGGCCATGATGGTCACGTCCTGAAAGCCGCTTTCATCCAAAGCCCGGCGAATGGCGGCAACCCGGCCATCCATCATATCGGACGGCGCGATCACATCACAGCCGGCCTCGGCCTGAACAACCGCCTGCCGACACAGAATTTCAACGGTTTCATCGTTGACGATGATGCCATCCCTGACGATACCGTCGTGGCCGTCGGAATTGTATGGGTCCAGCGCCACATCGCAGAGCACTCCCATGTTCGGCACATGCTTTTTAATCTCGCGCACGCCCCGGCAGACCAGATTGTCGCCATTCAGGGCCTCGCGGCCATCACTGGTTTTCAGGGCATCCAAGGTATAGGGAAACACCGCCACCGCCGGAATACCCAGCTCCGCCGCCCGCCCCACTTCGTCAGCCAGCAGATCAATACTCAGCCGTTCGACACCGGGCATCGACGGCACCGGCTCGCGCCTGCCGGCTCCTTCAATAACAAACACCGGCCAGATCAGATCGTCGGCACTGAGCCGGTTTTCCCGCACCAGCCGGCGCAGCCAGTCCTGGCTGCGGTTGCGCCGCATGCGGGTGGCGGGAAAGGCGGGCGCGGGCGGGAAACCGGTCATCGGGCTCAGACCTTATCGAGGGCCTGGCCGAGATCGGCCAGAATGTCGTCAATATGCTCGATGCCGATGGACAGGCGCACATAGCCGGGGGTAACGCCTGCCTGCGCCTGTTCTTCGGCCGACAGCTGGGAATGGGTGGTCGATGCCGGATGAATGGCGAGCGAGCGGGCATCGCCGATATTGGCCACATGATAGAGCAGTTGCAGGCTGTCGATGAAGGTTTTCCCAGCCGGCTTGCCACCGGCCAGCTCAAAACCGACCAGACCGCCATAGCCACCCGCCATATGGGCGTCGGCCGTGGCTTTTGTCGCGCCGGACTGCAGGCCCGGGTAGATCACATGGGAGACTTTGGCGTGGGTATTGAGAAAATCGGCAACCCGGGCGGCATTTTCACAATGCGCACGCATACGCAGCGCCAGTGTTTCCAGGCCCTGAATGAAATTAAAGGCGTTCATGGGGCTCATTGGCGCTCCCATGTCGCGCAGCAGGATCACCCGCATGCGCAGGATATAGGCAATCGGTCCCAGTGGCTTGACGGCTTCGGTCCAGACCGCACCGTGGTAGCTGGGGTCCGGCTGGTTGAGGGTCGGAAACTTGTCGCCGCCGGCTTCCCAGTCGAAGTTACCGCCATCGATGACCAGGCCGCCAATCGATGTGCCATGACCGCCAATATATTTGGTCGTCGAATACATGACGACCGCAGCGCCATGATCAAACGGCCGGCAGAGCAGGGGGGCAGCCGTATTGTCCATGATCAACGGCACACCCAGGCTGCGGCCGATGTCGGCCACCTGTTTGATGGGGAACACGTTGAGCTTCGGGTTGGGCAGGGTTTCCGCATAATAACAGCGGGTTTTTGCATCCGTTACCTTGCGAAAGTTTTCCGGATCAGACGGATCAACGAAACGACATTCAATGCCCAGGTCTTTCAACGTGTTGGCAAACAGGTTCCAGGTGCCGCCGTAGATATCGGTCGAGCAGACAAAATTGTCGCCGGCCTTGCACAGATTAAGGATACAGAAGCTGGATGCCGCCTGGCCGGAGCCGACCGCCAGGGCTGCCACACCACCCTCGATCGCCGTCATCCGCTGCTCCAGCACATCACAGGTCGGGTTCATGATCCGGCTGTAGATATTACCAAGCTCCTTCAGCGCAAACAGGTTTTCCGCGTGATCGGTGCTGTCGAACTGGTAGGACGTGGTCTGGTAAATGGGAACGGCAACCGCATTGGTCGCTGAATCCTTGCGGTGACCGGCATGTAACGCCAGGGTCTCGGGATGTAGGGAATTGCTCATGACGAAATGCCTCCTTGATGGTGATTTATCTGTATAAAACGGGCTCTTGCTGACCCGGCGCAGATTACACGGGTGGGGCGGGGAATGTCTAATGTGTATTCATAGGCTGTCGGATGCGGCCGAATCCTTGCCCGGGAACCGGCAATTGAAAAAACATTACGACCAGCTGGTGAGCAATACTGAATATCAGAAACCGACTGACGATTTAACTTCCTGACGCCTTTTGTTATCACCATTCACACATGGTGGTCTGTATTCTCTTGTATTTTTTCACATTAAATTTACATACTATTATATGCGCTCGGTGCATAGCCCAAATTGTTAAGTGGACACACATATAAACGAGAGTAGGCGCTGCAAACAGTAAACGTGTGTTCCGATTTCGAACTGAGGATATATCGCTTATCATGCAGCCTGCTGCCCTCCCCGAAAACGAAACTGCGCGCCTTGAAAAACTGCGCCAGTATAAAATACTTGATACACTTCCAGATGAATCATTCGATTGCATCACGCGCCTTCTTTCGACAATTCTGGATGTACCTATTGCCCTGGTTTCACTGATAGATAATCAACGGCAATGGTTTAAATCGAGCGTTGGACTAAATACGCGCGAAACCACCCGTGACGTGGCCTTTTGCTCACATGCCATCCTCCAGGAAAAAGTGTTTATCGTTCCTGATACGGCGCTGGACCCACGATTTTCCGACAACCCTCTGGTCACCGGTGGCCCCCTCATCAGATTCTACGCCGGTGTGCCGCTGACCACTGCTGACGGCTATTCCCTGGGAACGCTCTGTGGCATTGATAATAAGCCGCGAGAGTTATCGAGCAGACAAATTCTCCAACTCGAAGATTTGGCGATCATCGTGATGGATGCGATCGAGCTCCACAGGGCACGGCTCAATGCCGAACAGGCGGAACAGGCCGAGGCTGATTTTCTCGCCACCATGAGCCATGAAATCCGCGCGCCGCTAAATGGCGTACTGGGCCTTGCCCAGTTATTAACCGATACAAAACTGAACAAAAGTCAGCGCCGCAAAGTCGATGACATTCTTTCATCAGGCGAAATACTCGTTGCCATCATCAATGATGTTCTGGATTTGAGCAAAATTAACGCGGGCGGCATTGAACTTGAAAGTCATCCTTTCAATCTGCAGGCCCTGATTTCAACAGTCACCCTATCCTTCGATGCCGTGGCCGATGCCAAGCGACTTAAGTTGCATGTGGTGGATAGCGGAGAACCGCTGACAATCAGCGGAGATTCTCTTCGGTTACGCCAGATTCTTTGGAATTTGCTTAGCAACGCCTTCAAATTTACCGACGCCGGCAGTGTTACCCTGACCATCGCAGATGTTGAAGATGCGGGAGATCTGGTTGCCGGGCCAGGGGCCCATGTTTTGCAGTTTTCCGTAAAGGACACGGGTGCGGGAATAGCGCCGGAGCGTCTTAATGCCATATTTGGAGCCTATATTCAGGAAACCAGCGCAACAACCCGCAAACACGGCGGCACAGGTCTGGGGCTATCAATTGTCAAAAAACTGACAGAACTGATGGGCGGGACAATCGTCGCAAAAAGCCAACTGGGCGAAGGCAGTGAATTCACTGTCAATCTTCCCTTTGATGCCGCAACAGCGGAGGAAGCGAACGCGATCTCTCTCGACGGCGCTGAAGACGACAACAATGAAACTCAACCGCTTAATGTGCTGGTCGCTGAAGACAACGATATAAATGCCTACATCGCGTTGGCTTTTCTGGAAAGGCTGGGTCATGCGGGAAGACGTGTGGAAAACGGCAACCAGGCGATTGCCGCGGCCAACGAGGGCTGGGCGGAATTAATCCTGATGGATGTTCATATGCCGGTAATGGACGGGATCGACGCGACGAAGTCCATCCGTTCAACCACAGCAGGGAAAAACCTTCCTATTATCGGTCTGACAGCTGACGCTTTTGCCCAACAGCACAGGCGGTTTAAACGGGCGGGAATGAACGATATTCTCACCAAACCCTACACCGAAAAACAGCTTGCAGACTCGATCGCCACCCATCGATTGGCTGAAGTCCCGGGCAGGCCGTAAAGATAACGATGCCAAATCCGGTTTTAACTCCTGGATTGATGTAGACGCGCCGGCCATATCCGTGCCGGGGTGGTATCCTTTTCGTCCGGCAACCCGCGAAATTTCTTTTATTGGCGTTCTCTTGCTTTGGATTTGTTTTCATCCGACACTGAGGCCGATGTCGATGCGTGGGACCCCACCTTCAAGGCTTACAGAGCTCTATCCCCCTGTTAACAGGAAGGCCAAATGTCACCTGAGTTTCTCATCACCTCTCTGATCGTCGTCATCGCGCCCGGATCCGGTGTTATCTATACACTGACCATCGGTCTTGGCCGTGGCGGGACCGCCAGTCTCATTGCCGCATTCGGCTGCACCCTCGGTATCCTGCCGCACATGGCGGCGGCCATCCTCGGTCTGGCGGCGGTTCTGCATACCAGTGCCCTGGCCTTTCAGATATTCAAGTATGCCGGACTGGCCTATCTGCTTTATCTGGCCTGGACCACATTGCAGGATAAAAATCCGCTCATTATGACGGCACATTCGGCTGAAACCTGGGGTTCCAGAATTTCCGACGGCCCTGCAATCCTCATCAAAGGGGTGCTGGTCAACATCCTCAACCCCAAACTCTCGATCTTTTTCCTGGCCTTCCTGCCACAGTTCATCGCTCCTGTATCGGAAAACGTTGCCATGGATATGGCCGGTCTGAGCCTTGTTTTCATGGCTATGACCTGGCTGGTATTCAGTCTCTATGGCCTGTGTGCCGCGTCGGTTCGCCGGCATTTGATTGACCGCCCCCAGGCCATGGTCTGGCTCCGCCGGGTCTTTGCCGGTGCCTTTGCCGGGCTCGGGCTGAAACTGGCCTTTTCACAAACAAACTGATTTTTGACAATGCAACCTTCCCTTACACCTGAAAAAAAGAGAACACGATTATGGATTTGAACCTGCAAGGAAAACGCGCTCTGGTTACCGGCTCTACCCGGGGCATCGGTCTGGCGACCGCCACCGAACTGGCCGCCATGGGTGCTGCCGTGGTGATCAATGGCCGCGACATGGACAAGGTCACAGCGGCTATAGCCACCCTTGAAAGCCGGGTGCCCGGCGCCGAGCTGTCGGGCGTTGCTGCCGATCTGGGTACGGCAGAAGGCTGTGCGGCGCTCATCGCCGAAGTCCCGGATGTGGATATTCTGGTCAACAACATGGGGATTTATGCACCGAAACCCTTTGATCAGATCACCGATGCCGACTGGGAAGAGATGTTTTATGTGAACGTCATGAGCGGTGTCCGCCTGTCGCGCCATTATTTCACCCGCCTGCTGAAAAAGGACTGGGGCCGGGTGGTGTTCGTGTCGTCCGAGTCCGGCATCGTCATGCCTGCGGAAATGATCCACTACGGTTTTTCCAAGGCGGCACAGCTGGCGATCGCCCGCGGCATGGCGGAAATGACCGCCGGCACCGGGATCACGGTCAATTCGGTGCTGCCCGGCCCGACCTGGGTCGAGGCCAATGATGAACGCCTGAAAAAACGCGCCGCCGATCAGGGCACCACGGTTGAAGCAATCAAGGCCGCGACCTTTAGCGAGCGCCGGCCCTCGTCTCTGCTGCAGCGCTATTCAGCACCGGAGGAGATCGCCAACATGATCGCCTATATCTGCAGCCCGGCGTCGAGCTCTACCAATGGCGCCGCTATGCGGGTCGAAGGCGGGATCGTGCGCAATCCGTTCTAGGGTAAAGCCGAAGCGCGCAGATCTGCGGGCGAAGATATTCGCTGATGCTTGTCTCCTCATACGGAAGGGGGCTGGGAAAAATTGATTCAAGGCGGCGATTTTGATCGGCGCTTATCTATCACGGTTGAGCATTGATATTTTTGAATCCAGCATTGGTAATTTTCCCCCAGGCCTGTTTATCATCAGTCAAAATCCAGATGCCTTTTAGCGGGCTGCAACCAAAATGAGGGATACCACCGTGCGTATAGTCGATATCTGTGAAGTCACCAAACCCATTTCATCGCCAATTCGAAACGCCTATATCGATTTCAGCAAGATGACGATCAGTCTGGTGGCGGTGGTCACCGACGTTGTCCGCGATGGCCGTCGCGTTGTCGGCTACGGCTTCAATTCCAATGGCCGTTATGGTCAGGGCGGCCTGATCCGCGAGCGTTTCAGAGACCGCATTCTTGATGCAGACTCCGCAGCTCTTATGAACAAGGAGGGCAGCAATCTCGATCCGCACCGGATCTGGGCAGCGATGATGGCGAACGAGAAACCCGGCGGACATGGAGAGCGATCGGTTGCCGTCGGTACCATCGACATGGCCGTCTGGGACGCGGTTGCGAAGATTGCAGAGATACCTTTGTTCCGCCTCCTGTCAGAGATGAAGGGGCTTGAGGCAAACCCCAAAGTATTTGTTTATGCAGCAGGTGGTTACTATTACCCCGGCAAGGAAAACGACGCCCTGCGTGCCGAAATGCGCGGCTATGTTGATCGGGGATACACCGTCGTCAAAATGAAGATTGGCGGTGCTACGCTGGATGAAGACAAACGCCGCATTGAAGCGGTCCTCCATGAAATTGGCTCAGAAGCACAATTGGCCGTCGATGCAAATGGCCGCTTTGATCTGGAAACAGCCATCGCGTACGCCAAAATGCTGCGGGAATATCCACTGTTTTGGTACGAAGAACCGGGAGACCCCCTCGACTACGCCCTGCAGTCATCCTTAAGCGAATTTTATCCCGGACCGATGGCTACCGGCGAGAATCTGTTTTCCCATCAGGACGCCCGCAATCTTATCCGCTACGGCGGCATGCGGCCGGATCGTGACTGGCTCCAGTTCGACTGCGCCCTGTCCTATGGGCTGGTCGAATACCTGCGCACACTGGATGTGCTTGAAAGTGCCGGATGGGCACCCGACAGATGTGTCCCCCATGGCGGCCACCAGATGTCGTTGAACATCGCAGCCGGGCTTGGGCTGGGCGGAAACGAGAGTTATCCGGACCTGTTCCAGCCATACGGTGGCTTCCCGGATGGGGTGAAGGTCATCGATGGTCATATCACAATGCCGGAATTACCGGGAATAGGATTTGAAGGAAAATCAGATCTGATCTCGGAGATGCGTGCCTTGGCAACGTAAATATACTTCTGCGGCGCTCAGCATCGAAATCGGGGCTGGCAACTCTCCGGTCAGTCTACCCGTCCCGTCGGTTCTCAAAGTCCGTCAAAGCCCGACAGACCTGATCAATGACCGCCGTCCAGTCACCGGGCCGGGGCTGGCGGAACAGCTGCATGGACGGATACCAGGGGCTGTCGTCGCGCTCCATCATCCAGCGCCAGTCGGGCATGAACGAAAGCAGGGTCCAGACCGGCACGCCCAGCGCGCCGGCCAGATGCGCCGGTGCGCTGTCGGCGGATATCACCAGATCGAGCTGCTCCATGGCGGCGGCGGTATCGGCGAAGGAACTGAGTTCCGGGGCGAGATCAATGACCCGTTCGCCAAAAACCGCGTGCGCCTGCTCCGCCTGACCGGCCTGCAGACTGAACAACTGCACGCCGGCGACGTCGCGCAATGGCCTCAGCAGGGCCGGGTCCAGGGACCGTCTTTTGTCGTTTTTGTGATCCGGATTGCCGGCCCAGACCAGGCCGACCCGATTAGCGCCGTATCCGGTTAACCGACGGCGCCATTTCTCATGCAGTTCAGGCGCCGCCTCGGGCCGACATAGCGGTGGCGGGATCGATGCGGCGTCGGTACCCAGCACCAACGGCAGATCAAGAAGCGGAATATGAAAATCGAAGGCTCCCGGCGGCTGGCCGGTGTGGATGATACGCTGCGCGCCGGTTTGATCGCCATACAGACCGGCCAGGGCCGGGGGGATTTCCAGGGTGACCGGCCCACCGAACCGGCTGAGCAGGGGCAGATAGCGGACAAACTGGATAAAATCGCCAAACCCCTGTTCCGGATGGACGAACAGGGTCTTGCCCGCCAGATCGCTACCCTCCCACAGGGGCGCCCCGTAGTGGCGCTGATATGCGGCAACCCCGTCCAGTTGCCAGCGCCAGCGGTAATTGCGCCAGCCCGCGGCGAACTGCCCCGTCAGCAACTGGCAGTGCCCGAGATTGTTATGGGCATCGGCAAAGCCCGGCTTCAGGGCGACGGCTTTCTGATAGTGGTCGAGAGCTTCATCCAGCCGGCCCTGGTCTTTCAGCAGAGTCCCGTAATTGTTATGGGCATCGGCGAAGCCAGGTTTCAGCTGCAGCGCTTTCTGGTAATGGTGGCGGGCCTCATCAAGGCGTTCCTGATCCCGATACACATTGCCCAGGTTGCCGTGGGCTTCGGCGAAGTCCGGGTTCAGGGCCAGCGCCGCATTAAAGCTGACGATGGCCAGACCGGGCTCCTCCTGGTCCTTGCGTATCAATCCCAGACTATTGTGAAAAAGGGCGTTTTTGGGATTTATCTCCAGCGCCCGACGCAGGTTGTCGGCGGCGGCGGTCATCTCGCCCCGCCTGCGCTGGGCCAGTCCCAACAGGCGATGGGCCTCGCCGAAACCGGGGTCTTGGGCAACCGCTTTGCTGGCATGGGTGAAGGCTGCAACCGTATCACCCAGCGCCAATTCCACGCCTGCCAGATTGCATAACGCACTGACAGCGCCTTCATCGAGAGCCAGGGCGGCCGCGTAACAGGCCTTTGCCGCCGCCAGATCTTCAACGGCCTCGAATACACTGCCCAGATTGATATGGCCGTCAATAAACCGGGGCGCGATGGCAAGGGCCCTGCGGTAGCTGGCTATCGCCTCCCGATGGCGGTTTTCCGCACGCAGGACATTGGCCAGATTGAAATGGGCGGCAACAAAGTCCGGCTTCAGCCCGATCGCCGCTTCGTAGCAACGGATCGCGCCGTCGATGTCGCCACTGTCTTTCAGCAGAACCCCGAGATTGGCATGGCCTTCGGCAAATCCTGGGCGCAAGGCCAGGGCCCGGCGCAGACAGGCCACCGCCTCACCTGTGCGTCCCAGGGCTTTCAGGGCATTGGCCAGATTGACGTGCGCTTCCACGTAATCAGGACGCAGGGCCAGAGCCTTGGTAATCAGCGGCACGGCGGCGGCAAACCGGCCTGACTGGTGGGCGACCAGGCCCAGATAATGGCTGGCATCAGCATCATCCGGGTTATCGGCCAGGAGTTGCCGGTACAAAGCTTCCGCTTCGGCCAGCCGCCCACCCTGATGATGGGCGAGGGCCGCCTGCAGTTTACCCAGATTGACTCCCACCGGCCCGCTGTTCATTGCCTTATGCTTTCTGCTATTCGCACCACCAGAACGCAGGCCAGCCGAAAAAATATTTCACAATTTTTTCTTTTGACCATGGCGCCCTTCGGCATGAAAACCTACAATCCTTAATATTGGGTTTGCAGGAGAGATAAAATGACAATTGGAATTTGTGGGACCGGTCGCATGGGCGCAGCCATGGCCGAACGCCTGATCGACGAGGGCCAGTCCGTTGCCGTTTGGAACCGCAATGCGGCCCGGGCGGCTCCCCTGGTCGAGAAGGGCGCTGCCCTGGCAGTGAGCCCGGCAGCACTGATGGGGCAATGCGACATCGTCATCGTCATGGTCTTCGACGAGGCGGCGCAAAAGGACGTCTACCAGGGTATTGATGGATTACTGACGGCGTCAAAGGCGACTTTGATCGTCGACATGAGCACCATGCTGCCCGACACGGCCCGGGCCCTGGCGGCGCTGGTGAGAAATGCCGGCTTTGAATTTCTCGAATGTCCGGTCGGCGGTACCGTGGCGCCAGCCAAAGCCGGCAAGCTGCTGGGCATGGCCGGGGGCGAGGACGAAGCCTTCGGGCGCGCCAAACCGGTGCTTGAATTACTCTGCCGCCGGGTCGAGCATGTTGGCCCCGTGGGTAGTGGTGCGGCCATGAAACTGGCCGTCAACCTGCCGCTGGCAACCTATTGGGAATCCCTGGGCGAGGCCATGTCACTGGCGCTGGCCGGTGGTGTCGATGCGGAACTGGCCGGCAGCATGATGGCCGATTCGTCGGGCGCCATCGGCGTTGCCGGACCACGCATCCCGATGATCCTCGCCGCCATTGGCGCCCAACCGGATGCGCCGGGCTCGTTCGACATAGCTGGCATGGCCAAGGATTTGAAATTGATGCAGGCCTGGGCCGCACAGAACAACTGCGCGGTGCCGCTCGCCGAAGCCGCCGGCCAGGCCTATCGCAGCGCCGCCGATCAGGGCTGGGCCGACAATGACGCCGCCGTCATGGCCGCCTGGCGCTGCCGCCAGAACCGGGAGGCGTAAGCGAATTTAGGAAACCGGGGTGGGGACCCATGGGATGGTTCGAAGATCCGGAGAGTTCACGAAAATGAAGTGGGACAATCAATCCCGCCCCTAAGCGCCCTTTGACATGCATCAATTCTTTTTTTGCGTCGGAATGATAGCTTGAATTGTCTCGCAGTTATCACGAATCCATGAAGGGGAGCACGACGATGTACAACAGAATTCTTGCGGTAACCGATGGGTCTGATCATGCGCAAAAGGCCTTGGTCGCCGCTGGCCAGATGGCGGTGCGCTTTCAGTCCGAAGTGACTGTCCTTAACGTGTTCTCAACGGCTGACGTGGATGAGGCGACCCTGCACATGGCGGACGTCGAGCACCTTGTCGCCGGCGGTGAACCGACACCCGCCGATCCGGCCATGGCGACGGCGTCGCCGCTTGGCACTGACACCAGCTATGAAGCAAAAAAAGACGGTTTCATGTACCGCACCGCTGAGGAGATCAGCCATCGGATCGTCGATGAGGGGGCGGCCGTTGTCAGCAAGGCCGGCGCGAGTCAGGTTGTGCCCGTTGTCCGCCAAGGAGATCCGGCTGAAGAGATCCTGGAGGTGGCCAGAGACGAGAAAGCGGACCTGATTGTGCTCGGCAGCCGTGGCCTCGGCACCCTCAAGGGACTGCTGATGGGCAGTGTTTCGAGCAAGGTCAACCAGCATTCCCATTGTGACTGCCTGATCGTCAAATAGCGGGCCGAAGGCATGCCGGGCACCGGATGGGGTGCCGTCACCGATGCCGGACCAGAACGGATGGCGTCCTGTTGTCCGGCAGCCAATGGGGCAGGATACCCCGCCATTGCCCTGCGTTTGGGTTCTTTAAACCGTTCGCGTAAGCCTGCTGTCAGGTTAACGGCCTATATCAGGCACTTCCAGATTCGCAGTGCCTTCCCGGGCCTGTCGACGCAATCACAAAAGCAAACGAACGGACCCATCACACATGGCTGATCAGACACCCGGCGCGAACCTTATTGACGACGGCGACTTCGAGGCGCCGCGGCGGTTTTTTGCCAGGTCCGTTCATCAGGATATTCCGACGCCGGACGGCGGAACCTTCGTGCTGTCGTTCAGCTATGCGCTCGGTGGTCTGCCCTGGTTTGGCGGCGGCGTTGAGGTGATCTGGGACGGCAAGGTCATCGACACCCTGGCTGCGGGAAGCCGCCAGTCCGCTCTGAGTTATGAGCTGGAAAGCAGCGGTGACGTCAGCCAGCTGGAGTTTCGGGCTATCGGCTGGACCCCGATCCGCGCCCTGTCGCTTGATGATCTGCAACTGGTGGCGGCGCCACCGGCGGACCTGTTCACCAACGATGACGACGTGGTTACTTTGGCGACGGACGATCCGGCTTACGGTGAAACCGCATCCTATGATGCCCTCGACGGCGACGATGTGGTCACCGGTGGCGAGCTGGACGACGAAATTTTTGGCAACACAGGCAACGATACCCTGATCGGTGGCGCCGGCGATGATCTGCTGATTGGCGGTGCCGGGGCGGAAGTCATGGTCGAGCGCGTACGGATTGTCGACCATGACCTGTCGGGTCTCAGTGAAGCACCCAGTGCCGGCATTGACCCGGCACATTTCCAGCTTGCCCGGGACCATCAGGTGACCCTGAAACTGACCGATGACAATACCGGCCAGCATAACACGGTGGGTATTTATAAAATCGGCGCCAACGGCGAGATCACCGACGTCGAGATTGTCATTGAAGACGCATCCGAACGCAGCGGCCGAGGCCATGGACGGGGCGACAATTCGTCAGAACTCAGCGTCGATCTGGACCTTGCGGCCGGTGACAATTTCGGGGTGTTTCTGATTGCCGATGGCGACAGTAAAAATTCCTTCCGTCGTTTACAGAACGGTCATTTCGAATTCAGAAACATCGATGGCACACCAGCCACCCTGCAAAGCAACGCGCCGGAACTGGTGTTTGTGGACAGCCGTGGGCGAGTCCGTGAGCTAAAGGGCGATGTTTTTCATTCCGCCGTCGGGGCCGGTAATACGGCGCTCAATGGCGATGACAGTGTTCATGTCACTTCGGCCAGCAGCGACAGCGGCAGCCTGCTGCTCTCCTTCGAAGACGAGAGCATAGGCAGTGAGGGCGGCGAAGGCGGCGAAGGCGGTCGCGGCCATCATCACCAGGGCGGTCATTCCCACCGGGGCGGACACGGTGGCGAAGGCGGGGAAGGCGGGGAAGGCGGGGAAGGCGGCAATACGTCGCCCGATTTTTTCGACATTACCCTTGAGCTGAGCTTCGCCCCGGTTGTCGAAACCTATCAGGTCGCCGCCGAGGACAACGATGTTCTCTATGGCGAAGACGGCAACGACACCCTGATCGGCGGCTTTGGTGACGATATCCTGGATGGTGGTGCCGGCAGAGATCTGCTCGACGGCGGTGTCGGCAACGATGTGCTGGCTGGCGGTGGCGGCAAGGACACTCTGGACGGCGGTGCCGGTCGTGATGCTTTGTCCGGCAACGGCGGTGATGACCTGCTCTATGGCCGCGGTGGTAAAGATACCCTGGCTGGCGGCAATGGCGATGACGACCTGCGCGGCGGTGGTGGCGATGATCTGCTGCGTGGCGGCAATGGCGATGATGCGCTGCGTGGCGGCACCGGTGATGACGATTTGCAGGGTGGCGACGGCAACGATCTGATCATCGGCGGCGCTGGTGGCGACCGCATTGACGGCGGCGATGGCGACGATAGGGTGCGCATGAACTTCGGCGACGGCGGCGGCGAGACCGTCGATGGCGGCCTTGGTGTCGACATCCTCGAGATCACGGTCGAAACCGATGATCTGGCAACGCCAGCGGTTGTCGGGGCCCTGATCGAGCTGAGCAGCTTTATCTATACCAACAGCGATGCCGCTTCCGATGACGGCCCGAGCGCCGCCTTTGCCGCATTGGGTCTTGAGGTTCAGAATTTCGAGGACATCCGGATCACGGTCATTGATTCAGCTACCGGCGAAGAGGTCGAGGGCTTTCTCACACCGGATATTGCGGTCACCACCCAGGACGTTAGCGGCGATGAAGACAGTGCCATTGCGCTCACCATCGTCGCCGCCGTGACCAATGCACCAGCCCTGTTCGATGTCAGTGTGACCCTGTCCGGTATCCCGGCTGGTACCGTGCTGTCGACGGGCATGGATAACGGCGACGGTACCGCAACCCTGAGCGCTGCCGAACTGGCCGGGCTGACACTGACCCCACCGGCCGACAGCAGTGATGATTTCAGCCTGACAGTGACCGCCACCGCAACCAGCCGGATCACCGGCCTGACCACCAACTCAGCACCGATCAGCCAGCAGATTGTCGTCAACGCGGTTGCCGATGAAGCGATCCTGAGTGTCGGTGATGCAGCACTGGTCGATGCCGATGCCGGTGATGACATTATTGACGGCACCGATGGCAGGGACAACCTGCAGGGCTTTGGTGGCAACGATACGATTTCCGGCGGCAGGGGTGGCGACACCCTGATCGGCGACGGCAGCCCGGCGCTGCTCACCGGTGCGCTGGCGATCTCGGCCGCCCTGGCTGATACCGACGGTTCAGAAACCCTGGCGATCCTTGTCTCCGGCCTGCCCGATGGCGCCTTTCTGTCGGCCGGCATCGCCGATGGCAATGGCGCAATCAGCCTGACAGCCGCCGAGCTTGACGGCCTGACGATTTCGGTTCCTTCGCAGACGGCGGCCTTCTCCCTGAGCGTTGTCGCCCGGGCAACGGATACGGATGCCGACAGCGGCCTTGTCTCCAGCGCAGATACCAGCGCCCTGTCGGCCATAAGCCTGCTGGTCAGCATTGACGGCGATGATCTGCTCATAGGTGGCGGTGGCAAAGACACCATCGAAGGCAATGGCGGCAACGATACGATATATGGTGACGGCGGGGCCGATCAGATTGACGGCGGTACCGGTGATGATGCGATTTCCGGCGGCGGCGGTGCCGATATTCTGTCGGGTGGCGACGGCGTCGACAGCATTACTGGCAATGCCGGCAACGACAGCATTGACGGCGGCGCCGGTGATGATGTCATCAATGGCAACGGTGGCGACGATTTTATTTTGGGCGGTCTTGGCAACGATGATCTCAAGGGCGGCGGCGGTCACGACGTGGTTGATGGCGGCGACGGCGACGATACGATTACCGGCGGCAATGAGAACGATACCCTGACCGGTGGTGCCGGTGATGACCTCATCAAAGGCAACGGCGGCAGCGACCTGATCGATGGCGGCGACGGCAACGATACCCTTATCGGCGGCGACGACAACGACACCCTGACCGGCGGCGCCGGCAGCGACGTTCTCAAGGCCGGCGCCGGCGACGACACTCTTGACGGTGGCGACGGCGATGACGAGCTGCTGGGCCAGGGCGGCAATGACCGGATTATTGCCGGACTGGGCGCCGACAGCGTTTCCGGCGGGAGCGGTGATGACTGGGCCGATGGCGGTGATGGTAATGATACCCTGTCGGGTGAAGGCGGCATGGACACGCTCATGGGCGGCGCCGGCAACGATATTCTGGCGGGTGGCGGCGGTAAGGACAGTCTCGACGGCGGCGACGGCGACGATATGATCAGTGGCGACGACGGCAGTGACCAGATCACCGGCGGATCCGGCAATGACACGATCACCGGCGGGCTTGGCGGTGATCTCATCAATGGTGGCACCGGCGATGATATGATCAGCGGCGACGACGGCAATGATCAGTTGTCCGGCGGCGACGGCAGCGACACCCTGTATGGGGGTCTCGGCAGAGACGTTCTCGACGGCGGTGCGGATCGGGACTTCCTCTATGGCGAAGACGACAACGATATCATTCGCGGCGGCGGCTTCGACGATCAGATCTGGGGCGGTACCGGTAATGACGACCTCAATGGCGATGACGGCAACGACAAGCTCTATGGCGGCGACGGCAACGACACCCTGCACGGTGGCCAGGGCAACGACACCCTGCGTGGCGAGATGGGTAATGATATCCTGTTTGGTGATGACGGCACCGATGTGCTGATCGGCGACGAAGGCAACGACACCCTGTATGGCGGCGCCGGCAACGACTTCATGACCGGCGAGCAGGGTTCCGATCATTTGTTTGGCGGCGACGGCGATGACCGGATGCTCGGCGGCGGTGGCCGCGACCTGCTGGACGGCGGCGATGGCAACGACAGTCTGCAGGGCGACGGCGGCGACGATGTGCTGATCGGCGGCAGTGGCGTTGACACCTTGTTCGGCCAGGGCGGCTCGGACCGCTTTGTGTTTGATTTGGGCGCCGTTGTTGCTGAGTCGGGGATTGGTGCCGGCAACCGCGATGTGATTGTCGATTTCGAAGCGGACTCAGCGTCCAGCAAGGCCGATACCATCGAATTTACCGGTGTTACCTCCTTCGATTTTGTGGGCGATGAAACCCAGGCCTTTACCGGTGGCGGCGCATCTGGCCGCTTTAACGGCAATACCCGGGTCCTGGAAATCGATGCCGACGGCGATCAGCAGGCGGATCTGGAGATCGAGCTGACAAACGTCGATCTCGCTGATCTGGACAGCACGGATTTCACCACTAGCTAGGGACGATTACCCTGCGGCAGAACGCGCAATCTGTGTGGGCCGGTCATGGCCGGTAAAACAGCCGCGCTCATTGGCGAACGGGATCAACAGTTTTAAACGCGATTTTTGAAATGCCTGCGGGTCAGCATCAGCGTCAGCAGGCCACCGCCTATGGCAAGTGCTGAGTCCTTCTGGGCGTCAAAAACATCGCCCTGAACGCCGAGGAATGCCATTGCCGCATCGGGACTAACCAGGGCAGCGACGATCATCTCAATGATTTCATAAACCGCGCTGGCCGCGGCGATAACGGTGAAGGTCACAAATCCACTTAATACCGGGCCCATGTCCGAATGACGGTGGAAGGTCTCGCGGATCGGATAGGCAAGGAGTAGGCCACAGGCAAAATGGACGATACGGTCATAGTGATTGCGGCTTAGGGAAAGCGCTTCCTGTAGCCAAAAGCCAACCGGAACTTCAGCATAGGTATAATGTGAGCCAATTGTATGAAGGGTCAGAAAGGCGATGATGAGGATATACGAAACATCTGACAGCGGCCGGCGTGAAAACTCAAAGGCGAGCCAGGGAATGGTGATGAAAATGAGCAGATTTTCAAGCAGCCAGTCAAACCGATAGAGCGGTGAAAAGGCACAGACAATCCAAACTACTGCATAAAACAGGGAAAGATAGCGCACCAGCGGGTGGTGTCGAAAACTGGAAAGGACGGGATCCAGAGCGGAAGTAATCATGGGCAGATAGTCTCCGTTGGTAAGGGCAGGGGGTGTTGGTAATTCTCACCCGGTCTGACAGGTGCCGGTTTTTTCCGGTGACGTCTGAACCATTCATAGACGCCATCACCCTAAAGCTCGACCTGCGGCGATTAAAGGGGTTTCGATCATCCCCCCTATGCTGTTCGATCTCTGCGATCGCAGGCAGGGATCCATTACCCTTTACGTTAACGTAAACGTTAACTATCATTCTCGATCATGGGAAACCCCGCCGATTGGGGGTATAATCGCCCGTATTGTTGCCTTTCATGCCTTCAGGAGCCCCTGCATGCCCGATGACGGTCTTTCCTCCAAATCCCCGCCGACCTATGTAAAACAGAACCCGGTGCGCTTTATCACCGCCGCCAGTCTGTTTGACGGCCATGACGCCGCGATCAACATCATGCGCCGCATTCTGCAGTCCATGGGCGTTGAGGTCATTCATCTCGGCCATAACCGCTCGGTCGAGGATGTGGTCA
>JABMNT010000091.1 GCA_013203595.1 Rhodospirillales bacterium
AACCGGACCTTCAACTGCGGCATCGGCATGGTCTGCGTGGTTGCCCGGGACCAAGTCGCGCCCCTGCGCCGGATCCTGGAAAGCCACGGCGAGCAGGTCTTCGAAATTGGCCGGGTTGTCGCCCTGTCCGGAACGGAGCCGGCCGTGCATATTGACAACGCCGAAGCGCCATGGGGAAATTAAGGCTCGCGGTTCTGATCTCCGGCCGCGGCAGCAATTTACAGGCGCTGATCACGGCCTGTGCGCAAGCGGATTTTCCGGCGGAAATAGCTCTGGTTATATCCAACAAAGCCGCAGCACCCGGCCTGCAACTGGCGACCGCCGCCGGCATTGCAACCCGGGTTTTTGACCATACCGCCTATGCCAGCCGCAGCGATTTCGACCGCCACATAACCCGCGCCATGGAAGAGATCGGCACCGAACTGGTTTGTCTTGCCGGTTTCATGCGCCTGTTGTCCGATGAATTCTGTGACCACTGGCGCGACCGCATGATCAATATTCACCCTTCCCTGTTACCGGCGTTCAAGGGTCTGGACGTCCAACAGGCGGCCCTTGATGCCGGTGTCCGCTTTGCCGGCTGCACGGTGCACTATGTGCGCAAGGAAATGGATACCGGCCCGATTCTGGTGCAGGCGGTGGTACCCATAGGCCCCGATGATACCGCCGACAGCCTGGCCCAGCGGATCCTGGCCGAGGAGCACCGGATCTATCCGCTGGCCGTGCGCCTGATCGCTGACGGCCGGGTTTCCATCAAAGACGAGCGCGCTGTCATCAGCGGCCATGAAGCACCAACCGGTCAACTCATAAACCCACCCGCCGGTGCCTGATCCGCTTGTCATCCGCCGCTACCGCGACAGCGACCACCAACAGGCCCGCCAGCTTTTCATTGACGTCAACAGGCTGCTCGCCCCGGCCCACCTGAAGGCCGCGTTCGAGAGCTATATCGCGCGTTCGCTGGCCGAGGAAATTGACATCATCGAAGACTATTACCGGCGGCACAGCGGCAGTTTCTGGGTCTGTGAAATGGCCACAGAGATCGTCGGCATGATGGGGCTGGAACGCCATGGCGACGATGATCTGGAATTGCGCCGGATGTATGTGGATCCGGACCGCCGCCGCCAGGGCATCGCCGCCCAGATGCTCGATTTTGCCGAAGCCCAGAGCCGCAGGGAGGGCGCAACCCGGCTCTTTCTCAGTACTTCCGAATTACAACAGGCGGCGCTGGCCTTTTACCGGGCCAGAGGCTACCTGCTGCTCCGCGAAGAGGTTGCCGATGCTTCCAGCAACAAGACCATCGGCGGCGGTATCCGGCGCTATTATTTTGCCAAATCCCTGACCTGACCATTTCTACCGGAGTTCCTTAGGGGCGGCGCTTCGGATCCAGGCAAAACCGGGTGAACCAGCTCAGGATCACCATCGGAATACAGATCCCGAACGAGGCCCGAATGCCGAAATGTTCGGCAACGAAGCCCAGCAGCGGCGGTGCCACCAGAAAGGTTATGAAGGAAAGCTGTGCCAGCGCGGCCACATTGGTCGCCGCCGGACGGTCCGTTCGTTGTGCCGCTGCCGACATGGCCAGGGGAAACAGAGCACTGGTGCCGGTTCCCATGAGCGCAAACCCAAGCAGGGCGAGATAGCCGCTGTTGGAAAAGGTGACCAGCACGACGCCACCGCCTAGAATGATGATGAGGGCGCGCGCCACCTGCAGCGGGCCGAAGCGTTCGACGAGGCCATCGGCGAAAAACCGGGTCAGGGCCTGGGCCAGGGCACCGACAGCAAAGGCCAGGGCGTTGACGGACGCCGGCAGATCGTAGGAATCGCGCATGAATATCACCGACCAGTCGGCGCTCGCACCCTCCAGCAGCATGGCCGACAGGGTAAACACCACGATCAGCAATATGGGGCCGCTGGGACGCACAAAGCGGGGGCGCGCTCCTTCGTCCCTGACCCGGGACGGCGCCGGCTGAAAGTTTCGAAACACCAGCACCATGGCAAGGGAGGTCACCGCGGTCATACCCAACAGATGGGTGGTCGGGCCAATCTGAAACTGCACAACCAGCGCGCTGACGATTCCGGCGGTAAAAAAGCCAAAGCTCCAGAACGCATGGGCCCGGTTCATGATCCGGCATCCCATCAACAGCTCGGTTCGGTCCGCTTCCAGATTGAGTATGATTTCGAGCGCCCCGATCGCCAGTCCGGCCACAACCAGACTGACAAAAAACAGTTCCGGCCCCGGCGCCTGGGTTGCCGCCACCTCGGCCAGGCCAAGCACCGGGATCGCCACGATTACCGATGCCCGGTATCCAAACCGCTCCAGAACAGGCCCGACAAACATCAACGAGATTTGTGTGCCCAGTGCGCCACCCATCAGGGCGATACCCAGGGTGCCTTCACTGATCGCCATCTGCAGCTGCAAATCCCCAAGCCGCGGGAAGATTGCACCGAGAATGGCCGCATAGAAAAAAAACCCCGCGTATACGCGGTAGTGCGGTGAAATATGCGGCTCAGCCATAGGGGATTCCATGCGGGCAAAGAAACACCTCCTATAGGAAACCCCGCCCCCGGAAGCAAGGCGGTATCGCAACGCCCGATCGATGGATAACGACCGCCACAACAAGCGGGCTATCTTTACGCAAAAGGACGTGTTAACTGGATTTCAAGGCAATGCATCCGGCCTTTCGCAGGCCTGACAATTCATCTGACACTGGTAAGGATCTGCAATTTGACCACACCCTTTCTGTCAATCTCGCGGCGCACCCGCCAGACCCCGTTTTCGCGTCGCGTCACCGCCAGCGGGGTGAAGGCCTATACGGTCTACAACCATATGCTTTTACCGACCGTTTTTGAATCCATCGAAGCCGACTACCATCATCTCAAGACGCAGGTGCAGATATGGGACGTGGCCTGCGAGCGCCAGATTGAGGTGCGCGGGCCGGATGCGGCACGTCTGGTGCAGATGCTGACGCCGCGAGATCTGGGAGATATGGATACGGGACAATGCTATTATACGCCCATGGTCGACGAAACCGGCGGCATGCTGAACGACCCGCTGACCCTTAAACGGGCGGAAGACAGATACTGGATATCGGTCGCCGATAGCGATTTATTGTTGTGGATCAAGGGCCTGGCCTACGGCCTCAGGCTCGATGTCGCGGTCACTGAGCCCGATGTGTCGCCGCTGGCCATTCAGGGACCCAAGGCCGAAGAGCTGGTCGCCCGGGTCTTTGGCCCGGCGGTCCGTGACATCCGGTTTTTCCGTTATGCCCTGCTGCCGTTCGAAGGTCAGCAACTGGTTGTCGCCCGTTCCGGCTATTCCAAACAGGGCGGGTTCGAGATTTACGTCGATGGCTCGGATCTGGGCGAGCCGCTGTGGGATGCCCTGATGATCGCCGGCCGCGACCTGGAGGTGAGGGCCGGTGGACCCAACCTGATCGAGCGGATCGAAGCCGGGCTGCTGTCCTATGGCAACGACATGACACGGGAGAACACGCCCCATGAATGTGGACTCGGCCGGTTTTGTCAGACCCGCTCGGCGATTGGCTGCGTCGGCCGCGACGCCCTGTTACGGGTCGCCACCGAGGGCCCGGTACGGCAGATCCGCAGCATCGACATCGCCGGTGATGCGTTGGCGCCCTGCGCCGAATTGTGGCCGGTATTCGCCGGGGCGAGCCAGATCGGCCATATCTCGTCGGTCGCCTGGTCGCCCGACTTCACGACAAATGTCGCCCTTGGCATGATTGCCCGCTCCCATTGGCAGGCGGGTACGGCCATTGAAATTGCCACACCCGACGGCATGCGGGCCGCCGTGGTAAGGGAGAAGTCGTTTATCTAGGTTGCGACGGCAGGGGGGCAGCGATACCATGATGCGGGCGCATGCCGGTTTCGGTCTGTGGGTACTTTTGATTGTTCAGGTGAAGGAAGATGGCATGGCGTTGACTGATTATAAAACGGCACTGGTAACCGGTGCCTCCGGTGGTATTGGCGAAGCCTGCGTACGCGCACTCACGGCGCGCGGCATAAACGTCTTTGCAGCGGCGCGCCGCCGCGAAAAGCTCGACGCCCTGGCCAGCGAAACCGGGTGCCAGCCGATCATCCTTGATGTGCAGGACAAAGACGCCATCTATGCCCAGCTGGAAAACCGCGAGATCGATATTCTGATCAACAATGCGGGTCTCGGCCGGGGTTTTGAATCGCTGTTTACAGCCGACCCCAACGACATTGAAACCACCCTGCAGACCAATGTCATCGGTGCCGCCCATGTGATCCGGGCCACCGTCGCCGGTATGGTGGCGCGCAACCGCGGGCATGTGGTCAACATCGGCTCGGTTGCCGGTCTGTATCCGATCCAGTCGTCGGTTTATGGCTCAAGCAAGGGCGCCATTCATTTAATGTCGCAAAACCTGCGGATCGAACTGAAAGGCACGCGCATCCGGGTCACCGAAATCTGCCCCGGCCGGGTCGAAACCAACTTCTTCAATGTGGCCGTCAATGATCCGGAAAAAAGCGCAAAAGCTTTTGCCGGTTTCGAAGCCCTGCAGGCCGGGGATATATCGGACGCGATTGTCTATGCCCTTGATACCCCCTGGCGGGTCAATATCGGAACCATCGAACTGTCACCGACCGAACAATCCTTCGGCGGCATGCAGATCACCCCGGCGCCTGAATAAATCAGTCGTCACGCAGCTTGCGCATCTCCGGCCAGTGGACAATCGCCAGCACCATCAGTGATGCACCGGTGACCGCCATGATGAGAACCGCCGTTGCCGCACCCAACTGGTCGGCCAGCATGCCAACACCCAGAATGCCAATCGGGCCAAAGCCGATACAGGTCGCCAGCACACCCATGACCCGGTTGCGTTTGGCAATTGGCGTATTGGCGATGATCAGCGCCGACTGCATGGCGGCAAATCCGGACAGACCGAAACCACCCACCAGAAGCAACAGGAACGACGGCGCGAAAGAGGTCGACAGGGAAAACAGGACAACACAGCCGATATAGAGGCTGGCACCAAAAAAGTAGATCTGATGAAAGCGCCGGTGCGGGGCAAAAAAAGCAATGATCAGGGCGCCCAGAAGCGCCCCGGCCCCTTCCGCCGACATCAGCATTCCGGTTGGAAATGGTGTCAGCCCCAGCTCATCCCTGGCGATGACCGGGACCATGGACATGAACGAAAAACCGAACAGATTGAGAATAATGGTAATGGTCAGGGTCGCCATCACCGGCCGGCTTGAGCGCACGAACTGAAAACCTTCAATGACATTGGCGAAAATCGACGGCCGCGTTGCCCGCGGCGGGTCCGATGGGTAGGCAACGGAGATCAGCAAAAACCCGGCGATCACGTGCAACCCGGCACCCAGCAGCAAAGTGCCTTCCAGACCGAAGGTTTCGTAGAGAAATCCGCCCAGGAACGGCCCCAGCATCCGGGTCGCGTTATTGGTGCAGGTATCCAGCCCCATGGCCGCCGAGATCCGTTCCATGCCGGCGATTTTGGCAACCATGGTGCGCCGGATGGTCATTTCCAGGGCCCAGTAGATGCCGCTGAAAAAGACCCCCAGCCCGAGGTGCCAAAGCTCCAGATTGCCGGTGCGAACCAACACATAAAGGCCTATATAGACGCCGCACAGCCCAAACAGCATCACCGTAAGCAGTTTCTTGCGGTCAACGGTTTCCGCGTAGGCACCGGCAACCACGCCGAACAAAAACATCGGCAACATGCGGACAAACAGGGTCATGGCAACGATCAGGGCCGAGCCCGTCACTTCCAGCACATAGACGCCGATCGCCAGCATATCGAGCCAGCGCATGGTGCCGGCGACGGCGCCAACCAGCCAGACCCTGCGGAAGTTGGGCTGTTTGAGCAGGTCCAGAGGTGCGCTGCGGCCGGCAGGCTGAGGCGCCTTCATATCAGCCAACGGGTTATCCGGAGCCCTGTGCCCCGGCCTCAGGCGGCTTTTTCAATGAACTCGACCGTTATCCCGTCAATATCGCGCATATAGACAACCCGGCTGCCCGTATTCGGTCCCTTGTCGATGGCAACCGGCGCGCCCAGTTCCTTGAAGGTATATGCCCGCGCTGCGGCCATGGCGGCATCCACATTGTCCACATCATAGGCCAGGTGCGCATAGCCGGCATCGCAGGGACGGCATTCAACCCGGCCGCGGTCCGCAGGGCCATGGTACTGGATAAGCTCAAGACGATGCGCGGGCCCCTGGATATAAGCGACTTCGATATCGGCACCGGCAACGCCGGAAATCTGCTGCACAAGTTTGGGATCACGCGGTGCGCGGTTGAGCAACTGAAAGCCCAGTCCGTCACAGAAGAAGCCGATAATCCGGTCCAGGTCCGAAACCGTAAAACTGGTGTGGTTTGTTCTTAACACATTGAAATTACTCATTATATGCCTCCCGGCTTGTTCAAGTTCATAATCTTTTTTTTCCGGCTAATGCCTGTTCTTTCACCCCTAAAAAGGGAATACGATTCTATATGTTTCTAACATTTTTATTACTTTTTTACCCATAAAATTAGAAGCGTTTCACCAACAACCTGAGAATGGCTTGCTTTTTGGGAGGTTGAAATGAGAAAATCTATCCTGCGGGATAGATAGCCAGGCGGGGTCGGCAATGCTTCTGCAAATGGGACAGTGCGGACTCTTGCTGTGAGGGGTTTACTAGTTTTGTTTAATCCCATTAGCGGACATGCAGGACATGACATTGGATCTTAGGTAATCACCACTCCAATATTGGCGTGAACAT
>JABMNT010000092.1 GCA_013203595.1 Rhodospirillales bacterium
ATCCTGTGGCGCGACGGCGATCTGGCCCAGGATGCGGCGACGGCGCTCAAGTTGACGGCGCAGGATTTATATGCGCTGGGTGTCATTGATGTGGTGGTGACCGAACCCGTCGGCGGTGCGCATCGGGAAAAAGCCAAGGTCTTCGAGGCGGTCGCCGGGGCCATTGCCGACGCCCTGGACAGCCTGTCAAAGCTCGATGGTGCGGCCCTCAAGAAAGACCGCCGGGAAAAGTTTCTGGCGATTGGCAAAAAAGGCCTCAGCTAAGGCTGTATCGGCACTACTGCCCCGGGCAACGCCCTGATCGCCAGAATTCGCCGGACCGTTTGTTTTACTCCGCAGCTTCCGCCTTCTGGGCGTAGGCAAAGCTGTTTGTCACCACCACCTTGATCGCGTCCTCGACCCGGTCCTTGGCATAGCGGATGGCTTCCGGCAATTCGCCCATGTCAAAGGTATGGGTATGGATGAGCGTTGCGTCAAAGCGCTTCTGGTCCATCAGGGCGGCCGCCCGGCGGGTGCCGCTTTTGCCTTCGCCCCGAATGCCATAAACATAGATATTGTTGGCAACCAGGTGCATCACGTCAACCGGCACATCTTCGTGGGGGAAGGCGGCCAGACAGATCTTGCCACCACGGTTGGCCATTTTTCCCGCTTCGTTCAAACTGTTCCGGGCGCCCGAGCATTCCAGCACGTAGTCGGCGCCAATGCCTGCTGTATATTCCTTGACCTTTTCAACGGCGTCCTCGTTGGTCACGTTGACGACATAGTCGGCCCCCAGCTTGGTGCCGATGGCCAGACGGTTGTCGCGGGTGCCGGTCAGGATAACCGGAGAAGCGCCCAAAGCCTTGGCCACGGCAACACCGAGCAGGCCAATGGGCCCCGGTCCGGTGATCACAACGCTTTCGCCTGCCACCAGGCCGCCCAGCTCGGTCAATCCGTACATCGAGGTCCCGGCGGTCACCACCAGAGTGGCTTCCGCATCACTCATGACATCGCTGACTTTGGCCAGAGTGTTGATGTTGTTGACCGCATATTCGCAGAACCCGCCATCGGTGGTAAATCCGTTGGCCCGGTGGCCCTTGTTCTGGTCGCCATAGTTTTTGCCGTAGTTATGGCACGATGTGTACATGCCTTCTCGGCAGCGCTTGCACTGGCCACAGCCGGCATGGATTTCGACGGTGACCCGCTGGCCAATTTCGTATTCATCAACCCCTTTGCCAAGGGCGACAATGGTTCCCATATATTCGTGTCCCGGCGTCCAGTTCTTGTTGAACGGCAGGCCACCCTCGATCAATGCCGGCGGTCCCTGGTAAATCACCTCGATATCCGTTCCGCAGACAGCAATGGCATCAATGCGCACAAGCACCTCGGCACGGTCCGGCGCCGGAACCGGCTTTTCCGTCAGGATCAGTTCGCCGGGATCGCCCAGCACCCAGGCTTTCTGGGTTTCAGGAATAGGATAAGCGGTGCTGGTTTTCACATCTGCTGAGAACGCCATGTTGAAAGGTTCCTTGTATCTGCCAAATGTAGGTACGCAAAGAATGTCGTCGGCGGTAAATTAAGCCATCTGATAGCTATCTAATAGGGGCAAACTGACGATTCAACACCCCTTTTCGAATAGATATATCCGCTTTATGAATAGCTATATCCTACGATTGACACTCACGGGAAGTCTACTTGATAATGCACCACGACTGTTTCCTTTGATGAATTCAAGCCCACAGGGTGCCTGCCGATGAGTGAGTCCAAAAGCCATATTCCGACTGAAGTCTATCTCGATTTTTTAGGCGAAACGATCCCTATTCACTGGGATTATCATGCCATACTGATGGTTGGAATCTGGTTTGTTCTGGTGCCCTTGTGCATTATTTCGATCCGTTTTTTCAAACCCAAACCCTCGCTCTATGGCATCACAAAGAAAATAAGCCCGACGAATATTCTCTGGTGGTGGTTCACGGTTCATAAGTTCGGCCTGTACCTGGCCGTCGCGCTGGCCGTGGCGGGCGTGGTTGTCGCCCTGGTCGTGAGCCAGGGGTTCAGCGGTTCCATGCATGCCATATTCGGCCTTGCAACGGTGGTTCTCGGGTGCCTGCAGGTGATCTCGTCGTGGTTCAGGGGCAAACACGGCGGCAAATATTATGCCACCGCCGATCCCGCTGACCCGGAGACCTGGAAAGGCGATCATTACAACATGACGCCCAGGCGGCGTCGTTTCGAAGCCTATCACAAGTCGGCTGGCTATCTGACCCTGCTGTTTGCCGCCGGTGCCGCCGGATCGGGCCTGATGCAGTATGCCATGCCGGTGCTGGCCGGGGTTCTGCTGGCCGCGGCGGCGCTGCTGTTCATTCTGTGGCTGGTCCTGACCTATCAGGGGCGGGTGCACGATGGTTACCGGGCGGTCTTCGGCTATGGCCTTGAGCACCCGTATAACGAAGCCCGGAAAGAGTTATAGGCAGAGCCCGTTGGCGCTGACCGGCGCTTGTCGCTGCCGGTTCAGCCCTCATACTCCAGGATAAACAGGCCGCTGTTGAAGTCGTTGCTGTAAACCAGCCCTTCCTTCGAGACCCAGACATCGCAGGACTGAATGACGTTTTGCCGGTTGGGGCGCTTGTCCATCAACTGCTTCGGCGTTGGCGGCACGAAGGCGGCAATCTCATCGGGCCGGTAGGCGTTGGAGATATCAAAAATTCGAATACCGGCGTTCTGATAGGTGGCAAAAATGGTGTCGGAACTGACCATGCCATCGGGGCGGTTTTCATAGATATTATGCGGCCCGAAGTGGGCGCCCTTGTTGACGTAGTCGGCTTCGTCCGGTGTCGGGAAGGTTGAAATACTGACCGGGTTCTCGGGCGTGCGGATATCAAAGACCCAGATATACTTGGTGCCGTCCTGGCAATTGTCGAGCACTGCCTCATCGGCGACGATCAGCAGATCCCGGTCGGGCAGGGGCAGGCAGTTGTGGGTGCCGCCGCCATAGGGCGGTGACCAGTTCTTGTGGGTAATCAGTGTTGGTTTGCTGCGGTCCGACACATCCATCATCACCAGCCCGGCATCGCGCCAGGCGCCGTAGGCGGTATCGCCATGGACAATGGCATGGTGCAGGCCATTGCGCCGCGATGCGTCCCAGTCCGGCGTTTCGCCACCGGCCGTGTGCATGCCCGGCAACCAGTAGCGACCGGCTTCGCGGGGGGTGGTCGGATCAGCCATGTCGATGGTCATGAAGATGTAGTCGGTGTAGCCGTCCAGCAAAACCGATGCATAGGCCCAGCGCCCACCTGTATACCACAACCGGTGAATGCCACCGCCCTCGACGGGCATGAAGGCAATCTGTCTCGGCTCGGCCGGGTTCTTGATGTCGTAGACCGTCATGCCGGCGGTCCAGTTGCGGGTGCCGGGCTGCCGGGTATCGGCGGTTCCCACCTTCTTGCCGATGGCGCCCTTGTAATACTGCTCCTCGTCCTGAAATTCTTCCGATGCGAACATGTTCTTGGCATTGATCACCAGCAATAAATCTTCATGGGACTGCAGATGAATGTTCCAGGTGTTGGCTGGTGCCGGTATGTATTTAACCGGTTTCGGATTGCGCGGATCGCGCACGTCGATGACGCTGAAGCCGTCGGAAAACATATGGCCGGTGATGGCATATCCCTTGTTGACCATCAACTGCACCCCGTCGGCCCGTCCGCCCTGGTCGGAATGGCCGATCAGTTTCATGTTTCTGGCATAATCGGGGGTCGGCAAATTCTGGCTTGTCATCGGGCATCTCCTGCATTCGGGTTCGGCTTGGTCGTCATTATTGGGCGGCCCCGACGCCAGAACTGGCGCGCCGCCGGGTTCAGCCGCACTCACAGAAGATATTAGGCGGTGGTTTTGAGAAGATGCAAGTCCGGGGTTCTAAAAGAAAATCCGCAACCAATGGGGCGATTGATTGAGGGTGCCGGCCAACACGCAAATCAGGCAGTCCGCTGCTGGCCGTGTTGCGGCCAGATGGACAAGGTGCCTATTGGGGCGTGATTTAGCCATCTGTGAACGTAGCTGCACCAATGGGTATCGCGTCCTGTCACATTAATCATCCGTTTAAAAAGGCTGGGTTCGTTTCCCCCATTGCCTGCACGCCAATTGACATAAGAACGTATGGTGCAGATAATGCGGTTTGATAATTTTCATCCCTTAGCGCAGGTGCGGGCTGGATCGTCTCATACCGAAAGGCGGCGGAGTAACAGCCTACCTGAGTTTGGTTAAAAGCGACGATTCAGGCACCTTTCGGAGCATATATGGTTCAGGTTGTTATTCACATAACGGAAGCTCTTGGCGTACTGACGATTTTGATGTTGGGCGTTGTCGGTGTGCAAAAATATTTCGGATCCGAAAGCCGTTCGATGGCACGAAATGCAGCCATCGGTGCGATGCTGGGATTGGTCATCGTTATCGTGATGCTGGATCCGATTAAGCTGTCAGAAGGTGGTACATTTGATCCGCGCGGCGGTCCGGCAATTCTGGCCGGGGTCGTTGCCGGTCCGGTTGGCGCATTTATAGCCATGTTATTTGGTGCGGCCGCGCGCTGGTATCTGGTCGGTGGCCCTTATGCCATGGGCGGCGTGGTTGGATTTGCTCTTTATGCGGCTTTTGGCATCGTCGCCGGGGTTATCTTTAGAAAATATAATATACAAACAACGATCTACACCCTCGCCGGTCTGGGGTTGTTCGGATCGGTCGCCGTTGTTCCCGCATTTTTCATTAATGCCGATTTTGATCTGGGTCTGAAAATACTGCAAAAAGCAGGGCCGATTCTGCTGGTTAATAATATATTCGGCACCTTGATTGTCGGGCTGTTTATAATGGGTGGAAACCGCTGGCAGAAAGTGTCTCAGCAACTGCAAAACGAACAGGCAGAAAATGCCCGGCTGGCGCTGATTGCTCAGTCGACAACAAACGGCATTGTTGTTTCCGACGATACGGGCGTTACCGAGTGGGTGAATAAAAGCTTCGAGCGGATGACCGGCTTCAGCCTCGATGAGGTGAAGGGGCAGCGGTTGGGAAGGTTACTTCAGGGTGCGGATTCGGATCCTCAAGTGATCAAGGAAATGTCGGATAAAATCAGGCAGAAAGAAGGCTTTGATGTCACTCTCGTCAACTACCATAAGAACGGCCAGGCCTATTGGATTCATATTGAATGCCACCCTTTCCATGAAGCGGATGGAACGCTGAAGTTTATGGCCGTGCAAACGGATGTCAGCAGCCAGGTGAAAGCCCAACAAGCCCTGCGGGAAAGTGAGCGGCGGTTCAGGGATTTTGCCGAAGCATCATCAGACTGGCTCTGGGAAATGGATGCAGATTCCAGAATAACTTTCATCTCGGAGCAGATTGAAGTCGCTACAGGCAAGCCTGTCAGTTCGTTTATAGGTAAGACACGCGAAGAGCTGACCGGAGACGATTATCATACCGACAAATGGGCGGAAATGAGAGATGCGATCAAATCCCGGCAACCGTTCAAGGATTTTCAGTACGCCAGGAGCGGGCAAAATGGAAGTCTCCAGTATATCTCGACGTCGGGCGTCCCTTATTATGACGAAAACGGCCTGTTCTGCGGCTATCGGGGAACCGGGTCTGATATAACAGCGCAGCAGTCCATTTATGACCGGGCGGTTCAGGCCGAAGAGCAACTGCGCACCGCCATTGAGTCCCTTGAAGATGGTTTTGTTCTTTATGATGCGGATGACCGTTTAATTCTGTGCAATGAAAAGTTCAGGCAGATTTATGCCCTGTGTGAAGATCTGCTGATACCGGGCCAGCGGTTCAGCGACATCATCCGGATCTCGGCTGCGCGTGGGCAGAACATTCTTAAAGCCGACGAGATTGAAGAATGGATTGCCCGCCGGATTATGGATCATTCGGTAAAAAACGCAGAACACGAGAGGGAAATGCCTAATGGCCAGTGGCTCAAAATATCGGAAAGCGCAACGCCGCAGGGTGGCATTGTTGGGTTCCATATAGATATTACCCAGCTGAAACTGGCCAAGCAGAATGCGGAAGCGGCGAGCCATGCAAAATCCAATTTCCTCTCAACCATGAGCCATGAAATCCGCACGCCCCTGAATGGGGTGTTGGGGATTGCCCAGCTATTGGCTGATACACACCTTGATGAGGACCAAAGGAAAAAAGTAAATATCATACTTTCATCGGGGCAAACCCTCCTCGCTATCATCAATGATGTTCTCGACATGAGTAAAATTGAAGCGGGCGGGATTGAGCTTGAGAACCACGCATTCAGTCTGGATAGTCTTGTATCAGGGATCGCCTCACCTTTTCAGACACTGGCTGAGAACAAGGGGTTGAAATTGGAGGTGAATAACCAAATCGCTTCCGGGCTGGTGATTGAGGGAGACTCTGTCCGCTTGCGGCAAATTATCTGGAACCTGCTGAGCAATGCCATCAAATTTACCAATACCGGCACGATTACATTGACCCTCGAAGATCTGACCGACCAGAGTGACAATGACCTGCCACCAGACGGTCAATTGATCCATTTTTCAGTTAAGGATAGCGGGCTGGGTATTGCACCTGACCGGATCGATGCGATTTTTGATGCCTTTGCCCAGGAAGACAATTCGATTACCCGTAAATATGGCGGCACCGGTCTCGGGCTGACAATTGTCAAGCAGTTGACGGAACTGATGGGCGGCAGGATTGCGGTCAGCAGCGAGCTGAATGTGGGTACTGTTTTTGATGTCTATATTCCATTTGGCAGCGCTTCATCCGCTGAAGTCGCGAATATTTCACTGCGCGATGATGACAGTGCAAACCACAACCCCGAACCCCTGAACGTTTTGATTGCCGAAGATAATGAAGTGAACGCCATTATCGCCAAGGCGTTTCTGGAAAAATTTGGGCATCAGGTAAAGCATGTCGTGAACGGAAAACTGGCTGTCGAAGCGGCCAAAGATGGCTGGGCAGACTTCATCCTCATGGATATTCACATGCCGGAAATGGATGGCGTCGATGCAACAAAAGCCATTCGCGAAACCGAATTTGGAAAAACAGTGCCGATTGTCGGGCTAACGGCCGAAGCCTTTGCCGAGCGCCATGCGCTGTTTATGGAGGCAGGAATGAACGGGGTTTTAACCAAGCCATTCACCGAGCAGCAGCTTTTTGAAACGCTGGCCATTCACAGAAAAGAAGACAGACGGCGGGTTGTCCGTGAACCGGAGCCTGTGCCATCAGGCCCGGCCTGACGGTTGCCCATAACCACCCGATGTCTCATCGAGCAGGCAGGAAAAACGTCAAGCCGGGTCCGCAATGGGGCGACCCTAGAATATAAACTTCGTCCCGATAACCGCCCGCCAGCCCTCGGTATCCTCACCTTCCGATCGGGCGAGGTTCTCGGTCTGGCCAAGTTTGCGTTCATAAACGGCGCCAATATAGGGTGACAGTCTTCTGTCGATCAGGTCATAACTCAGCCGCATCCCGGCCTCGATATCACTAACCCCGGATCCGATCCCAATTTCCCGATCACCTGAAAACGCAACATTGATTTCAGCCGACGGTGTTAAGATGAGACGGTTGGTAATCAGCAGTTCGTACTCGATATCAAGCCGGGCTGAGGTGTCGCCGGTTTCACTGACAAAAAAATCGGCATCAACTTCAAACCACTGTGGCGCGAGACCTGTCACCCCCAAAACACCGTACCATCGGTCTGGGCCTTTCGGCGTATCCAGACGAACACCTCCTTTTACATCAAAGAAAGTCGAGATCGGTGATTGCAGGACAAGATTGTTCTCAAGTCCCTCAAATTTCCTTGCTGTTGTGTCATATTCACCGGCCCCCATCCAGCGAATCTTGATTTCATCGGTGCCATAAAAAGCATCTCCGTTCCAGACAAGCAGGTCTTCTCCTTCGTCGCCCCGGCGGTATTCAAGCTCCTCAAGTTGAAGGCCGTATATGGTCAAATTCTTTTCCTGGGCCTGGGTAGGAAAACCGAATAACACCCACGATAACGCGCACATCCAGGCAAGTGTGAACGAACGGTTTTTCATAGCTTTGACTCTGTTGATAATGAGGGGACTAGTAGTGCCGACTTTGGCCCGCCCTCAACGACGATTTTTCGGAACATGCCACTGGCCGCATGGTAAGAAAGGTGGCAATGAAAGGCCCATTGACCGGTAGCGTCGACTTCCGTTTCCGTGTAGACGGTCGTACCAGGGGCGACACTGATGGTATGCTTGATCGGGTTCCACTTGCCGGCACCGGTATCGAGAATGCTCCACATGCCATGCAGATGCATGGGATGGCTCATCATCGTTTCGTTGACAAACTTGAAGCGGACACGCTCGCCATATTGCAGGCGAATCTCCTCGTCGTCCTGATATTTCTTACCGTTAATGGACCAGGCATATCTCTCCATATTCCCCGTCAGACGCAGCTCAATCTCGCGAGTTGCTTTCCGGTATTCATAAAGCGGTTTTTGCGCTTTGAGATCCTTGTAGGACAGGAATTTTCCGTTTTCTCCCGCTTTGGGAGATAACCCACTGCCTGCCGCATAGAAGGGATCCGACTGAGGCCCCATCTTGGAATGATCCATGCCAGCCATATTTCCCGCACTCATGTCCATTTTTGAATGGTCCATACCGGCCATATTTCCTGCACTCATATCCATTTTTGAGTGATCCATGCCAGCCATATTGCCGTGATCCATGCCCATGTCGGCCATGGTCAGAAGCGGCCTTTTCTCCAGCTCAGGAACTTCACCTTCCATGCCTTCACGGGGCGCAAGAGTTCCCCGGCCATAAGCAGAGCGGCCCATGAATGCTGCGAAAATGGTATAGGCTTTGTCATCCATGGGTCGGACGATGACATCATAGGTTTCGGCAACCGCAATACGAAATTCTCCAACTTTGACCGGCTGGACATTATTGCCGTCGGCGTTGACGACAGTCATTTCGAGGCCGGGTATACGGATGTCGAAATAGGTCATGGCGGAGGAATTGATAAACCGCAGGCGGACCCGCTCACCGGGTTTGAACAGACCCGTCCAGTTCTGGCTTGGCCCTTTGCCGTTTATGAGCGGCGTAAACCCCTGCAAGTCCTCGATATCGGCCGGCATCATCCGCATATCGCCCCAGGCCATGCGATCCCTGATCGTGACGCCAAATCCGTTCGCTTCGGCATCATTGAAAAAATCAGCCATGGTTTGTTGCTGGCGGTTATAATAATCGGGCATGGTTTTTAAATTGCGCATGATCCGCGCCCCGGCATGCGGATGTTTGTCCGTTAACTGCACCACATAGTCACGGTCATAGCGAAACGGTTCACGCTTTTCCGGCTTAATGACAATCGCTCCGTAGGCACCGTCTGGCTCCTGAAATCCGGAATGGCTGTGAAACCAGTAGGTACCGGACTGAACAATGGGGAAATTGTAGGTGAATGTTTCACCGGGCTTAATCCCGTCATAGCTGATTGTAGGCACGCCATCCTGTTGATATGGCAAAATCAGGCCATGCCAGTGAATGGATGTCGTTTCGTCCAGGTTGTTAGTGACGTTGATGGTGACATCTTCGCCTTCCTCAAAAGTGAGGACCGGACCCGGGGACGCACCATTATAGCCGATTCCGGTTTTTTTGAAGTCACCGGTGTCGATTATCACTTTGTCGACGGTTAACTTGTACACATCCGCGAACGAGGCGAAGGGTATCATTACCAGGGAGAACGCGGCGGCAGCGCAGCCGCGTCTCCCCAATGAAATGAGATGGTTCATTGAAGTTCCTTAGTTGAGAGAGCGGGAGTACCCGTTAAAAAGCTGTTGTCAGAGGCTTACTTGAACAGGACGGGTCCCATCATGCCGGCGTCGTAGTGCCCAGGAACATTGCAGGCGAACTCTATCTTGCCTGCTTTGGCAAAAGTCCAGGTCACTTCGCCTGACTTGCCAGGCTCCAGCAAAACACTGTTCGGGTCGTTATGCTCCATGGTTTTGCCACCACCCATGTCCATCTTCATCATGTCATGGTTGATTTTATCCGCTTCCAGAATTCCATGTTCCATCATGGTTACCATTTCCTTTTGATGGGCGGCATGCATGTCGGGCGTTCCAATATTGAACTCATGGACAAATTCGCCGGCATTCGTGATAACAAAGCGAACCGTTTCGCCTTCCTTGACAGAAATTGCTTCCGGTTCATAAAAATTATCGAGCATTCTGATTTCTATGGTTCGTGTGGCATCGGCAGCCTTTCCCGGTGTGCCAATATTTGTCTGTGCACCATGTCCTCCGCCATGGGACCCTGAGGCCCAGGCTTGCGTTGCAACCAGCGCGATTGTTGCTGATGCAACAGATATAGTAATAATTTTAGTAATCTTGTTCAAGGTCTTCATCCTATACATATCCAGACCTCGCCCGATCCCATTGGATCGTGCAGATCGTTGGGCAACGATTCATGCGGCGAGTTGATTAAAACGTTTTGGGTCGCATCACCTGTCGGCCGATTTTAAACGTCGACACCGAGGCGTAATTAACTCAGAGAACGGATTTGGGGGGTCTGTAAAGGGATGCGAATAGGGTGTGGGCGCGCTGTTTGGTTGAAACCGCGAACACAATGCCTTGATAGGAAGGGGCGCTTAACAGGGAAGCCGCTGCCGGCGAAAACAGATTGCATGAAACACTGTGGCATTCCTGCTCACCGTCCGGGTGGTGGGGGTGATTATGGCCGCCCGCATAACCGATATCGGCTTCGTCAATAATTTCCGCTGATGCCAACGCAAAGCAGTCTTCGCTGTGGTTTAAGGTAACTGAAGCGTGCAAACCCGAAATCGAGCCTGACACAAGCAGAACCACGGCCAGTGTACCAGCCAGGAATTTTGCGTAGGTTTTAGAGCAAGACCGCATCATGTTTTTATTCTTGATTTTCATTTGTGATTTTCAGGTATCACCCGCTTTGTGTCAGCTATGTATTGGTGTTGGTGAACGAAGTCAATGGGACGTGGTCAAATTGTTTGTGGTGTCGGATGGTGCGGCGAATGCAGGGCATGTGCCGCGCCCACCCGGATCCATAACCCCTGCGTTCGTCCAGCCCATTGATGAGTGTTTTGCATAGGACTTTGTCGATTAATTCCCGATTGCCCCGATCCCGGCGGATTCCGTCGAAAAAACAGTGGTTTTAGGGGTTGTTCGGCTGCGTCTGCTGGTTGCCTGCGGTGGCTAATCACCTATATGTTAGGGACAGATAAAACAAGCGACGAGGGAGCGCGACTTTCAACATGCAATATGAAGCCCCGGAAACATTGGATGCCGCCATCAGCCTGCTGGCCAGCGCCAGCGGCCAGGCCCGCATTCTGGCGGGTGGTACGGACATTCTGGTCCAGCTGCACGCCGATATGAGCAACCCCGACCTGCTGGTCGACGTCAAAAAAATAACCGAACTGAGAACGATCGAGCTGATTGATGGCTGTTACCGCATTGGTGCGGCGGTCACCGGCGCCGAACTGGGCGAACATCCGGGTGTGAAAACCGTCTGGACCGGGGTTGTCGAAGCTCTGGAGCTGATCGGCTCGACCCAGGTCCAGGGACGCGCCACCATTGGCGGTAATCTGTGCAATGCCTCGCCGGCCGCCGATGTGGTGCCGGCGCTGATTGCCGCGGGTGCCATCGCCAATATCGCCGGTTCCGGCGGTCGCCGTCAGGTCGCGGTCGAGGAGATTGCCACCGGCCCCGGCAAAACCAGTCTGGCCAGAGACGAGATTGTGGTGTCGCTCAGTTTTCCAAAACGCGGGGCCAGGGCCGGAGATGCCTACCTGCGCTTTATTCCGCGGACCGAGATGGATATTGCCGTGGTTGGCTGCGGCATCGCTCTGGAACTGGATGCCGACGGCGTTTGCACCCAGGCGCGGGTCGCCCTGGGTGCGGTCGCCGCGCGGGCGCTGCTGGTCGCCGAAGCGGCGGATGCGATCATCGGCACCTCGCTCGGTGCGGCGGCGCTGGATAAACTGGCAGCGGCGGCAAGTGCGGCGTGCCGGCCGATCGATGACAAACGGGGAACGGTTGAGTTTAGAACTGACGTGGCTGGCGTATTGGCCCGCCGCGTCGCAAAAATAGCTTATGAGCGGGCAGGGCGATAAAAAATGTCAAAATATCATGTAACGACGACGATCAACGATGACGAGTTCGAGTTTCTGTGTGACCCCACCGAAACCATGCTGGATGTGTTGCGCGACGAGTTGAACCTGACCGGCAGCAAGGAAGGCTGTGCGACAGGCGACTGCGGGGCCTGCAGTGTGGTCATGGACGGCCGCCTGGTCTGCGCCTGTCTGGTGCTTGGTGTTGAAATGGAGGGCAAGTCCATTGCCACCATCGAAGGCATGGCCGATGGCGAAACCCTGCACCCCCTGCAGCAGAAATTCCTCGATCATGCGGCCCTGCAATGCGGGATCTGCACGCCAGGAATGCTGGTTTCGGCGAAGGCTCTGCTGGAGCGTAATCCGGACCCTACGGAAACCGAAGTGCGCTACTGGCTGGCCGGCAATCTGTGTCGGTGCACCGGGTATGATAAAATTATTCGCGCGGTCATGGATGCCGCCAAAGAAATGAGGGCGGCGTAAAATCATGGATAATTCACTCGATATGCAATTCACCGGCGACGACAAGGACCTCAAATATGTGGGGCAGCGGACGGTTCGTCCCGATGGGGTCGACAAGGTAACGGGCCGCGCCCGTTTTGGCGCCGACACCCGGCTGCCCGGCATGCTGTACGGCAAAATTCTGCGCAGCCCGCATGCCCATGCCCGGATCCTGTCCATCGATACATCGAAGGCCGAAGCGCTGCCCGGTGTCAAAGCCATCGTCACCCGCGATGACTTCGAGGACCGGGAGTCCGAGTTCGTTCCGGCCGGTGAAATGATGGTCAATTACCGCGACATGGTGCGCAACATCATGGCCCGGGAAAAGGTCCTTTATGACGGCCATCCGGTTGCCGCTGTTGCCGCAACCTCGGCGACCATTGCCAAAAAAGCCCTCAAGCTGATCGAGGTCAGCTATGAAGTGCTGCCCCATGTGATCGATGTGGTCGAAGCCATGGCGCCGGATGCGCCGGTGCTGCACGATGATCTGATCACCGAAGGGGTGGATCCGGTGCCGACCAAGGGTTCCAACGTGGCCAAGCGGCTGCATTTCAAACTGGGGGATGT
The DNA here is from genome assembly GCA_013203595.1 of Rhodospirillales bacterium. Lineage (GTDB taxonomy): Bacteria > Pseudomonadota > Alphaproteobacteria > Rhodospirillales > Casp-alpha2 > JABMNT01. Next base: position 13,168 of record JABMNT010000092.1, read on the forward strand.
GGCCAAGGGCTTTGCCGAAGCCGACGAAATCCTGGAAAAAACCTTTGATACCAAACCGGTCCACCAGGGCTATATCGAACCCCATGCCTGTCTGGCCAGTTTCTCGGAAAGCGGTACCGCCGATCTCTGGTGCTCGACCCAGGGGCAATATCTGGTGCGCGCCCATTGTGCAAAACTGCTGGGCATGGAAATCTCCAAGCTGCGGGTGACCCCTTCTGAAATCGGTGGTGGGTTTGGTGGAAAAACCGTGGTTTTCCTGGAGCCGGTGGCTTTGGCCC
>JABMNT010000093.1 GCA_013203595.1 Rhodospirillales bacterium
CATCCTCTATGCGCGTGGCGAGCTTGATGAGGCGCTGCGTATCTGCCAGGAGGAGGTACTTCCGGTTTACGAGGGCCTGAAGGATGTGCGTGAAATCTCTGTGACGTTATTCAAAATTGCAAATATTCACATCCATAAAAATGAATATGACGAAGCTGAGCCTCTGATCGCGAGGGCTTATGATATAACCGACAAATTGGACCTTCTTGACGGGATCGGGGCCGTTGGCGAAGTGTATGGGCAGTTTCTTGTGAATGCGGGCGCGCGGGAGCAGGGGCTTGAAGTGCTTGGCCGGGCTGCTGACGCGTTTGCCACATTGAAAAAACCCGATCAGGAAAAACATGTCCGGGACCTTATTGAGCAGATCGAGGGTGGCGTAGCTGAGCGAAACATTGATGTTGATACGGCCCTGGCGACGGCGCGTGAGCAAGAGGATTTGGATCACGTTGCCTCTCTGTTATGGGCCAAGGCCCAATCCGCGCTGGAACAGGACAGGCATGCGGAGGCGGAACCGCTGATTGCCGAGGCTTACGCCATTGTCGTTGAGCGCAATATCCTTGACGGGATCGGGGTCATTGGTGCTGCACATGGGCAGTTTCTTGTGAATGCCGGCGCACGGGAGCAGGGGCTCGAAGTGCTTGGCCGGGCTGCTGACGCGTTTGGGGCGTTAGGAAAGGCGGACATGGAAAAAGGGGTGCGGGAAATGATTGAAAATCAGACCGGAACGCGGCCGACGCATCGTATGGATCTGAGAATTGTGGGGCCGGATGCCGACAAAACAGCAGGCGAACTCAATAGCTTTTTCGTCAGGGAATTTGAGACCGAGTTGGAAGCAGGGGGTATTGAAGCTTCCCAGCCTGAGGGCACCAAGTCAGACCCGGTTGCGATTGCCGGGCTCGTTCTGGCGATCCCGGCGGCGATCCTTTCGGTGCTGGACCTGGCGGAACGCCTGAAACGGCGCCAGCAAGTCAGTCGTCTTCTAGAACTGGCCAGGAAGTTGGAGAAACAGGGCGATACCACCATCCAGTGCGAAAGTGGCGGTGAGTTGCGTGATCTGACCGCATTGACGGAAGATGACATAATCGAGATGGCGAACACCCCGCCCTCCGATGGCCCACCGGGAAAATAAGAGGGGGGGCACCAGTGAACCGGATGGTTTTATCTGCGCCTTTCCCGTTCAGAAAGTGCATGGCAGGTGAGTGGGCTATGTTAAGGGACCGGAATTTGTTTGCTGCCCTTGGCGCATGCCAGTCTGTTCCGGAAATTTTCGGCCCGCGCCCTGTCAATGCCCGGCGTCCGGCGATGGCCCGACCGGTCCGCCATTAATTTTAGGGTATTGAAATTGAATGGCAAACTGGTCATTACTCGGGTTTCCCGTTTTCTGTTCTCCGCTTGACCCGAAAGTTCCCTCCATGTTCAAAAACCACGATGGATTGATTAACCAGATTCGCGACCGCTTTGCCCATGTGGAGACCTGCCCGGAGCAGGGCAGGCGGATCTTTTTCGAGAATGCCGGGGGTGCGCTGACCCTCAAATCCGTGGTCGAAAAATCCGCCGAAATGGCGGCGATCCCCGACAACCAGGGCCGTGACAATGATATGTCGAGGGAACTGGTGCGTATCATCAACCAGGCGAAAGCCGACACCCATGCCTTTTTAGGGGCCTCGAGCGGTCAGGTGTTTGTTGGCGAGAGCGGCACGGAACTTTTGTTTCGCCTGATCAGTGCGGCCATTCTGGGTGCCCCTGAAGGCGGCGAGGTTCTGGGCAGTACATTGGAGCATCCGGCATCGGTCAGCGCCTGTGAGCGCTGGGCAAAAATTGCCAACCGCAGTTTCCTGCGGGTTCCCCATAATGACCAGACGGGGACGGTCACCGCCGACGACTACCGCCCTTACGTGACCGCCGATACCCGGGTCGCCACCATCCTGCATACCTCGCCGGTGACCGGCATGGCGGTCGATGTGGCCAGCATATCGAAGCTGATTCGTTCGATTTCTCCTGACTGTTTGATCATCGTCGATGGCATCCAGCACGCGGCCCATGGCGGTCTCGATATCGATTCCTATGGCATCGATGGCTATGTGATTTCTCCCTACAAAGTTTTCTCGCGGCACGGCTACGGCATCGCCTGGGTGTCCGGGCGCATGGGCCTGTTGCCGCACGACCGGCTGATCGGCTCGCCGGACGACAACTGGGAACTGGGAACCCGCGATACCGGCTCTTACGCAACGTTCAGCGAAGTGGTGAACTATTTCGACTGGCTGGGCAGCCACTTTACCGAGTCCGAAGACCGCCGCGAGCGGATCAAGGCGGCAGGGGTGGCTATCCATAACCACGAGAAGGACCTGACCGATGCCATGCTTTATGGCGTCGACGGGCAAAGCGGCTTGGCGTCCATGTCGAAAGTCGGGGTCATCGGCGGCATTGATAACCCGCAGCGTGAAGGCCTGGTCGCCATCACCGTTGAGAACAAGACGGCGGAGGAAGTGGTCAGCGCCCTGCGCGAACAGGGTATCCGCACCCACGCCCGCAAGCCCGATCATTATTCGGGCAACATTCTGCTGCCGCTGGGCCTCGACGGCTGTGTGCGGGTGTCGCTGTGTCATTACAATACGGAGCACGAAGTGGCCGAATTTCTGCGCGCCATCAAAACCATCGCCGACTCTTGATTTCAGGCTGATGGGGCGGCCGACGGGTGCCTTGCCAGTCGGTGGCATGGCGGTTGGCGGGGGTGATCAGGGCCATTGCGGGCAGGGGAAGAGGCGGGGGGAAATCCGTCTGCCCCGGGTGTGCGATTTGGTAAGTGGTTGAAAATTAGAGTCATTCCCTTGATCTTATGCATACAATAGGACGTTTTTATATCTTTTCCGGGGAAATTAACTTATTGTTAACCCATGAAAAATGGTGGTTACAAAAATTTCATGGGCGCCCGCTGCGGGATGGTTTTCGGGGTCGCTCTGGTAATGGCGATTGCCGGTGTCAGCGGCAGTGCGGTGGCGGCGGGCAGTCGGGTCAAGGGCGAGTATGCCAACAGCAGGCAGCCCTATTGGAAAATCGGCACCCTGGATAAGCAATTGTCCGGTGCCTGCCAGCGGGGCGAGTTCCGCCAGCGGCGAAATGCCGCTTACTCGGTCGGATTTATTGGTCCGGAGGGCCGCGGCATGACCGGTATTGCCAATAAGGACTGGAATTTGATAGATCCCAGGGGACTGGCAAAGGCCGGGTTTTCCTATCATTTTTATAATCAGGGCTATTCAAACTGCAAAGTCTTTGTTGCCCGGATGCCGGCAAGATGAAATGATGCTTATGGTCGATGACCAACGGGAATTGGATAAAAAATGCCCCGTTTAACTTTTATGTGAAGTACGGTTGACCATGGAAAAAAGCGAAGAACAAAAGCGCCAGCGGTTTCTTCTGGAAACAGAGCAGATGGTGCGCGATACCAACCGGGAAATCATCCACGAACGCGTGCCCGAACTGACCCAGGCGCAGATCCGGCCTATTGTCGAGACAGTTGCCCGGGCCCGTGCCCATTATCTGGAAGTCGCTTTCCGGGTTGCCGATCTGGGTGACCAGGCGGCTTTCGATGAAAACGGGTTAAAGGAACTGCGCCAGAGCCGGGAACGCTATGAAGAATCCCGTGCCGCCTTTGATGCATTGACCCGGGCCATTGAGCGGGGCTACGTGGATATTGAAGATTAATCCGGGTCGGTGAGGGTGAGCTTGTGACAGGGGGACGGGGCCAGATCACGGATTTGTGGCCGACTAAATTCTTTCAGCGCGCGCTGGTGGATTTTGAAGAGCCCAACCGGCAGCTTTTGAAACTGGTGCGTGACCTGGATAAGGCCAACCGCAACGTCACCACCGATTACCGCGACAACAATATTCTCAACATGGACCATCCCGGTGCCAACTGGTTGCGCGGCGAAGTCAACCAGTCGGTCATTGAATACCTGCAGCTTATCGGCATCGATTATTCCGTGAACTGGCAAATTCACGCCTGGGCCAATATCAACCGCAAGGGCGATTATCATGATGCCCATAACCACCCCCATGCCTATCTGTCGGGGACCTATTATCTGAAGATGCCGGCACCGGTGAAAGCTGGCCGCCAGCGTTCCGATGTGCGACCGGGGCATATTACCTTTTATGACCCGCGGCCCGGTATTAACATGATTTCAATTAATAAAGACCCGTATGTGGATCCCGAGCATACAATTTTGCCGAAACCCGGCGAACTGCTGCTGTGGCCGGCTTTTCTCAATCATTTCGTGCATCCCAACCTGAGCGATGAAACCCGGATTTCCATCAGTTTCAATATCATCCTCAAGTGGTCCGACAGCTATCTGCCAAATCAATAATTAACAACAATAGAGTTAACTGTGATTGACGGGGCTTCCCCGCAGACCCAGATTGTGGCGGTCGATCGCCGCCGCCTTGACCGAGGCATAGACTTTTTTTCCAATGGCCAGGCCCAGCTCGGCCGCTGATTTGCGGGTAATGCGGGCAATCAGCGGGGCGCCGATATTGAGCAGGACTTCGCAATGGGGGCCCTCGTCCGGTGCAATCTCCATAACGGTGGCGGCAAACACATTGAGCACGCTGGTATTGACCGGCTTTGATGTGCTGAGGCTGACGTCACGGGCCCGGATACGGACCCGCAGGCCGCTGCCGATGGGCAGGTCAACGGCCGGCACCACGAGCTGTTGGCCGGCAAAGCGCAGGGTTGAAAGCTGATAGGCGTGGTCATGGGCGCAGACCTCAACCTGCAGCACCGCGCCGGCTTCATAGCGTCCGGTCAGCGGCCTCAGATCGAGCCGGCTCAGGGTCTGTTCAACCGAGCCGTGGGCAATGATACGCCCGTCATCAATCAGCACCAGACTGTCGGCCAGGCGCACGACTTCCTCCATGGCATGGGAGACATAGAGGATCGGGGTTTTCAGCTGATCGCGCAGGTTTTCGATAAACGGCAGAATTTCAGCCTTGCGCGCCGCATCCAGAGACGCCAGCGGTTCATCCATCAGCAACAACTGCGGCTCCGACAGCAGCGCCCGGCCAATGGCGACCCGTTGCTTCTCGCCGCCGGACAGGGTCGCCGGACGGCGCCCCAGCAGGGCCGAGATGCCAAGCAGCTCAACAATCTGGGCAAACCGGTCGGGGCTCAGTTCGGTGGTAATGAACCGGCGGGCATAGGTCAGATTGGCCGCCACATCGAGATGGGGAAACAGCCGGCCATCCTGAAACACATAGCCGATCTGCCGCTTTTCAGGCGCGATGTTGATCCGTCGCGCGGAATCATAGAGCACCTGTTCACCGAGCGAAATGGTCCCGACGTCGGGCCGCTCGAGCCCGGCAATCAGATTGATCAGCGAGGTCTTGCCGGAACCGGAGCGTCCGTAAAAGGCGGTCAGTCCGCCCTGCAGGCGCAGCGAGACGGCCAGCCGGAAGGCGCCCTGCTGATGCTCCAGATCGATGTTGAGGACCGGCCCGTCAGACATGGTTACCCAGTTGGCGGTTGATCCGTCGGGCCAGGGCTTCCGAGGCGATCAGGGCGGCCAGGGCAATGCCGACGGAGATGACGACCAGACGCGCTGCCCCCGCATCGCCGTCCGGGGCCTGAGTCAGGCTGAAGAGAGCGAGGGGAAGGGTCTGGGTTTCGCCGGGGATATTGGCAACGAAGGTGATGGTCGCGCCGAACTCGCCGAGGCTTCTGGCAAAGGCCAATATGGTTCCGGTCAGGATGCCCGGCAGGATCAGCGGCAGGGTCACCGTGACAAAGACCCATGCGGGCGAGGCGCCCAGCGTGCGGGCGGCCTGTTCCAGGCCGCCGTCGACGGCTTCGAGGGACAGGCGAATGGAACGCACCATCAGCGGAAACGCCATCACTGCGGCGGCGACGGCGGCACCCTTCCAGTTGAAGGCCAGGGAAATGCCGAAGCTTTCCCACAACCAATGCCCCAATAATCCCTGTTTGCCAAAGCTCACCAGCAGCAGATAGCCAATCACCACCGGCGGCACAACCAGAGGCAAATGGACAATGCCGTTGAGCAGGGATTTGCCGAAAAAATCGCAGCGCGCCAGCACCCAGGCGGCTACCAAGCCCAGCGGCAGACAGCCAAGCAGTGCCAGACCGGCGACCTGCAGACTGAGCTGGATGGCTTCGATCTCATAGGCGGTTAAGCTAAACACCTGCAATCTTTCGATCCTGTGCCCGTTTCTGTCAAAGCGGCTGAAAGCCGAACCGGGTGAGGATTGCGCGCCCTTTGTCGGATTGCAAGAGCTGTTGAAAAGCTTTGGTGGCGGCATTTGACCGGCCACGCAGGACGGCCATCGGGTAGCTGATCGGCGCGTGTGACTGATCGGGGAACAGGGCGACGGCTGTGACCTGGGGCCGGCCGACCAGATCGCTGGCGTAAACGATGCCCAGCGGGGTTTCGCCGCGTTCAATATAAGACAGGGCAATACGCACGTTTGACGCGATGGCAAGGCGGTCCTGCAGCATCCCCCAGAGCCCCAGCGTTTGCAGCGCCTGTTTGCCATAGATGCCGGCGGGTACATGGTTGGGATCCGCCATGGCCAGGCGGCCGTTGCCCAGGCGCTGGAGCAGGGCTTTTGTATTGGCCAGATCAAGCGCCGCAGCGTCCGCCCGGCTGGCCGCGACAACAAGCCGGTTGTTGGCGATCAGGCGGCGGCTGCCCGGCTCAAGTAGATCCTTGTCGGCGATTTTATCCATCCACAAGGGATGCGCCGATATGAAAATATGAGCCGGCGCGCCCTGCAGGATCTGTCGGGCCAGGGTCGAGCTGGCGCCGAACACCGCAATCAGCTGATGGCCGCTCGTCGTTTCCAGTTCCGCAGCAAGCGCCGTCATCGCCCCGGTCAGGCTGGAGGCGGCATAGAGGTAGGTTCTTTCAGCTGCAGATGCCGGCGCCATGGCCATCCAGGTAATCAGGAAAAGAATGAGGGCGGGCAGCAGCGGTGATCGTCTGCGGATTGGCTCAGCCATAGATATCTTCGGGATTGATTTCCGGTTCGGCAATCGTCGTCACCTGGCCATCGCGAATGGCATTGAAAAAACAGTTGCGGCGGCCGGTGTGGCAGGCCACGCCCACCTGATCAACCACCAGCAACACGGTATCGCCGTCACAATCCCAGCGGAAATCGACCAGTTTTTGTGTTTGCCCGGAGGTCTCGCCCTTGCGCCAGAGCCGGCCACGCGAACGCGACCAGTAACAGACGCGGTGGGTATCCAGCGTTTCGCGCACCGCATCCTCGTTCATCCAGGCCATCATCAGAATCTCGCCACTGCCGTCCTGCTGGGCAATGGCCGGGATCAGGCCATCGGCATTGAACACGAGACTGGAAATCACCGCGTCAACGGTTTTTGCCGTAAGGGAAGGGGTCATGGAGCGCGCCTAAACAGTAAAATGGACGATGTGAAAAGTATAGGGATGCATAAACCGGGTAACAACATTATGTTAAGTCTGCGCATGCGTGATAAAAGAGGTGACCATGTCTGCTGAAACCGCCGCTCCAGCATTTGCCGAGCACGATCACGACCATGACGCCTGTCAGGATGAAGCCCTGGGCCGGGCTGAAGCGATCTGTGCCGAACGCAGTGTACGGCTGACCGATATCCGCAAACGGGTTCTGGAACTGGTGTGGCGCGGACATAAACCGCAGGGTGCCTATGACATACTCGATGCCCTGCGCAAGGAACGCGACGGCGCGGCGCCGCCGACGGTCTACCGGGCGCTGGAGTTTCTGCTCGGGCTCGGGCTCATTCACCGCATCGAAAGCCTGAACGCCTTTGTCGGCTGCACCGACCCGGAAACCCCGCACCGGGCCCAGTTTCTGATCTGCAACAGTTGCGGCACCACGGCCGAACTGAACGACCCGCGCATTGATGCCGCCATCGGCGAGCGTGCCGCCGCCGCCGGATTCAGTGTCAATCGCCGAACCATCGAAGTGGAGGGGACTTGCCCGCATTGCCGGCAGGCGGATCCCCAGTAGCGTTGCCGCCTGCCGGGCGCAACGAACCCCACAGGCTTAGGCCAGCAAATCAAAGGCGATACTGATCCGCGTCTGTTCGCTGTCGAAGGGGATGGTGCGGTGGTACATGAACGACGGGAACAGGACCAGCAGGCCTTCCTTGGGCTCAATCAGGTGAACCGGATGCGCGGTCTGGCAGTTGAACTGGTCGGGTGGGCGGCAAAATTCGATCCATCCGGCGTGGTCATCGCCGCCCGCGCTCATCACATCGGGCAATTTCACATAATAGACTCCACTGACCCAGGCGGCACGGTGCATATGCGCCGTCTGATGGCCCTGGGCGCCCAAGACGGTGCCCCAGATATCAATCTGCGACAAGGGCGGGATCAGGGGCGGGTAGGGATGAGTGTTGCCGCCTCCAATCACCTGCAGATAGTCATCCAGGGCAGTGCCGATCATCGCCTGCAACTGGGCAACCGGGCCGCGTTCGCCCAAGGCCAGATTATCGGTTTGCTGGCCGTTGCGGGTTGCCTTGTTATGGGGTTCACGGGCCAGGGTCGGATGGGCCAGGACATGGGCGGCAAGGGCGGCGTTGAATGCATCCAGGTCCCCGATACCGTCGCCGCTGGAAAACTGCCGGGGCCGGACCAGCAATTGCGGGTTCAGCAGTTCCGCCGCACGCCCGGGATCGCCGGCTTCCACTGCGGCAATGGCGCAGAAGGAAATGGCGTCGCGATTGCCGGGGTCAGCCTGCAAGGCCAACTGTCCGGCGGACAGGGCGGCTGACGGGTTGTTTGTTTCCAGATGTGCGCTGGCCAGATTGGTTGCCGCCGCCGAATGGTCCGGGCTGATTTCCAGTGTCTTGTTATAATGGGTGATGGCGGTGTCGATATGGCCGCTCTGGCGCAGGGCGTTGCCCAGATTGAAATGGGCATCGGCATGATCGGGCTCGATGTCGATGGCGCGGCTCAGGGCCCGGATCGCCGGTTTTTGTTTGCCCAGGGCGTTGAGGGCTGTCCCCAGATTGAAATGCGCCTGGGCAAAATTAGGGGCCAGGGTGGTGATTTTTCGCAATAGGCGCACAGCACCGGCAACGTTTCCCTGGTTCATCAGGAACACCGCTTTCAGGTTCAGGGCATCGGGGTGGGTGGGCGCCATTTTCAGGGCGTCCTGCAGCAGGCTTTCTGCCACTTGTTGGTTGCCGGATTTAAACGCCGCGTTCGCCTGAACAAGTAACGGGATGATACCGGTTTGCGCGGACGCGGTAATGGCCGGTGCCCGGCCGGACACAGAAGGGGCTTTTTTCAGTTGTTGGCGGCGGTTCTTGCGGTTCATACTGTTTTTCTCGTCTATTTTCAAAGAAAAGCACAGGTATAATTTTTTTGTTTATTAGAATACTTATAAACTCATTTGTGCCCCTGATTACAATGGGCTGTGCCGCAAAATCATAGGTTTAACGATTGCTTAATCATTCAGATTACATGAAATTATGAGAGCATTAGTATTGTTAATGCTTGAGCCGCTTTCATTAAGTATGTTACGGATTCACTTGGAGCAGTCTGGAAAACCTTCCAGATCGGCATAAAACTAAAGTGTAATTACACTAGGGAGCACTATTCTATGAAAAAATCGATCACAGCTTTTGCTGCAGTTACAGCTGCTGCGTTAGTTACAACTGCAATTGTTACACCTGCCAGCGCTGGCCCGGTTCTTGACCGTGTTAAGGCCAAAGGATTCATTCAGTGCGGCGTCAGCCAGGGCGTTCCCGGTTTCTCCAATCCGGACGAAAAAGGGAACTGGAGTGGCCTTGACGTTGACGTTTGTCGCTCAGTTGCTGCTGCGTTATTCGGCGACGCGACGAAAGTCAAGTATACACCGCTTTCCTCGAAAGAGCGTTTCACGGCTCTGCAGTCGGGCGAAATTGATGTGCTTTCACGGAACACAACCTGGACGCTGGTCCGTGATACCGCATTGGGCATGAACTTTGCCGGTGTTGCTTATTATGATGGTCAGGGCTTCATGGTTCGCAAGAGCCTGGGTGTGAAAAGCGCTCTTGAGCTTGACGGTGCATCGGTTTGCACAAACCTGGGTACCACGACCGAGCTGAACCTGTCCGATTACTTCCGTGCCAATGGCATGAAGTTCAAGGGCGTGTTCTTTGAGAAAGCTGACGAAGTTGTTGCCGCATACGACGCAGGTCGTTGCGACGTTTACACAACTGACCAGTCGGCTCTGGCTGCCCAGCGTACCAAGATGAAAAACCCGGCTGAGCATCAGGTTCTTCCTGAAATCATTTCCAAAGAGCCACTGGGACCGGTTGTCCCGCACGCAGATGACCAATGGTTTGATCTCGTGAAGTGGTCGCTGAACGTGATGATCGAAGCTGAAGAGCTTGGTCTGACGTCTGAAAATATCGACAGCATGAAAGCCGATTCCAAGAACCCCGGTATCATGCGGATGGTCGGTGTTGAAGGCGACACAGGCAAGAACCTGGGCGTCGACAACAACTGGAGCTACAACATCATCAAACAGGTTGGTAACTACGGTGAAGTGTTTGAAAAGCACCTGGGTGAAAGCACTCCGATCGGCTTGCCACGTGGTTTGAACAAGTTGTGGAGCAAAGGTGGTATCTTGTATGCACCGCCAGTTCGCTAAGCGGACAACTTCATAATAACATGGAAGGATGCACCTGTGTTCAGGTGCATCCTCTCCGTGCCCTCGGCTCAAATTATAATAAAACAGGGGATGTGAACCGTGGCAGTAGACTCAATTAATCAGCCAGCACCGCCAAAGGTAGCGCTGATCAACGATCCGGTAGCCCGCGCCTTATTCTTTCAGGTGCTGGTACTGGGATCGATCCTCCTGTTTGGAGGTTATATTGTAAACAACACGATGGATAACCTGGCGAGCCAGGGGATTGCATCGGGTTTCGGGTTTTTGGAGACGACGGCAGGTTTTGCCATTGGTTACAGCCCGTTCCTGGATTACAGCGAAGAAAACACGTACGGATATGCGCTGCTGGTCAGCCTTCTCAATACCCTTTTGGTGGCTGGTATCGGCGTTCTTTTCGCGACCATCATCGGATTTATCATGGGAGTCGCCCGGTTATCAAAGAACTGGCTGATTTCGACGCTGGCGCTCATCTATATCGAGATGATGCGCAACATTCCCCTGCTGCTGCAAATTTTCTTCTGGTATTTCGGGGTTCTGCGGGCCCTGCCGGGGCCTCGTCAAAGTCTCGATTTTAACGGCACCATTTTCGTTAATAACCGGGGCGTGTTTATGCCGTCGCCGGAATTCGAGTCCGGCTTTGGTGTGGTGACCACGGTTATCATCCTGACGATCATCGGCATTATCTTCCTCGCCAGATGGGCCAAGAAGCGTATGGAACAGACTGGCCAGCCGTTTCCGGTTTTCTGGACGTCGCTGGCTTTGATTATCGTCCTGCCGATCCTTGCCGCAGCCGTCATGGGCTTTCCCATGGGCTGGAATCATGCTGAATTGACCGGCTTTAATTTCACAGGCGGAACCGAAGTTCCGCCGGAACTGGTTTCCCTGGCCCTGGCTTTGGCGACTTATACGGGCGCGTTTATTGCCGAAATCGTACGCGCCGGTATCCAGTCGGTCAGTCACGGTCAAACCGAAGCCGCCTATGCGCTGGGTATCAAGCCCGGTATTACGCTGCGCAAGGTGGTTATTCCCCAGGCGCTGCGGGTGATTATCCCGCCACTGACCAGTCAGTATCTGAACCTGACCAAGAACTCCTCACTGGCGGCGGCTATCGCCTATCCGGATATCGTTCTGGTTTTTGCCGGCACCGTTCTGATGCAGACCGGCCAGGCCGTTGAAATCATTGCAATTACAATGGGCTTTTATCTTTTGGTCAGTCTCATCATTTCGATGTTTATGAACTGGTACAACAAAAGTATGTCTTTGGTGGAGCGTTAGGTTATGGCTGAACAACGTCAATACGAAGTCGGGATGCACCCGGATCTGCCGCCTCCCGCGTCCCTGGTTGGTGTCGTGGGCTGGATGCGTGCAAATCTGGTCTCATCGCCCGCCAATACATTTTTTACCCTGCTTGCGATCTATCTGATCTATCTGCTGATCCCGCCCATGCTCGATTGGTTGATTTTCAGCGCCGCCTGGGTCGGAGACGACAATACGGTCTGCAAGAACGAAACCGGTGGCCCCATCGCCGCCGCCTGCTGGCCTTTTATCAAAGCCTGGATGACACCGTTCATGTTTGGACGCTATCCGGAATCTGAGCTGTGGCGCATCAAAATAACCTATGTGATGTTTGGTGTTGCTCTGCTGGCCCTGGTCATCCCGCAGGTTCCGTTCAAAAAATGGTTTGCGCTTTTTCTGCTGATCCCGTTTCCGGTCATTTGTTTCTATCTGTATGTGGGCGGTTCCTTCGGTCTTATGTATGTGGAGACCAATCTTTGGGGCGGTTTGTTCCTGACCCTGGTTATTGCAATCACCGGCATTGTTGCCTCCCTGCCCATCGGCATTCTGCTGGCGCTTGGGCGGCGCTCCAACATGCCGGTTGTGAAAGCGGTTTGTGTGGCGTTTATCGAACTGTGGCGGGGTGTGCCGCTGATCTCGGTTTTGTTCATGTCATCGGTCATGTTCCCGCTGTTCATGCCGGAAGGCGTGAACTTTGATAAATTGCTTCGCGCCCTGGTTGGCGTGACCTTGTTTTCGTCGGCCTATATGGCGGAAGTGGTGCGCGGTGGCCTGCAGGCCATACCCAAGGGACAATATGAAGGGGCCCAGGCGCTTGGTCTGAACTTCGTTAAAATGATGTATTTCATTGTCATGCCGCAGGCATTGAAAATGGTGATCCCGGGGATCGTCAATACCTTCATCGGCCTGTTCAAGGATACCACGCTGGTCGGTGTTATCGGCCTGTTGGACTTCCTGGCGATGATCCAGGCGGGATCTTCCAATCCGGACTGGCTGGGATACCTGACCACGGGATTTGCCTTTGCCGCTCTTGTCTATTGGTGTTTCTGTTTTGGCATGAGCCAGTATTCACAGCACCTCGAACGTAAACTTCATACCGGCCACTAGGTCTGGAATCCATTTCATCCGCAAGGATACAAGGAGACAAAAATGTCTGATTCAAATGCAAGTGCTACCGACCTGCAAGCGCCGACCAAGGAAATGAAAGTCGGCGAAGAGGTGGTGATCGAACTCAATGGAATGCACAAATGGTATGGCTCTTTCCATGTGCTCAAGGATATTAATCTGAAGGTGCATCATGGCGAGCGGATTGTTGTTTGCGGGCCCTCCGGGTCCGGCAAATCAACCATGATCCGCTGTATCAACCGCCTGGAAGAGCACCAGCAGGGGCAGATTATTGTCAACGGGATCGAGCTTTCCAATGATCTGAAGAAGATCGATGAAATTCGCCGCGAGGTCGGCATGTGCTTTCAGCACTTCAACCTGTTCCCGCACCTGTCGATTATGGAGAACCTGGTTCTGGCCCCCATGTGGGTGCGCAATATCCCCCGGGGCGAGGCCGAGGAAACAGCCATGAAATACCTGACACGGGTGAAAATTCCGGAGCAGGCCCTGAAATTTCCGGGTCAGCTCTCCGGTGGCCAGCAACAGCGTGTCGCCATTGCCCGCTCGCTCTGCATGAGTCCGAAAATCATGCTGTTTGACGAGCCCACCTCGGCCCTGGACCCGGAAATGATCAAGGAAGTGCTGGATGTTATGATCGAACTGGCGGAAGAGGGTATGACCATGATCTGTGTGACCCACGAAATGGGTTTTGCCAAAACCGTTGCCAACCGGGTGATCTTCATGGACGGCGGCGAGATCATTGAAGAGAATGAGCCTAACCAGTTCTTCGATAATCCGCAGCACGAGCGTACGCAACTGTTCCTGAGCCAAATCCTGGCGCATTAGGAAATTTTTCGATAAAAACCGGTCTGTTTCGGCAGTCCGGTTTTTTTTTGTTCAACTGAAACCTTGCGGTTTCTGAAATTGCACTTAAAAACACAGCATGGAAACACCGCGCAGCTCACTGAAATGGCTTAAGCCATCCGTCGAATACGGCCCGATTCTGGTCTTCTTTGCCGCCTATTACCTGGGTGATTTATTTGCCGCAACGACGGCGATTATGGTGGCGACGGCAATCGCGCTGGGTGTCTCCTATGTCCTGGAACGCCGAATTCCCATGATGCCGCTGATTACCGCCGTCATAATCGGTATTTTTGGTGGTCTGACTTTGTGGTTGCAGGACGAGACCTTCATCAAGATGAAACCAACCATCATTCAAACCCTGTTCGGGCTGATCCTGATGGGCGGGCTGATGATGGGCAAACTGTTTCTGAAATCGGTGATGGGTTCGGTCTGGCAAATGCACGATGCCGCATGGCGCAGTCTGACGGTGCGGTTTGCCGGCTACTTTTTTGCCATGGCCATTATCAACGAACTGGTCTGGCGGACCCAATCAACGGATTTCTGGGTTAACTTCAAAGTCTTCGGCATCATGGGGCTGACGTTTTTCTTCATTATGTCGCAAATGAAGTTTATTCAGGCGAACGTGATCGAAGGCAAGAAAACCGGTGAAGCCGACTAAATACCAGCGTCGGCATTAAATCCGCCAGCCTTCGCCTTGCTCTGAATGCCCTGCAACCCAGCAAAGCCAGTGCCAGCTGCGTTTACCCGGGCTGACCCGTCAGCTGCTCCAGATAAATTTCGGCCGGGGTGAAGGCGCGATCCTGCACCTGGGCGGTTTCCGACAGGGTCAGGGTCCCGTTGTGGGTGGTCAGGCCCCTGGCCAGCCAGGGTTCGGCCTTGCAGGCAGCGACCAGGCCTTCGTTGGCAATGCGGGCAACGAAAGGCAGGATGGCGCGGCTATAGCCGGCCGATGCCGTCGCCGGCGCCGCACCGGGAATGTTATCGACGCAAAAGTGGCGGATGCCATCAACCGTGTAGACGGGCTCGGCCCAGGTGGTCGGCCGGCAGGTCTCAATGGCGCCGGCCGTATCGCAGGAAATATCGACGATGGCGGCGGTTGGTTTCAATTGTGCCAGCATGGCGCGGCTGATCAGATGGTCCTTGCGGTGTTTCGGCCAGAGTACGCAGTTGACGATCAGATCCGCATCGCCAAGATGGCTCGCCAGACTGGCCACATGGTCGGAGCGGTAGGCATGGCTGGCCCAGGTCAGCTGCGTGGATTTGCGGGCCCTTGCAACGATATCCAGCCCGGTTACCGAACAGCCCAGCCGCAGCAGGGTGCGCAGGCTGCCCTGGCCGACCGCACCGAGCCCGATAACAATCGCTTTCAGTGGCGCCGCACCGAAATGCTCCATGAAATGACGACCGGTCCCGCCATGCGGCGCCAGACACAGGCGAACGCCTTCAAAGGCCCCGATCTCGCCCGCCAGTGGACAATTGGGAGAACCGTCTTCATGGGTGTTCTCCGCCGATACGCTGGCAACCTTGAGGGCCAGCAGCTGATCGGTCAGGTGCCGGTTGAGCGCCGTATGCAGGTTTGTGTAGATAATCTGATCGCTGCGCAGAAAGCCGTATTCCTCGGGCATGATCTCCTTCACCTTGACGATCATTTGCGACGCCCCATAGAGCGCTTCGGCGCTGGCGGCAATCCGGGCGCCGGCGCTGGTATAAGCCGCGTCATCGGCACCCGAGGCGAGCCCGGCATTGGTCTCGATCTGCACCTGATGTCCGGCGCCGACAAGGCTGGCGACGTCGGTCGGCATCAGCGCGACCCGGCCTTCCTGGGCCTTGATTTCTCTGGCGATTCCAATGTCCATAATGCTTATCCAATCAGGCCGCTGCTGCGCGGATCTTCTATTTCTTCGGTTATCTGTTTGTAGGGCTCGAAGCCATGGCGCTGGTAGTTGTGGATGGCCGCCGGGTGGTCTTCGGTGCAGGTATGCACAAACATCCGTTCCGGTGCGTAGGACCAGGCCTGGTCAATCATCCAGCGTAAAAAATAGCCACCCAGTTTCTGGCCGATAAACTCAGGCACAAGGCCGAAGTAGGCAAGCTCGATGTCGTTGCCCTGACGCCGGTCCAGTTCGCCGTAGCCGGCCGGTACGCCGCCCACATAGAGCACGTATATTTCGACCAGATCGTGGTGAATAATCGCACTCAGCTGGCTGTCGCTGAGGGCCCGGCGTTCCCACCACAGCCAGTCCTCGCCGATGGCGTTGTACAGGTAACGGTAAAATGACAGCGTCGGCTTTTCGGCCCGCATCAGCGCCATTTTAACCGCCGGTCGCGCCGGGGTTGGGGATGACGGACGGCTGGTCATTTCCAGATAGGTGATGACGGAGGATATTTTTGCGGCCATGAGAAATCATACCTGAATAGGTGTAAGAGGGCTAACCCGTTTCCACAGGCGTGTCCGGATGATCGCCCCATTCGGCTACACCAAAAAATATAATAAAATCAATATGTTGCATGTCTAAAGTCATCCGTGTAATAGTCGTGTAAGATTATTTTTTCAAGTATTAATGAAATACCTTGCGAATAAACTACGATTTTTGACCATTTTAATACAAGCGGATTCGGATGCGCCACGATCAAACTTGATTATATACATCTGTTATCTATGACGGTTCAAGGAATGGCAAGAACAGCCAATCCGCTTGTATGATTAAAGGTTATTAGAAATACAAATAAGATCACGAAAAGATTCTTATATGCATATTTTGTCGTATATCGATGACAATCTTTTTCAGTTGTATATATTGGTGTAGCTATTAGGAGTGTATGGTTATTCAGGGGAGTTCGATTCTCCCTCATTTCACAGAACCACCTTTAAAAAAATAGACCTGCAATGATGCAGGGCTAAACGGTTCGTGGAGATAACTATGACTAACTTAACTTCCCTAGAGAACTCTGATTCAGAGAATGAATTAAACCGAATTGATATCGTAAACGCTGTCACTGTAATTGATTTTGCTTGTGAGCAGGGAGCGTTTAAGTCTTGGGAAGTTATTACCCAAGTTCAAGGAGTGAGAGACAAACTCCAAACGTTTATCAATGAAACAAACCCACCAGATTATGACTATGCCGTAGGGCAAACCTCTTGTGGGGGGAATGTCTAATGGGTAACGACGAAGCCCAAACGTATCTTTAGGGGTGCGTGTGGCTAACCTTAAAATCAGGTGAAAGTCTGATTGGAAGGACGATTTATATGAACCAACATTAATGAAAGTAGAAGTAAAATGACATATATAATTCCAGAAGCCGAAGTTAGAAAGGCAATGAAAAGCCGTTTGTCACGTTGTCATCACCCTGTACAAAACGTGATGAGCGTCGAACAAGTTCAAGCCTTATTGAAGAATACTCATAACGATAATCCAAGAGTTTACGGATACATAACTCTTTCATTATCAAAACTCCCAGATGGCGAATATCAATTTCTTGATGGTTCAACAGTTGATATCCGAAGAGAACAAAATACGGGCGATCAGTGGAACCAAGATTCATATTGGTTCAATATCAAGAACATCATTTCTGATGGTGGAACATATTTCAAAGATGTTCGTTATTACCCTAATGAACATATTTGGCGTAATGATTATTCAAAAGAAGATATTGCCGCATTTGATTTGTTTTTGGATTTTAATCAGTCAATGGTTCCTACTTTGATTGGGAAGGCTGCGTAAAATGTCTATAGGAACATTTTTGGTTTTCAAACCAACAGACGGTCTTTGGGATGAAATTGAGAACGACTATGGAGAATTGGCTTGCAACGCCTCATGGTTGGGTTCGCAGTTCATAATTCATAGTTTGTGCAAGGAACATAAGGTCATGATTACAAGCAATCATATTGCTTATGTTGATGAATATATAGAGCCATCAATTATCAAAATGACTTACGCTGATGTTGAAGCATTTGTCTATATTGACAAAACAGCAATAGATGCAGAATGGCAAAAATTATATGATCATAATCATCTGCATTTTAACCATCCCCCTAATGGACGTTATTATAGAAAAGCAATTAACAGAACCAAACACCAATTTAAAAAACGAGTCGAAGACTTTGATATGATTGTGTGTGGAAATGCGACACTAAGGAAAAAACCTGTGCCGCCCAAAAGGTATAAGATTGAGTGGACGAGCTATTACAGGAGTAGAATCTGTCTATGCAAAGAGTGAAGAACAGGCACTAAAGGATATTGAAAACTCTATCTTAAAGTCAGAAGGAACCACGGTTTATAAGATAGTAAAGGAAGAGACGGCATAACAAATTTCTATAGGGACATTTCACGGTGTCCCTATGGCTTTCCTATAATCACTCACTCTGCAATTTTAAACTCAAGTAGTTCTGCATTCTCTGGAGCTTCACCAGTTTCAGCTTTGAATTCTGAAATAAGTTTCAGTTTAGCTGCGAATGGAGATTTTGAAACTACGGCACCGAGGAATACAGGTCCATAGATTGGATCATCATCGATTTTTAGGACGTATACTTTGTTCATTTATGTCTCCTGAATTTGTTGCATAAGCAGTTATATCATAGATGATTGTGTATTTGGAGTCATTTATACAAAAATATAATGTATTATTATATAGCTTTTTGAATATCAGATTTGGTATAATGATAAATAGAAGTAGAGCATGGCATGAACCCTATGTAATTGGACAAAGGATATCACAGATTAGATTTATTTTTCTTTGTCCAAAAGAAAACATATGGGGTTGTAGCGGTTCATATTAGCTACAGCCCCTTTTTTATAAATTGGATGAAGGAGAAGAATTTGAAAGAATTTGAAGAGACATATGGCGTTAGTTTTTTTAGACCGCCAGAGAAAGATAAAAGTGGTAAGCAGGATAAAAACGGCAACCCATTAATATATTGGCAGCAAGATGGTGAGTTTATAAAATCTAGCTGGAAGAATTTGATTGATATATTAAATGAAGCATCAACCCAATATATGCATGGCAAATATGATGCTGAATTAATTTCACCTATTTGTTTTAGGAATAACTATCGGGCGAAAGCGAACGCATTATTTTGTGCGGGTTGGCTGTTTCTTGATGTTGATACAAATGGGGATATTAACAGAGATATAGACCGTCTGAATGTGTTGGGTGTGGAAGCATATATATATGCAACAGCGTCACATTCACCGGAAATGCACAAATACCGCATCGTAGTTCCGGTGGCAGAGTTTTTCAGTGCTGACCTGTACTTTAAGGCAGCACATGGATTGAATCATTCTATGGGTTTAATCGCAGATACCTCAAAGCTAGGTTCCGATAGCTGGTGTTTCATTCCAGCAATATACAATTCATATACATTCAAGCCGATCCATATAAGAGGCAATATTCGGCCTGTTGGGGAATGGATTGATTGCTGCCCCGAAACGACTGTTGAGTTGTTACCTGCGGCACCCGTTGATTGGTCAAAGTTTGAAACACAAAAAAGCAAACCCGATAACAAAGAACCTCAGTACTCAACATTAATTGAGTATATGGCACTGGAGAGGCTCAACGAATACCAAGGTATATCCGGTGGCAATGGTAAGACGGCAGGGCTTTATAAGCTCCTGATATCTACCTGTGTTTTTGCCATCCGTGATGGCTATCAACCATCCAATAATGAGGTCGCACAAACGGCGTTGGGTATAGATAATCGGACTGGTTGTTACCATCAAACTAATCGCCCTACGACTATTGAAAAGTATGCTTCCAACAGTGCGCCAAGCATTATTGGAATTGCTCAACAGCATGCGTTGGAAATTGCAAACCGTGTGTCATCAGAAAATGCGCAATTAAGGAACAAATTAAAAGTATTAAAAAATAAAAATAAAATAAGGAATCAAAATGGACTTAGAAACATTAACAGAAAGAAAGGGTAATCTTGAACAGATAATCGCTAACACCAAAGACGACAAGAATTTAGCAGAAAACAAACGTCTTTTAGAAATTGATAAAAGATACAAAGAACTTGAGAAACTTGATCAGAAAATTGATCAGTTATCATTAATACCGGACGATAATTTTGAAGCTATCACAGAAGCAAAAGCGGCATTGTCACAGGTGATAGAAGACCATGATGTCTATTACATCACCCAACAAGATAGGTGGTGGTTCAGGGCGAAAGACAGGTCATGGAAATGTGTAAAATCTGAAGCTCTAAAAATGGAAATACCTGTCTTGCTGGATGGCGTAAGTATCTGGTTAGAATTTAAACGCATTATAAATGAACTTGGGCGTGTCAGGCACGATGTGACTTATAGCTGGAACAATGGCTCCGGTGATGTACTAAATTTAATGGAGACAGCGTTTTGCCCTTTAGTACCGGAGGCAGGAGATCATCACTGGTTCTTTGATTGTCTAATGTTGAGCCTTGGCGGTGGAAGCGAAACCAACAAGGAACATATTGAAAAAGTCCTGTTATCCAAATATCAGCATCCAGAGAATAATCTTCTTCCAACATTGGTAATTGGTGGTGCCGATGGCGGCGTAGGTAAGAGCCTGTTTGTATCCAAGGTTGCAAGCACGATGTTTGGGTCGGAATCAGTTGCTGATAATGTGCCGATGGATAAAATTATTGGTCAGTTCAACAGTCTGTTGATTGGTAAGGCATTTGTATTCATCAACGAGAGCGTCAACAAGAAGGTTGAGGAAAATAGGCTCCATGCCATCCTTGGCAGTGACAAGCTTACTGTAGAGCGTAAAGGGATTGATGCCTTCGAGGTGAATAACACTGCATTGTACATGATCAGTGGCAATGACATCCTTGGTTCCGTAAAGCTTGCAGGGAATAATATTGATAGACGATACAGTATTATTAATGCTGATACTCAAATTGAGGCGTGGTTGGTTAAACACGATAAACATATGTTCCCAACGATTGACGTTGCCGCCCAGTGGATAGGTGAAACTGGTCAACATATTCTCAGCGATAAAGAAGAAGTTGGAAAATGGCTTGCTGCGCTTACCGACAAGTATGGTGATGTCACCTATATGAAGGCATTGCATTCTGATGATTATCAGAACCTGAAAAAAATACAGCAGAAGTTCTATATCAACGTGTTTGATACCGTGTTCTACGATCCGAATTTTAGATACATCAAGCAATCAACGTTGCTGGCGTTGTATCAACATTGGAACAAGGAATACGGGAACGGATATCCCGTAGCCAGAAATACATTTTATAAGCTTGCCAGAGATTACATCAAAGATAAGAAGTTGACCGTGGTGGAAGCCAAAGTGAAATGGGGTGGTGAATCTAGTGCGAATTGCTTTGTGTTGTCATCACATAATCAGAGCCAACTTGATGATAATGACGAAGAGTTCGTAAAAGAAGATATCTACGGCAAAATTATATGGGCTTACCGCATAGAATAGTGGAGAAATTATACGTTTTGGGGCAAAATTATACGTTTTTGAGGGAGAATATCGAAAACGTATAATTCCTGAAGCCCGCAGAAAACAAAGAGTTATTGTTAATAATTATACGTTTATACGTTTTATACTTAAAAATTAATATTAATATAGAGGGATAGAAAAAATAAGGAATTAGCTCCTTTTCTCTTTGCAGCCATACGAACAGGCAAAAAATCGTATAAAGGTATAAACGTATAAATATCTGTATTAAAATTCGCAGGTGTTGATTTAACCAACACTTTGCATTTGTGTGCGGCGGTGACAAATTAGTCCACGGAAGCGGCGGATTTTCCGACGCAGGCGAAGTAAAACTTTGCCACCTGTAACCTTCGGTCTTTTTGAG
>JABMNT010000094.1 GCA_013203595.1 Rhodospirillales bacterium
CAGGTCGTCGTGCATCTGCTCGGTCAGCTCGTCGTCGGAAAGGTTGGCGAGGATGATGTCGTCCTGATCGTCTGCCATGGGGTGCTCCTGCGGTGTGAACGCCGGAATTAAAATCAATTCCAATTCTCAGATAATTTCAAATGGGGGTTTCGGCTGTCCAATTACGGACATTTTCTGAGATGAAGGCGACATTCACACCCCGGCGCCTGCTAACAGTTGACGATTATCATCAGGTTTCGCCAAAAAGGTCTTTTAACAGGTTGAAAATAAATAACAAAAGCAGATGCTGAAAAAAAAGACTGGCAGGATGGTAGCCTTTTCAGCTTGATCACACGGGAAGGCTTACGCTTATGGGTCGGTCGGACATGAGCCAATCATTCCATCGATGCGGTAGAGGCCTGTTCTTTGCGGCGAACGGAACGAAGCCAGAGTGCCGACAGAAGAATTGTCAGGATGATAGGCAGCATCGCATAATTTATCCAGCTCCAGCCCAGGAAATGATATACGCTTCCGGCCATGAACGAAGAAATTGCAAGACCGGTGAATATCAAAAAATCATTTGTGCCTTGTACTTTTGCCCGCTCAGCCAGCGTGTGAACTTCAGTGATAAGAATTGTGCCGCCGGTAAAAGTAAAGTTCCAGCCAATGCCGACCAGAACAAGAGATGCCAAAAAGTGATAAAAGGTAAGCCCATTCAAGGCGACGACGACCGAAGCGAGGAGAATGGCAGCGCCTGCCGCAATAATACGCACAACACCAAATTTCTTAATCAGATGCCCGGTGACAAAACCCGGTAAAAACATACCGACCACATGCCACTGAATGACAAGTTTTATGTTTTCATGGGAAAAAACCACGGTCTCAAGTGTATCCATGGTTAGCGGTGTCACCACCATTAGAAAATTCATCACCACGTAGCCCAATAAGGCGGCGATCAGAGCAATCAGAAACGTTGGTGAGGCCACAATCGTTGCGAGGGGACGGCCTGTATCCCCAGGGTTTTTCTTCACAAATTTGGGAATATTCGCGTTAAGAATAACAACACCCGACAGCGCATTAAAACCTGCTAAAACCCAGAATGCGCCCTGGAAGGGTACATCTGTTATCCAGTTTTTCGCCAAAAGCGCGGTTTCCGGGCCTACGAACGCTCCGATTACACTCATCGCTATGACGATGGAAACCGTCTTTTCCTTCAAATGTTTTGGTGCGATCTCCGAAGCTGCAAAACGGTACTGTTGCGCAAATCCACCATAAATACCGGACACCAAAATACCTATGTTAAATAAGATGAAGTTATCCATAGCTACGGCCTGGGCCGCAATTAAAGCCCCAATACTGCCGACGGCAGAGCCAAATGCAAATCCCCATTTGCGCCCCCAGGCGCTCATTAGGAAAGCCGCAGGCAAGGTTCCCGCAGAAGTGCCAATCAGCATCATAGATATGGGTACCGTGGCATAGGTCAGGTTTTCCCCTAACATGGCGATCGAGACCAGAGATGCCGCAAAAAATGTTAAGGTGCGTCCACTGAAAAAAAGCGCCTGGCAAATAGCCAGTACGAGAACATTTTTAAAATTGTAGGAGCTTGTGTGCGATCCACTCATGTAAGGTCTTTACAAGACTGTGCTATCCCACTCAAGCATTCGTAAAATTAACTAATGGTATTGGCACGAACGGCAAGTTATTCATGCGCCCTAAAAGTGTTTGAAAGCTTCCGCTCCGGGTTCATTGCAACCCTCGCTTATCGGGCAAGAGGTTTCTCGGAAAATTCGGCTGTTAACGCGCCACCTGCAGTTTACCGCCGACGCCGTGTTTGTCGATCAATCGGGCGACCAAACCGCTTTTCTTGGCATCTGCAATGAAGCGGTTGGCAAAGGCGTTAAGGGCCTTGCATTGGGGGCGCGTGCCAATAGCCTGTTGCACCGACGTGTAACGTCCCTCCAACACACGGGAGCCCGGCAGTTTCGTTGCATTTTCCTTGAGGGCGGGCACAAGACCCGCAAGGGCGTCCAGTTTTTCCGAAACAAAAAGATCAAAGGCGCCAGGCAACCCTTGCGCACGGTGCAACTCGGCGTGCTTCAGGGTCCGACTCAGGTATAAATCATATGCGGCGCGATCCGAGACGGCAATGCGCACACCGGGTTGATCCACGTCATTCATGGTTTGAAAGGTCGAGCCCGCCGGCACCAGATAGGTCGCCTCAATTTCACAATAGGCATCACAAAACCCGATCACTTCAGCGCGTTTTGGCTCTATGGCAATGAGTCCCACATCCCACTCATCGCGCGACGCCGCGTCCGCCACCTCCCCCGGGGTTGCATAGGTTACATATGAGACTTTTACGCCGAGACGGCGCGCCAGTTCTGCCGCCATATCGGGGGCGACGCCTTCCGGATCGCCATTTAGACCGGTCCCCGTCACAAGTAAAATATTGCCTAGATTGATACCGACACGCAAAGTCGTCGACTCCATCAGATTGGCTTTAGCCTCTTCCTGCATTGTCTGCCCCCTATTTATAGTTCGACCTTGTGCGGTCCGCGCAAATGCCAACTGGCAACGATTGGAAGGCTAATATAGAACACAACATCACGCAATCCGCTCTCTCTAACGCGACTTGGAGACAACAGATATTAAATGTGTTTACGGAAACAAATCCCGGTTGTCGGCATGCAAAGCTAAAACGCTTGTAAAGACCGGTTTTGCGCGTTTCCGCTCCGGGTTCAATGCGCCCCCAACCGGCCATTTTAATCTATCGCATCGCCCCTACAGCGCATAGCCCGGGTTTTCTCGATCCAGCTTGCGCAGCAGCGCCGGCCATTCGTTGACGCCGATGGGGCGGTAGCCGGCCGGACTGTTGGCATGGCGGTTGCGCTCGAAAGTCAGTTCGATCAGTTGGTCGGAAATTTTTGTGGCTTCGGCACCGGACTGCTGGAAGGCCAGCTGGAAGCGGCAGGCCCGTTCCGCCCGGTACATCCACATAAAAGCTTCGCCAACCGTTTTGCCGACCGTGACCAGGCCGTGGTTGCGCAGGAACAAGACATTATTTTCGCCCAGATCGCGGCCCATGGATTCGCGCTCCGCCAGATCAAAGGCGATGCCCTCGTAAGCGTGGTAACCGCTGTGCGCCATCACCGACAGGGCCTGCTGGGTCAGCGGCAGCAGGCCGTCTTTCTGGGTCGCCACCCCGAGCCCGGCTGCGGTATGGGTATGGATCACACAGTCGACGTCTTCGCGCATCATATGGACGGCGGAATGCACGGTAAATCCGGCCGGGTTGATGGGGTAGGGGGTATTGGACAGAATGTTGCCCTCCATATCCACCTTGACCAGGGCCGAGGCGGTCATCTCGTCAAACATCATGCCGAAAGGATTGATCAGAAACTGATCGTGGGTGCCCGGCACCCGCGCCGACAGGTGCGTGGCCAGCAGATCGGACCAGCCGTACAGATCGACCAGGCGAAAGGCGGCGGCCAGGTTGACGCGCATTTCCTGTTCCGTATTGCTGATCGCATTCATCTCAGTCATTGGCGGCCTTTTCAATCTCCGGAGGGGCATAGGATTTATCCATGAAGGAGGTGGCGTCCTGCGCGGAGGCCAGCCGGACGCCGGCCTGTTTGATGGCATCGTCGGCGACTTTTTCGAGCGGCGTATAAAACGGGTGATGGTGTTCGAGGTATGGGTTGTTGCGGGCCGCGTTGTAACAGCAGATCAGGGTCCAGCGCCGGTTGGCCGAGCGGTTCTGGTCCGAGCGGTGCAGGGTGTTGCAGTGAAAAAACAGGCCGTCACCGGGCTCCATTTCCGCATAGACGGTTTCCATGCGGCTGACGGCTTCGCGGGTGCGCCTGGCCTCGGCCCCGACCTGGCCGTTTTCCAGCTCCCCGTGGTTGATCCGGCCCAGAGCGTGGGAGCCTTTGAGGACCTGCAGGCAGCCGTTTTCGCGGGTTGATTTATCGAGCGCAATCATTACCGAGGCCATCAGCGGAAACAGACAGCCGTTTGCATACCAGTAGCCATAGTCCTGGTGCCATTCCCAGGCGCCACCTTCATAAGCCTCCTTGGCGGTCAGTTTGGAATGGTAGTGATAGACCTCGCCGCCCAGAATATCTTCCATGGTGTCGACCACCCGCTCAGAACGCGCGGCCAGGCCATAGGCACTGTCGCCCGGATGGTTCCACAGCGCCATCTTGGTTGGCGCACCGGTTTCGTCCTTGCGGTCATAGAAGTGGGATCGGATCTGCTCATCGGTTTCCATGGCGGTCTTGAGGATTTCCGCTTCCTGGGCATCGAACAAAGAGCGGATCAGCACATAGCCGTCGCGTTCGAAAGCAGCGCGCTGGTCGGGGCTGAAAAGACTGGGCATGGCAAGGGCTCGCAACTGAAAAGACAATCTGTGAAGCTTAGCCATAATCCCGCCTCATGCAACCCGTGCCTTTCCGTTGAATAGGAAAGGCACTGGCCGTCAGGCGCGCAGCAGCTGGTTCTCCGGATCATAGGGGCTCTCGTTGATCACCGTGACCCGATGGCGCCTGCCCAGGATGTCCATCTCCAGCTCCGTTCCCACCGCCGCCTGGTCGGGAAGGACCATGGCCAGCGCCAGCGATTTGCCGAGCCGGAAGCCGTAGCCGCCGCCGGTCGCCCGACCCACCGTCTGGTTGTCGAGGAAGATCGGGTTATTGCCCAGCGCATCGGCATCGCTGACGTCGTGTACCTCGAGGGTCACGAAGCGGTTGGCGAAGCCCCGGTCCCGCCAGGCCAGCAGGGCGTCGCGGCCGATGAAATCGCCTTTGTCCGGGTGCACAAAGCGCTCAAGGCCGGACTCGTAAGCGGCATATTCGATCGACAGTTCGGTGCCGACCAGCCGGTAGGACTTTTCCAGGCGCATGCTGTCCATGGCCCGGATACCAAAGGGCTTGATCCCGAGATCGGCCCCGGCTGCCATCAGTGCATCAAACACATGGTTCTGCATTTCCAGGGGGTGGTGGATTTCCCAGCCCAGTTCGCCGACAAAATTGACCCGGGCAACGGTCGAGGCGGCGAGGCCGATATCGGTCTGCTGCACCGACAGCCAGGGGAAGGCGGCATTGGAGAAATCGGCATCGGAAACGCGGGCCATCAGCTCGCGCGATTTCGGCCCGGCGATCACCAGCACGCCGATCTGGGTGGTCAGGTGATCAAAGCGGACCGAGCCGTCATCGGGCATCTGCTTTTTCAGATAATCATGGTCAAAGCTTTCCATGGCGCCAGCCGATACCAGATAGAACGAGCCATCCGGGTTGCGGGTGATGGTGAACTCCGAGCGCACGCCGCCCTGGCTGTTCAGGGCGTGGCAGAGATTGACCCGTCCGGGCTTTTTCGGGATGCGGTTGGCCACCAGATGATCGAGAAAGGCTTCGGCACCACGACCGGAAATACGGCATTTGGCAAACGCCGTCATATCCAGAATGCCGACGTTTTGCTGAACATTCCTGCATTCATTGCCGACATGCTCGAACCAGCCCGAGCGGCGGAACGACCAGTCGTCGACCGCTGCGGTGCCTTCCGGGGCGAACCAGTTGGGGCGCTCCCAGCCGTATTTCTGGCCGAACACGGCGCCCAGGGCCTTCATCCGGTCGTAGCAGGGGGCGGTGCGGAGCGGGCGCGCGGCTTCGCGTTCTTCGTCGGGAAAATGGGTGACGAAGACATGGGCATAGGCTTCCTCGTTTTTTCGGCGCAGAAAGGCCTTGCTGGCGTAAGCGCCGAAGCGGTGCGGAATCACGCCCAGCATGTCGATGCTCGGCTCACCCTCGACAATCCATTCGGCCAGTTGCCAGCCGGCGCCGCCGGCGGCGGTGATGCCGAAACTGTGGCCTTCGTTGAGCCAGAAGTTCCGAAGACCGGGCGCCGGGCCGATGATCGGGTTGCCGTCGGGTGTGTAACAGATCGCCCCGTTGAATACCTGTTTAACCCCCACTTCGCCAAAGGCCGGCACCCGGTTGATGGCGGCTTCGATATGCGGCTCAAGGCGGTCGAGGTCTTCCTGGAACAATTCATACTCGCTGTCCGCCGACGGCCCGTCCACATAACAGCAGGGTGCTCCTTTTTCATAAGGGCCCAGAATCAGGCCGCCGTTTTCCTCGCGCATGTACCAGGCGCCATCGGATTCGCGGAGCACGCCCATTTCCCCCAAGCCCTGGGCGTGGCGGGCCTGGATCGCGGGATGCGGCTCGGTGACGATATACTGGTGCTCGACCGGGATGACGGGCAGATCAAGGCCGACCATCTGGCCGGTCTGGCGGGCAAAGTTGCCGGTCGCGCTGATCACATGCTGGCAGGTGATATCGCCCTGATCGGTGCGCACTAGCCATTCGCCGGACGCCAGTTGGTCAATGCCGATCACCGTGGTGAAGCGGTTGATTTCAGCACCCATGGCGCGCGCGCCTTTGGCCATCGCCTGGGTCAGATCGGCTGGCTGGATATAGCCGTCACCGGGGTGCTGGATGGCGCCGACCAGGCCGTCGATATTGCACAGAGGCCAGATGTCTTTGACCTGGTCGGGGGTCAGGAAGTTGACCTCAACGCCGATCGTGCTGGCGACCCCGGCGTATTGGTAATACTCGTCCATGCGGTCCTGGTTCATGGCCAGGCGAATGTTGCTGACCTGACGCAGGCCCACGTCCTGGCCGGTTTCGGCCTCCAGCTGCTTGTAGAAATTGACCGAGTACTTGTGGATCTGGCCGACGCTGTAGCTCATGTTGAAC